>NZ_JBHZBX010000006.1:0-288501 GCF_042755165.1 Nocardia sp. NPDC059177 | reverse complement strand
ACAACTCATCATCCACGATCCACGGCGCCGCCACGGCGAAACATACTGCACGACAGTGGGTCTCATCGCTACCTGACCGAACCTGTTAGGGGCTCATAGCCGCTCAACCGTTCTACATTATCGCCCGTAAACCAGATTCCGTTGGAATGCCCTTCGCGAATCGACTGGACCGACTTGCGGAGATAACTGATATGATCAACAGTCCATGGATCCTGCAATTTCTCCAATGTGCCGTCGCTACGTGCGCCATATAAAGTGACATCGCCCAGGGAAACCGCGCCGACCATGCATTGATTCTCGCAGAGAATGGTGCCGGTAGATACCAGTTCAATGAGGTTGAATATTTTCAGTACGCCGCTACTGTCCATGTCCACTCGTTCAATTTGAATTATCCAGTTCTTGAGCGCGCTTGAAAGGCATATGCGTACTTGTCCAAATCCAGCCCAAGGAAAGTGGATCGCCCGCAGCTTCGCGAAGCAGCGATGGATCGTTCGGGCGTTGCAGGCAAGCCAATCGATACGACACAGTTCGCGCCCATGGTACAAGGTCTGATCATTCCTTCTCCATAGACTTGTGGAGCATGTCGACAATTTCCTGAGCGTCAGCAAAGGTCACTTTCTCGATAAAGTCATGCTTTGCAATATCGATTCTTTGCGGATCGCGGGAGTTCAATGCATTGGTGAGCTCGAGTTCAGCATCCTAAAGAGCTTCGATGTCATTCTCGGTCACGCTTTCCTTTTTGAGAACCTATTCTTTGACTGTTCTCGATGGATTGCTGCCATGCCTCGTAGAACTCTATCTTTCCCCTGAGGGAATCTAATACAGTTCGATTCTCTCGAACGGCGATTGCGCCGTGGTCAAGGAGATTTTTGGCGCTACCGACGGCTGCATTCAAGAATTCGGCCAGTGGTGCAGTGTCAATCTTTGTTCGCTTATACCAGGTTTCGACCATTCTCTTCTGGAGGGAAAATGTCACGGTGAACATCGAACCTATGCCTTCGAATGTCGTTTCCCCCTTTCTCCGTTCAACGAGTAGACGGATTTCCGAGAGTAGATCGGCGGCGGACGGGTAAACCATCATTCGTTGATCTGGGTACGTGGCGTCCCAGGTGTTAACGGAACCTGCATTACCGATTAGATGTAGGTCGCCGAGAGAATATCCGTCTTCTGGTGGCTCGTCTCGTACGGAGAAAATGAACTCAACCACTGTGATAGTTCTCCCGCGGTCTAAGCATTTCCGGCCAAGAAGCGTGCACGGTCGAGTAGGTCGTTGGCGATACTGTCCCAATCGGGGCCGAAGCAGAGAAGATCGGCGCCAGCCTGACGAAGGAGATCGGCATCGTTCGGCTTTTGAAGGCATGCGAGTCGAAATGACAGATTTCTCGCCCATACGGGTAAAGCCATCCAATCCTTCTCGAACTCATGGTTCAGCATTGTCACGATGACCTCGGCATCTGCGGTGGACAGAAGGTTCACGAAGCGGGCTCGCGCTCGCATGGTTTCTGATTTGGGTGCCCCGATTACCCATTGGGCAGCCGAAATGAGCTCTTCAACTCCGGTGCTCAACACTTCTTTACCGGCGGTGTCAGCCGGTGAAGAATCGATATCGCTAAGATTCGCGAGCCGCCGAGAAATGTTAATGGCCCAATCTGGCAACACGCTGGGGAGATGATCATGTAAGAGCGCGGCGATATCGCTGTGACTAGCAAATGTGACGGTCTCGAGGAATGCGCTAACGGCATTGTTCTCCTCGGCAGTGTCGACCGACGTCAAGAGATTCTGTGCGTGTCGCTGTAAGACGCTCAACCTAAATCCTTTCAATCTAGCCAGTAAGTTGCTACCCGAAATACGCTGTCGTGGGATGTTTGACTGACTCTGTATCCAACGTTGTGTCCGTCGACGCTTACGACAGCCTGAAGCGGGCCCGTGAATCCAGCGGATCCTGGGCTTGGTATCGTCGCTCCTGCGGAGATTCTATTGTATACGTCGTTGACGATGGCGGATTCGATTTGGTCAGCTGTCAACCCAGTGGTCCGCAGGTCATTTTGCAAACCTGTTGCATTATCGGTATGGGCGCGATTGTATCCATGGCCGGTATTGAAGTTCCACTGATCGCTGCCTACTGTGGCGGTTCGTCGAAGGTTCTCGCCGGTTTCGCCATTGGTTCCCGTGTAGTTGACCTGACGGCAGTTCGACGGCGCCAGCCCGAGCGGGTCGGTCCATACGGTTGGGTTGTTAGGAAATGTGTTCGGGTTTGGAGCTGGTGCAAGTCCGAGCGGATCTTGGGTAAGGTATCTGCCAGTCTCTGGATCATAATATCGCTGATGGTTGTGGGAGAGACCGGTTTCCGAGTCGTATTGTTGGCCTTGGAACCGATGTATCGTGTCGGAACCAGTCCAGGTTACTTTCCCCCAGAGGGTGGTGGTGGTTGTTGAGGCGATTCGACCGGTAGTGGGGTCGACGAGGTGGGTTGGGGCACCCTCGAAGTTGGTGACTATTGCCCAGAATTTGTCGTCGACGGACTGGGTAAGGGGCACATGAGTATCGGGGTGATTCGTCCAGGTATCGATTCGGATGGATGATTCGGTGATGGTGCATTGTTCGGTGAGATGGACCCCGTTCCAGGCGAACTCAGTTCTGGTCTGAGCAGCGTGGTTATGTTTTGTGATCCGGCGACCGAAAGGGTCGTAAGTGTAGTTCCAGGTGGCGTTGTCGGGGGTGGTGACCTCGATTAGTTGGTCGAAGGCGTTGTAGCGGTAGTGCCAGGTGGCGGGTTTGCGGGAGAGCCGGGTCTTTTCCTTGCGGACCAGGCGTCCTGCGGTGTCGTAGTGGTAGCGGGTGCGGCCGGCTCGGATCAGTAGGTTGTTGCGGTACTCGAAGCGGGGGTCGTCGGACGACTCAGGGGTGTTGTGTGCTGGTGCCGGTGGGGTGGGAAATTCGGTGGTGGTGAGGTTTGACAGGGCGTCATAGGTGTAGTGCTCGGCGACGCCAGCGCCGGGGGTGGTGATGTGGGTGATGCGGCCGATCACGTCCAGGGTGTAGTCGCGGCGGTGGTTGGAGGTCGGGGTTGTCGTTGTGTGGCTGGTGATGTAGCCGTCGGGGCGCCAGGAGTATTCGTCGCGTTCGAGAAGTTGGGTCGGGGTGCTGGTGTGTGGATCGAGTTGGACGAGTTCGCGGCTGAGGGTATTCCCGGCGGAGCTGTAGGTGTTGTGCTGGCCGATTCCGGTTGTGTGCCAGCTGTTCTGGCGGCCTAGCAGATCGTGGGTGAAGTCGAAACGGTGTCCGTGGGTGGTCAGCGCGGCGACTTGGCCGGTCAGCGTGCGTTCGTAGGTGGTCGTGGAGCCGCTGGGGGTCGTGTAGCCGGTTCGGTGACCGTGGTCGTCATGGGTGTAAGTGGTGGTGTGTCCGTCGACATGCTGGGCCTGGATCCGACCTGCGGGCGTGTGGTCGAAGGTTACAGAGTGGATTGTGGTGTCGCCTGACCCGTTTCGAGCGTTTGCGAGGTGTCCGGTCGGGGTGTAGGTGTTGGTGATCCATTCACCGGTGTCGGTACTGACTCCGGTGAAGCGGCCGAGGATGTCGTAGGAATGGCGGCGTTGGACACCGGTCGCGGTGGTGACGACGGCCGGTCGGCCCAGCAGGTCGTGGTCGGTGTGGGTGACTGAGCCGTTGTAGTCGGTTTCGGTGCAGACGTTTCCGGCGACGTCGTATTCGTAGGTCCACGTATCGCCGAGCGGGTTGGTGACCGAGGTGAGACGGCGTTCGGTGTCGTGGGTGTAGGTGGTGACGGTGCCGTCAGGGGCTTCTTTAGTGGCGACGAGGTCGAAGGTGCCGTAGGTATAGCGGGTGACGGCGCCGATCTGGTTGGTGTGGGTGAGCAGGTTGGCTTCACCGTCGTAGGTCCACGACTGGGTCGCGCCCTCGGGGTCGGTGTGGGAGAGAAGTTTTCCCTCGGTCGAGTAGTGGTGGGTGCTGACGTTGCCGAGTGGGTCGGTGATGATGCTGGGTCGACCGAAAGTGTTGCGGCCGATCAATGTAACCGCGTTGTTGGGTTCGGTGATCCGGATCGGTAGTCCGGCGCTGTCGACCTCGATGAGAGTCGCGGCTCCGGTGGATGCGGTGATCGATGCCGGTGCCCCGCATCGGTGGTGGGTGTAGGTGGTGGTGATGCCGTCGGCGTCGGTGACGCTGGTCAGGTTGCCGTGTTCGTCGTAGGTGCGGGTGATGGTCGAACCATCGACGTCGGTGACTGTGGCCGGGCGTCGGGGTGCGGCGTAGTCGATGGTGATCGATTTCTGGTCCGGACGACGCAGCAGCACCAGGTCACCGTCATTGTTGTAGAGGTAGACCGTGGTATTGGTGTAGGCGTCGACGTGACGGACAGGTTGACGGTATTCGTTGTAATCGGTGATCGACGTCGCGCCGCGGGGGTCGATCACGTTGCGTAAGCAGAGTTGTTCGTCGAATTCGAAGATCGTGGTGGCGCCGAGGGAATTCGTGTGGTGGGTGCGGGTCCGCCCGAACTCGGGAAGGGTTTCGTAAGTCAGGGTGGCCGACAGGATCCCGTCGGTGCCGACTTGTTTGACGACGCGGCCGGCCGGGTCGTAGGTGTTGACCATTTCGGTGCCGCGGGAATCACGCCATGCCAGCATGCGGGCGTCGCTGTCGTAGCGGTATCGGGTCATCGCCCCGACACCGTTGATCACAGAGGTGAGATTGCCTGCGGTATACCCGAATTCACGAACCCGTGTCGAGACGGGGGTGCTGTCGGGATCGGTGCCGGTGACCGTCAGGGCGGTGACACGGCCCTCGCTGGTGGCGATCTCGACGTGGTAGCCGCCGGAGTGGGTGACGTGGGTGGGGGTGCCGTCATCGCTGTAGTGGAAGCGGATGTGGTTGTGGTGGCGGTCGGTGATCTCGGTGATGGCGTAGTTGCCGAGTTGGGTGTCCAGGCCGGCCAGGACGGGGTCGGGGTGGAAGACCCAGGTGATGTCGCGTTCGGGGTCGTGGACGTGGTAGCCGCCGGTGTCGGTGCGGGTCAGGGTGGCCCGGATGCCTGTGTGGACGGGGCGGACGGGGGTGTCGGGGGCGGTGTGGGGGAATTGCCAGAGTTCGCCGTCGGGGCCGACGAATTTCACGCCGACCTGGTCGACGATGACGCGCATGTCGAGGGTGGCTGCCCAGGAGGGGCCGAACCAGCGACCGAAGCGGTAGGAAGACCTGTGTCGGCGGGTCAGGACCAGGGCGAGGACGCCGGGTAGGTCGATGTCGGTTTCGGGGAGGAGGAACTCGCCGGTGGCGGCGTCGACGGGGTCACCGCAGTCGGTGGTTTGGGTTTTGGTTTTGTTGAGGTCGGGTTTGTCGGTTTTTGTTTGGTCGGGCAGTTTCGAGTCTTTGTCGGCGGTGATCTTCGGGTTGTTCGTCGACGGGGTACTCGCCGGAGTCTTTGCGGGGGTGGTGTCGGGGGTCGACGGGGTGCTGGGGTCTTTCGTCGTCGACGGGGTGGTCGGGGTGTCCGGGGTTTTGGTGGTCGACGGGGTCGTCGGGGTGTCGGTTTTCTTCACTCCGGCGGGGGTGGTGGAGGGGCTGTCGACCTTGCCACCCTTGGACGGGGTTTTCTTGAAGGCTTTGGCGATGTCGCCGAAGGCGTTCTTCAACTGTTTGAGCAGTGGTTTCAATTTGGCCATGGTTTTGGCCAGGCGGGAGAACAGTTTCGAGATCATCGCGACGGTTTTGGCGATGTAGGCGGTGGCTTGGACAGCGACGACGGGGGTGGCCAGCCCGCAGGTGAACAGGGCTTCGGCGGCCCAGACGGCGAGGCGGCCCACGGTTTGGGCGACCAGATCGCGGACGGTTTCGCGGACCGCGGCCACGACTCCACCGGCGAGCCGGATGGCGGAGGCGGCGGTGGTGGCGGCGGTGTTGGCGGCGGTGAGCAGGTTGGTGGTGTTGGCGGCGGCGTTTTTGTAGGCGGTGGCGGTTTGGCCGGTCCAGTCCGCGACGTCGGTGGTGACCGCTTGGTTTTGGGCGGTGGCGACTTCGTTGATGCGGGCGGCGACGTTGTCCCAGGTGGTGGCGTAGGCCTCGATCTGGGCGGGGTCACCGGCGATCCAGTCCAGCGCGTCTTGGAGGGGTTGGCAGTGTTCGATCAGCCAGCCGACACCGTAGGAGGCGAGGGTGCCCAAGGGGTCGACGACCAGGGAAACGGCTTCGGCGGCCAGGCCGACCACGCCGAGGCCGACGTCGATCCAGGAACCGCTGGAGATGGCGTCGGACAGGTCGGTGACCGAGGAGACCAGGCTGATCCCGGTGGACCAGTCGGTGGTGTCTTGTTTCTGGGCGATGAGGGGGTTGGCGGCCATCAGAGCCCGGATTCCTGGGACTTCAGGGCGGCGGCGTTGGTGGTGTCACGGGTGGTGAAGGCGTCGGCGACCGCGGTCAGGTTCGCACTGGTGTCGCCGAAGGCAGTGATCGCGGACTGGATTGCGTCGATACCGTCGGTTTCGACCGAGTCGACGAAGAGGGGACCGAGAAAAGCACACAGCTTCCCGAACGCGTCCGAGGGCGCGGAGACGGCCTGGGCGGCTTCCATCGCTTCGGTCAGGCCTGAGCCGGCAGAGGTGATGTTGGTGGCGTGGGACTTGATCTGATCCGCGGAGACGTTGATCTCCCCGGCACCGCCTGTATTCGTCATCGTGTTCCCCACCCCTGGTCAATCTGTGCCGCCGGGTCGGAGATGCTCACGACCTGCGATGGCGTAGCTGTCTCGTACGACCTGTGGCACTTGGTGCCAGTCGCTCAGAGTAGCGGAATCCGTCGGGGCGGCTGGTGTGGTGAATTCGACGGAACCATCGGGTGGATCGGTGCGTCCAAGAAGGCGACAGCGGTGGAGTCGATGTCGTTGGCGGTGCTGCTGACGCCCAGCGAGTTCCACGGGGATGACGAGTTCGTCCAAGCGTGCACAGAGATACCGTCCAAGCGTGCACACGGATACCGGCCAAGCGTGCATCCAGGGCTGTGAACTGGCATGATGCCACACTGGCTTCTGGTTCGATCGGCGCACGAAAAGCGCGCGCACTCGTCAGCGAATGGGCCTGCTGCACGATGAGGTGACACCCGGTCGTGCGGGCAGGGGGCCGTGGTGTGTCGGTGGGTGGTTCGGGAGGTTCTGTGGGTGGGGGTGCGGGTGTATTCTTGGCGCCGAACATCGGCGCGCGTGGGCGCGACGGCGGGGGACAGGCGGTGTGGTGGTGCCGCCGCGCTCGCTCGGATGGGGAACTGAGGAGATTCGTGCGGAACAGTCGGGTACTGGGTGCGGCGATGGTCGGGGCCTGTCTGCTGGGCGTCGTGGGGTGTGGGTCGTCTGTCGACGGGAACCCCACCGCGCCGGTGACGACTACGCGGGATATCGATTCGATCGTGGTCTACAACCCGTGCACGGAGCTCGGTGCGGATGTGCTGCGGGCGACCGGGGTGGATCCGGCGTCGAAGCGGACTGTCACGGATCCGCCGTCCGGGCCGGCTAGTTGGCGGGTGTGTTCGTGGTATCCGGAGGGGGATCCGTACGTGCTGACGGTTGCGTCATCGAGTCACACGATCGACGAAACGCGTGCCAAGGAGTCGGTGACTGATCTTCGGGACACCACGGTCGGCGGGCGGTCGGGCATTACCTTCCGCGAGAAGTCGAACCCTGATGGGTGCTTCGTCGCGTTCCCTGCCGACCAGGGCATGTTCGAGATCTACTCGTCGTGGCTGTCGAATGGGGCGAAAGACGTCGACTCCTGCACGATCGCAGCTAAGCACGCAGCAGATCTCGAGCCACATCTTCCTAAGTAGTTGGTGCGGAATGACTGACAGTAATTGGGGGCCGTGGGCTAATGGCTGATGGTATTGACAAAGACATCACACAGTGGAAGGCGCTGAAGCAGCAGGCCATCGCTGGTGAATTCAGTATGGAAGATGGCGTCGGTGAGGCGCTTCGTGCGGCATGCGCTACGTACGCTGGAAAGCTCGAGAAATTGAAGGAAGATGCTCGATTTCTTGAACACCTCACTGGCTATGGAGGGATTCCATCCGCCGATCTGCTGAAGCAGAAGTTTCAGAACAAGGCCGTAAACGGCGAGGCTGACAATACTGGGGACTCTGCGTCCAAGCGACTCGACCAGCACATCGAGATCGCCCAACTCATGCGTGATACCTATGCCGCCGCCATCGGCAAGCTTAAAGATTCCGACCAGCAGAGCGGAACCAATCTCGGCCAGAAGGAAGGGGAGATCTGATGGTATTCCCGTTCACCGTAGCCCTCCCCGCCGTCATCACCATCGGTGGTCTGAAGGTCTGGGACAACTACAACCAGTCCTCGGACAACAAGGACGAGCAGAACTCGCGCAACGACGACGCGAACAACCAGTACGGTGGTGACAAGCAGGTCATCAGCACCGAGCGATCGATGCTGCAGGGTCGCTTCGACGGTGAGTGGGCCGGGACGAAGATCACCGACCACGAGGATTTCGACCTCTGGTCGCACCAGGATATCTGGGATGCGTTGCAGGGCAACAACGGTAAGCCCGCGGTGAAGGCCGCCGACATCAACTCGGGGGCCAACGGCTGGCGGCGGCTGGACGAGGGCGAGGGCGGCAACGGCGGGATGCGCGAGGCTGTCACGACCTTCCGGCAGGAGGTCGAGAAGGCCCTGGAAGAGCATTGGCAGGGCAAGTCGGCCACCGCGGCGATGGAGAGCACCCGTGCCTACGGGACCGAGGCCGAGAAGCTCGCGCTGACCTTCGAGATGGTCGCCAACAGTATTGATCTGCTCGAAACCGCACTCGGACATGCGAAGACGGCGGTCGGTGAGCCCGAAGACGTGTCGGCCTTCGACAAAGCGGTCGGGATGATTCCTGGTACGGGGCTGCTCAAGACGGCCAAGCATCGTGCCGACGAATCGTCGAAGGCGGCGCAGGAGGTCATGAAGACCGTCTATCAGCCGGTCGCCAAGGAAGTCGACGAGCACACGCCGGTGCTCGCGCCCGCGTCGAGCACCTTCAAGTCCACTACCGACGATCCAGACGACGGGAAAAATCCGGGCACCAGCAAGAAGCCGACCACCGAGACGCCGGAGACCACCACCCCGGAGACGCCGACCACGCCGTCGACCACCGATCCCGAGGACACCGAGGATCCGGACGACACCGACGACACCGACGATCCCAGCGACACCGAGACCGAGGATCCGGAGACCACGGAGCCCGACACCACCACACCCGCGGGCACGACGCCGGACGGCACCACGCCGGCGGGCACCACGCCGAGCACTCCTGGCAGCCCGAACGGCGGCAGTCCAGGGGGCAGTCCGGGCGGCGGAACTCCGGGCGGAACACCCAGTGGCACACCGGCGGGCACGCCGGTGGCCGGGGTACCGGGTCAGCCGGCGGGTACCGGCGCCACCACACGCGGCGGCACCAGCGCCGGGACGGCCGGACGCAGCGGCATGCCCGGTATGGGTGGCATGGGCGCGGGCGGCCGCGGCGGCCAGGGCGACGACGACAGCGAGCACAAGATCCCCGACTACCTCATCCAGGACCGGGAGACCGAACTGCTCGGTGTGCAACCTCGGGTGCTCCCGCCGGGCGGGGTGATCGGCGGATGACCGGATCCACCTGGCAGATGGAAGGTCTCACCTTCACCATCGCCCTCGAAGCGCTCGGTCGCGACCGGCTGCCCTATCCGCTGAGCTGGTTCCCCAACGAGCTCGAGTTCCCCGGCGACTACACGCGCAGCCGCGCCGCCGCCGCGCAACGTCTGGCGCCGCGCTTCGACGAAACCCTCTACTCCGCGCTCGCCGTGCTGCTGGAACCCGAGATGCGGATCGAGGTCTACGGGTTCTACGGGCCCGACCAGACCCAGGTGGTCCGCATCCATGCCGGAATCTCCGGCAGCACAGCAACTTTGGCGGTGCAGCGGCCGGGCCGCACACGCGAGTACGGCACCGACATCACGGTGAGCACCCACCAGTCGCATCGGATCGCCGCCGAGGTGGTCGGCCGCATCCCGCGGTTCGGGGCCGGTGCGCACCGGCCGTTCCACGGCAGGCGCAGCGATCTGGAGCAGCCCACCTACGGCCGTCATCCCACACGCTTGTCGCCCGTCGAGGAGATGCAGCGCTTCTTCCGGCGCGAACGGACCGGCATGGGCGAGATCACCGTGCTGCCCGGCTTCGCTCTCGATTCCACACCCACCGATGACGGTCGCGCCTTCATCTGGCTGGACTACCCGAACGACGGGCGCTACCTGCTACACGAACTCAGCGCCGACGACATCTCCGTCACCCCCGGCGCGCCTGATGAGCTGCTGCGTCAGCTGCAGGAGCGCATCGACGCGACCAGCAGGGCGCTGCGTCCGGTGGCGCGGGGTTACGTCTACGACGACGAGGACGATCCGGAAGCGGAGTACTTCCAGCGCAAGAGCTGGCTGGTGTGAGCGAGCGGCTAGTGGCCGCCGCTCGGATCGGTGGGCTCGCCGCGCAGTGCGTCGGCGGGTTCATGGCGGGTGGCCTGCTCGACTGGGGATTCTGCTCGTCGTGCTGAGTACCGCCGTACTGAACGGGCTTGTCGCCCTTCGTGATCAGCGGCCGTCGGTCGAAGGAAGTCCCCACCATTCACCCGACAGAGTCAGGTGGTCGTCGGGTGGCCAGTTCTCGTCGGAGGTGTTCGGGTCGTCGGCGGGATCGCCCCAGGCGGTGATGTGCTCGGTGAGGTCGGTCGCGGGTTCGGTTCGCCGTTCCGGGGGCGCCGCGGAGTGCTCGGAGGTGGGCACGGGGTCCGGTGCTGACTCGGTGGTGGTCGTGGGTTCGGCGGCGGGGGTCGGCCGATGCGGTCTGTCGGTGGGTTGACCCGGTGTCAAGGTGCGGCGGGTGCGGGTGACCGGTGCGAAGGTGACGGGGTCGAACTCGGAGAGCCGGGCCCGGGTAGCGGGGCGCTGACGCGCCGCCATCGGATGCGCGGTCGCGGGGGTCGTTCGCGCAGATGTGCCGGATGTGGGCAGGTGTGCCGTGGTGATACCGGGCTGCCGCGGTGCCGAAGCTGGGGCCGGCTCGGTCGGCGGGGCAGGCAACAATGGCGACTCGTCGCGCGGTCCATCGAGGACTGCCGACTCGGGTGGATTTGCCGCAGTGTCGACCGACCCGGTGGTCTCAGGCGGAGAAGGTGCTGTGCGACCGGATGTTTCGCCGATCGGTCGCGGTTGTGCGAGCTTGTCGACGACGTCCTGGCGATTCTCCTGCATGCGCGGGTCGCTGCCCAGCGCGGCCACCGCTTCGCGCATAACCGCGGCCGCGTCAGCCACCGCCTCGCGATGCAGGTCGACGATCATCTCAGCGAGGCGGCGTGGATCGAGATCCGCGCCGCCGTCGCCCACTGTGATCTTGTGCAATGTGCCGTTGGCGCCCACTTCCACCAGCACCGCGCCGTCGGCGCTCGTTGCCTTGCCCCTGGCATCGGTGAGTGCTCGTTGGAGCTGGGCGATGTGACCGGAAACCGGATCGATGTCTCCCATAGGCGGGCCTTCGGTGTCGGGCGCGCTGCGCGGCTGGTCGCGTCAGTTTGTCGGGATCGGAGTGTTTGTCCAATCCCCTTCGGTGTGGAGGCTGACGCCGACAAGGCAGTAGTCCCGCTCACGGAAGCCGAAATTCAGTGCGCCCCAGGGCTGCTGGGAGGTCCAGACGTACTGTTCTTCGGGGGAGTGGCCGCGCGGCACGTCGGTCAGCGCGACGTCGGAGTAGTGGCTCTTCAGCTCGTCGAGACCGATGCAGGGCGATGGCGCGATGTCGAAATACGAGAACACCCACTCACCGTCGGGACGGGTGACGGTGCCGACTTCGGCGACAGTGACCCCGTCGACGGTCGCAGGACCGGTGCTCTGCCGTCCCGTGCCGGACAGCTGGACCTGGAACAACGAGTTGATCTTGTCGGTCGACAACGGCGCCTGGGACGCGATGTCGTTGACCAGCTGCCAGATATCGGTCGATTGATCGGTCATGGTCGTCACTTCCCTGGAGACATCTGAGTTTTCGTTGTTGTCGGGTGCGCATCCGGCGGCCAAGAGTAGAGCCACCGGCACCGTCATCCACCGCATCGCGATCTGCCTCGGTCTCCGGATCCTGCGCCGCATCACTTGCACTGCGATTCGTAGTACTGGCGGTAGGTCAGGTTCGGGGCAGTGGATGGATGAAGGTTGTCGCCGTAATACTGGCCGATATCGTAGATCGCAGTTTGATATGCCTCCGGGGACGATCCGGCCGCCCGGTACTTGTCGTAGGACGCTGTCCACGCCGCAGCGACATCCGGGTTCTGTCCGGCGACGCCGATATCCGATCCGCCGTTCGCGAGGATCTCACGCTGCACGGAGATATTGTTCAGTGTCGCTGCGCCCTCGTTGGTGAGAAGAGCGTTGACGCAGTCTTGCTGGGTCGATCCGCCACTACCGCCCTTGTAGGAGGCATGCCCGGCCTCGTGAGCCAAGACCTGTGTGGTGGCCTCGGGATTATTGCGCAGACTCCCGTCGAGGACGATCTTCTTGTCGCGGCCGACGGTGTAGCTGCCTTCACCCTCTTTCCCGTATTCGATACTCCAGCCGTCACCGGTCAGCTGGGCGAGCTGGGCGGTCAATGTATTCGAGCGATTGATGAGCTGCCAGGTGGATTCTCCGAACTTCTGTGGCAGCTCAGAGAACGGACCGGCCTGGGTAATCTCCGTGGAGTCGTCTTCGGGCAGAACGGCGAAGGCATTCTCGATCGCTGTCTGCACGGAGGTGGCCGCCGTGCGGGCGTTCTCCAGGGCCTGCTTCACCGCTGTGGTCGATGCGTCCGCATCCACCTGCAACGCTCCCGCGGCCACCGTGTACGACGAGGCATCCAGCTGCGACAGCAGCGTTTGGTGGGTGCTGGTCGAGATCTTCACGGTCCCGTCGTCGCCGACCTCATAGCCGTTGGATTCCGCCGACTTCACCGCGTTCACCACGGCGGTCTTGGCGGCATCCAAGGTGCTCGCGCCAGTTTGCGCCGCTGTGGCGCCATCCTCCAGGGCCGCAATGAAACTGCCGGTGGTGGTGCGGATCTGCCCATGTTTGTCGCGCATCGCGGTGGCGGCGCTGCCGGTCCAGAAGTCGCGGCTGTCGTCCACCGCGCGGTATTCGGTGTCGTCGAAGGTCGTCAGCTGCTGCGCTTGTGTCGACCATGCCGTTCCCAGGTCGGTCAAGGTCGACGGCTGCCAGGCTGCGACCTGTGCCGGTGTGAGGGTGCCGATCTGCGACTTCGCCAGCTCTTCCTGCTCGCTGGTGCCCAGCGTGCTCATGCCAGCGCGGCCTGCGTGTCGGTGAGGTCGCCCGCGTTCTGCCGGTCCCTGTTCTGGAACTCGGTGACAGCGGTCGATGTCGCCGCCGACAGCGCACGGTAGTCGGCGACCAGCGTTTGTGCAGCCTTGGCGACCTTGGCGATCGCCGAGGTCGCCGCATCGGGAACCTTGGTGCCGTCCAGCGTCACCGTGCTCTGACCGGTCTCACCGAAATCGTGGTGACTTCGGTTTCCGCTTTGCCCAGTGTCGTAGCGAGCTCTTGTGTTCGAGTCGGATCGAGATCGAGATCCGTTGTGCCAGCCATACTTCCCCAATTCCCCGTAGCCCCTTCGAGCGCCACGCTAGCGCCAAAGGCCTGCCACCGCAATGAGAGGGCTCTCGCACTAGTGCCATGCACGCACCGCAGAGAAGCGCCGCCGCTGGTGCGGTGGCCGCTCTGTTGTCTGTCGCGTCGCGCCGGGATCGCGCGGGTGACGGCCTCGAACACCTGCTGCCAGAGGATTGCTCGCTCGACTTCCTGAATCTGTACCATGAATGGTCCGAGCTGCCGCCGAGGTAGCTGGTAGGCAATAGGGTGGGACTGGACGTTATATGGCTGTGCTGACGGCGCGGGAGCGGGAATTCGTGGATGCTTCTCTCGCGAGTTGGGTAGGAATTTCGACCAGCGCACCAGTGCCAGTGCGTGCGCTCGGATACCGAAGCCGTGTGGTGTTCAATGAGGATATGGCCAGGCTGCGCCGAGCTGTCGCTGGCGCCCGGAGTCTTTCCGAAGTGGATACGGCGCGGGTGCTGTTTCTCAGTGAGCTGGCTTTCGGTAGCGACTTGTTCGGTGCTGGTACCGAATTCAGTATGGTGAGCACTTTTACTGATGCTGAGGGGATTGTGGTGCTACGTTCCCTTCAGTGTAAATTGTTCACCCGACCCGGCGCGCTGGCCTTGTTCAATCCGGAGCTCTATGCTCCGCGTGACGAATAGCCGAGGCGGCGGGATATCGCGCGCTGGCCGGGGACGAGAAGCGGCCACCGCTGGTGCGGTGGCCGCTCTTGTTTCTCACGCCACTGGGCAGGTTGCAGATCTTCCGGTCCTTGCTCTCGGACAGTGGCGATCTACACCTCGGTGGCTAGAGGCAATTGCCTGCCGTGAGGTCGGCTTCCGCGCCGGCCGTGAGTTCGATGGTGGTGCCGAAGCCTTCGTGCAGTTCGGCGAGGGTATCGCCGCTCGCTTCGGCTTCCAGGGCGCAGCCGATGAGATCTTCTGTCACTTCGATGGAGGTGGCGGCCTGTGCCAAGCCGGCTCCGGCAAACGAGACCGCGGCAAAAGCTAGAGCAACTGCACTGGTCTTGACGAATCGCATGAATACTCCTCGAATTTCGTAGTTGTGTACGATTTTTCGGAGACCTGCGTACTTGCCGCAAATACCCTAACACGGTGTCGAATATGGTCAAATCCGGCGTGTCGTGAATTCGGTGATTTCACCAATGGACCGGAATGGCGGCGGGCATTATTGCCATTCGGTGGGGATGCCAGGGGATTTCTTCGACCGGAACCGCCAGGCGGAGGTCGGGCAGGCGGTCGAGCAGTATTCGGAACGCGGTGCCGGAGTGGTGGCGGACCAGATGCGCACCGGGACAGTGGTGGCGGCCGTAGCCGAATCGCAGATGTGGGTTGGGTGAGCGGGCCGGGTCGAAGGTGTCGGCGTCGGGGAACGCGGCCGGGTCGACATTGACAGCGTCCAGGGACAGCAGCACCAGATCGCCCTGCTCGACCGGCACCGAACCCAATGTCGTGTCCTGCGTGACGTAGCGGGGAATCGCATTGCCCAGCACGACACTGCACCGCAGCAGTTCCTCCACACAGTGCGGCATCGTCTCCGGCCGGGTTCGGACCTCGGCGATCACCTCGGGTCGCTGGAGCAGGTTGAGTGCGGCCACGCCGAGGAAACTCGCGAAATCCTCGTAACCGCTGACGAACAGGACCGCGACGATATTCGACAGCTGACGGTCGGTCAGCTCGCGCCGGTGGGCATTGCGATCGGCGAGACGGTCGGCCAGGCCACGCGGTGCGCCGGGGCGGCGGGTGGCCATGTGGTCCTGCATGTAGGCGCGGATCTCCTCCCAGTTGCGGGCGAGTTCGTCCGGGGAGTGGACGACCATCGTGAGGTCTGTATCGGCGTGCTCGGCGAGCCGCCGACGGTCGGCGAAGGGCAGGCCGAGTAGTCGGCAGAGGCATTGGGCGGCAACCCATTCCGCGAAGTGACGCTGCAGGTCACCCGGCTGTCCCTCGGCGAGCATGGCGGCCACACCCGTCGCGGTGATTTCGGCGACCCAGTCCGTGGGCAGATCGGGCTGATGCCGGCCGAGGGCCCGCAGCACCTCCTCGCGGAGTCCCGCTCGCTGGAGGTGATTCATCGCGTCGAGCAGTTCCGGTGCCAGGATCGGGGTGTCCTGGGTGGGGCTGTCGGCGTCGGCCAGGACGGCGCGGTCGAAAGCGCGGTCGCGCAGCACGTGTTTGGTGAGCTCGTAGCCGGTGACCAGCCACGCTTCGCCACCGGAGTTGGTGGCGACCCTGGCCACCGGACATCGGCCTTGCAGGTCGGTGAGTTCGGGGGCGAGCCGGACACCCTCGGTGCTGAAGGGATAGCGGAGACCGGTGTCGGTCACGGTGGGGAGACCTCTCTGCTCGGTTCGGGCGGTGCGGGTCACCAGCGCACGGGCAGCTGGGCGGGGGCGCGCAATGGAGTCGACTCGTCCCAGGTGATCGACTCGGGCGGCACCGCGAGGTCGATCCCGGGCAGTCGTTCCAGCAGCACTCCGATCACGGTGGCGAGCTGGAGCCGGGTGAGGTGCCCGCCCGTGCACTGGTGCGGGCCGTGCCCGAAGGCGAGGTGCGGGTTGGGTGAACGGGTCAGGTCGAGACGGTCGGGGTCGGCGAACGCCGAGGGATCACGGTTGGCCGAGGCCGGGACGGGCACGACCGCGTCACCGGCGCGGATGTGCTGATCGTGCAGGGTGAAATCCTGTTTCGCGACGAGGATGTTGATGGCGTTCATCAGCGGCACATACCGCAGCAACTCCTCGACCGCCGGGCCGATCCGATCCGGCTCCGCGCGGAGCCGGTCCAGTTCGCCGGGGTGGGTGAGCAGGGCCAGCAGCGCATTGCCGGTGTGCGCAACATTGGTCTGGTAGCCGGCCATGAGCATTGTGACGACGAAGCTGACGACATCATCGCGGTCCAGATCGCTGTCCGTGCAACGACTTCGGGTGAGCAGTAGCCCGATATAGTCCTCGCCCGCACCCTCGCGTTCCCGGCGGGCGATGAGCGCGGACGCGTAGTCCTGCAGCGCGTACAGGGCCGCCAGCACCTCGGTCATCGGAACACCCGACGCGCCGAGGAGAGTGAGGGTGTGCGGCAGATAGATGTCGCGATCCTCGTGCGGGATTCCGGTGATCGCGCACAGCACGCGCAGTGGGAGCGGTGCGACATAGGCGGTGACGAGGTCCGCTGCCGACCCGGTCGTCATGGCGTCGATCAGCTCGTGCGCCATGGCCCGGATCCGCGGGCGCATGAACTCGAGTCGTCGCCTGCCGAACAGGGGCAGCACGGCGCGGCGAACCCGATCATGGTGCGCCCCGGTCATTTCCAGGAAGGTCGGCAGGCACGGGGGTGGCGCGTTGTCCGTCGGCGGCCAGGCCGACAGCAGAGGCCGTGCCAGCCGGGGATCGGCGAACGCGGCCCGCGCATCGGCGTAGCGGCTGATCAGCCAGCCCGTCTCACCGTTGGGTAATAGGGCACGGACGACGGGTTGCTCGCTACGCAGCCGGGCATAGGCGCACGGTGGCCCGGCGGTGCCGGGTTCGACGGCGGGGACTTCGACGGTACCGCTCATGCGGTGGTCACCGCCGGCGCGGTGAGAAAGCCGGAGCGGAACAGGTACTCCAGATAGCAGTCCAGCAACACCGAATCGACTGGTGGACAACACAATCCGCTGCCCGACAGGGCCGCCTCGGTGTTGGTCCGCTCGAGTACCGGGAAGGTGCCCTGCAGATACATCTCCTTGACGGACATGTCGGCAGTGCGGCTGCGGTCGACACACAGCGACACGAAGGGGGCTGTCGCACTGGTCGGATGCTCGGCGACATGGCGCACCAGCTCGCCCACCCACTGGGCGTACGGCAGGACTCGCAGCGCGAAGCCGGCCGCGCGCATCCGGTCGACGACATCCGACAGCATGGCCGGGCGCGGATTGGTCAGGTGGTGGACGCGGCCCTCGGCCGGTCGGTGCGTGGCGATGTGCACGACCGACTCGGCGAGATGATCCACCGGCACCAGATCCATGGGCAGCGGGATATCGGGGGCGAGCCCGGTCTCGGCGATCATCTTGAACAGCGAGCACAGCGCGGTTTCGGTATTGCACACGCCGTGCGCCCGATCACCCATCACCTCGTAGGGCCGATACACCGCCACCGGCAGACCCTGCTCGGCCGCCCGGCGCAGGACCCGCTCGGCGACCCATTTGCTTTCCGCGTACCCGAGGGTGAGCCCGTCCGCGTGGGCCAGTGGCCGATCCTCGGCGACCGTGCGCACACCGGCCGCGCCGAACCCGGCCAGGACCGCGACGGTCGAGATGAAATGCACCGGTACGCGGCGCGGGGCCGCGATCCGGGTCACCTCCCGGGTGCCGTCCACATTCGCGGCGCGCAGCTGGGTGTACGGGTAGAGGAAATTGACGTGGGCGCCGTTGTGTACCACCAGATCCAGGGTGGCGGCGAGTTCGCCGGCGTGGGCAGGCGACAGCCCGAGACGCGGGTGGGTGAGGTCGCCCGGGAAACACACCACCCGGCGCCACGCGGCCGCATCGGGAAAGAGGCCGTAGCGGGCAAGTGCTGTGCGCACCCGCTGCTCGGCGCGCGGCCGGTCGGCTGCCCGGACCGGGCAGTGGATGTGCGCTGTCGTCGAGCGCAGCAGTCGGTCCAGCAGGAAGGCGCCGACGAAACCCGAAGCGCCGGTGAGCAATACCGACCGCGGCGCGTGTGGGCGGGGGACTGGGCCGCCGGCTGGTGGGAGATCGAAGCCGAGCTCGGCTTCCCGCTCGAAGTCGATGATCTGTTCGGTGGTGGCGGTGCTGCCGTTCCCTGCCCGATCCACCGCTGCCGCGAAGTACTCCAGCGTCGGCTCGGCCAGCAACGCCCTGATCAGGCCGGAACCCTGGGCGGCGTCGAGGTTCAGCTCGGCGATCGTTCGGGTGACGGCCTCGGCGGCCAGCAGGGAATCGCCGCCGAGCAGGAAGAAGTCGTCACGGGGGCCGGGGCGCACGCGCAGCACCTGGTGCCAGATCCGGGCGAGGACACCGAGCGGGCCGCCGTCGTCGGTCGTCGTCGCCGGCCGGGTAGCGGCAGCGGGGAGTCGGGCACGGTCCACCTTGCCGCCGCTGGTCACCGGAAGATGGTCCAGGGCAACGAGTTCGGGGACGGCCTGCGGCGGCAGCCACTGCGCGCAATAGGCGCGCAGCCGGGGCAGCGGCAGCGGTCGGCCCGCTCGCGCGGCGGTGAGGTAGGCGGTCAGTACGCCCGCCACGACCTCGACCACGGCCTCGCCGACCTCCGGATGCGCCCGTAAACGTGCCTCGACCTCGTCGAGTTCGATCCGCACGCCACGCAGCTTCACCTGCCGGTCCAGGCGGCCACGGAATTCCAGCAGGCCGTCGATCCACACCGCGCGATCGCCGGTCCGGTAGAGCACGCCGTTCGGCTCCACGGCGGGCAGTCGCACGAATCGCTCGGCGGTGAGCGTGGGGTCGCCGAGATAGCCGAGCGCGAGCCCGTCCCCGCCGACGTGGAGTTCGCCCTCCTCGCCCGGCGCCGCCGGTGTCCCGTCGGCGCGCACGACGTGACAGGTGGAGGCGCCGAAGGGCAGTCCGAGCGGGACCTGTGACGCGTCGCCGGACAGCGGGCGCAGCACATGCGCGGTGGAGACCACCGAATTCTCGGTCGGGCCGTAGAAGTTGACCACGGTGGTCGCGGGGCAGGCCGCCAGTACGGCATCGGCCAGCAGCGGGTCCATCGCCTCACCGCCCGCGGAGACGAAACGCAGCCGGGCCAGCGATTCCGGGCTGGTGCGGGCGACGAGATGGAAGATGCTCGTCGTCAGGTAGGCGAACGTGACCTCCTGCGCGCGAAGCAGTTCCGCCAGTGCGGTGGGTGCGAGCAGATCGGTCCGGTCGGCGAGGACCAGGCATGCGCCGGTGAGCAGCGCGCTCCAGATCTCGATCGTCGAGGCATCGGAGGACAGGCCGTAAGCGTGCAGGACGCGGTCGTCCGGCCCGGGCGCGGGCAGCCGGTGCTCGGACAGCACGAGCCGGACCACGCCCCGATGCGGCACGGCGACCGGTTTCGGGCGACCGGTCGTGCCGGAGGTGAACACGACGTAGGCGCAGTCGGTGGCGAGCCTGCGGGGCGGGGCGAGGGTGCTCGGCGTGTCGTCGGTGAGTGCGATGGTGTGGCGCAGGCCGCGGACCCGGCGCGTGCTGCTGGGCAGTGTGACGGCGGTGCGCAAGCCGGCGTCCTCGGCCATGGCGCGCAAGCGCGCGGGCGGCAGGTCTTCATCGAGGGGCACATAGGCGCAGCCCGCCCGCAGGATACCCACCAGGGCGACGAGGGCTTCGAGCGAACGGCTCCCACATACCCCGACAGGCTCGCCCGGCTCGGCGCCGTGGGCGAGCAATCGTGCGGCAAGCGCATCTGCCCTGGTGGCGAGCTGTCCGTAGGTGATGGCGCGGGTGCCGTGCCGTGCTGCCGGCGCATCCGGGCGGGCGGCGGCCTGCACGGCGAACAGTTCCGGGAGGGAGGCGTCGCGGGGATATCCAGGGGCCGGTGTTGCGGCCGATGCCGGGCATGGGTCGGACAAACCGGCGGGGTGAGTCACCAAGTCCTGCTCCGTTCGTACGGTTTCGGTTGCTCGGTGTGTGCTGGAGTGGTGTCAGTCGGTGGCGCCCGCCGCCGCGAATCCGGTGGCGAAGGCGGCGAAATCGGCGGTGCGCCAGCGCTGCGGGCGCATCCGGAAGGTGACATCGTGCGCGAGCTGATCGGCGGTCGCCGCCAGATAGGCGCGCGCCTCCTCTGGGTCCAGATAGCGCGCGGCCATGGCGGCGCGCACGGCCGGGTCGATCGGATCGTCCGTGCCGGTGATCGGGCCTTCGACGCTGACGTACCGATACGGCGGCCGCTCGTCCTGGACGCAGAGACTGAACCGTCCGGCGGCCCGGAGTAGCTCGGCTTTGAGCGTGTTGCGGCCGGTCTCGACCACGATCTCACCGTGGGGTTCGTAGTCGTACCAGACCGGGACGACCAGTGGTGCGCGGTCGCCGGCGCGAGGGTCGATGACACTGAGAACGCCGACGCGAGGGGCGGCGAGGAATTGTTCGCGGTCGTCGTGGGACATGGCGAGCAGCATGCGTCGGCGCTCCTGGGGTGCGGTGTTCCGGGGCAACATCTGCGGGTCGGACAGTATCAGTGGGACGGGTGTTCCAGTCGTAGGTTCACGTTCGGGGCGGTGTGTTGGTTCCGGAGGGGTGAGGCCCGCCCGCGTGTGGTTGTGGCGGTCGGCGCGGCCACTGTCCCGTGGTGTGGCCGGGGATGGCCGCGCAGTAGCTGTATGGTCGCCTGGCGTCCCATGAGGGTCGCCAACTGCTCAGTGCGACAAGGGCGCTGGTAATCCACGTCACGGAGCCGAATCCGGCAGCCGGGGTTTCGCGAGTGCTGATCCGGGTGCTACGTTGACCCCAGAGACGTAAGTTACCCGTCAGTAACATGATTCTGTTGCTGCTGGTGACTGCTGGAAGGGGGTTGCACCATGAGTGCTCCGACGATCGTTCTGGGGATCATCGGCATCATCATCACGCTGTACTGCTGGGCGACGCTGGGGATCGGCTTGACGCGGATGGTGCGCGTCTTCCGCGCCGGCCGACCGGACTCGTCCCGGCTGCGTCCGGTCCTGCCGCGGCTGCGCACCGTGGCGGTCGAGGTCGCCGCGCACACGCGGATGAACAAATTCCGCAGTGTCGGCTGGGCGCACTGGCTGGTGATGGTCGGGTTCCTGCTCGGGATGGTGTTCTATTTCGAGTCCTACGGGCAGACCTTCGATCCCACCTTCGGCTGGCCGGTCATCGGGGACACCGCCGGGTATCACCTGCTGGAGGAGGTGCTCGCGCTCGGCACGATCATCGGCATCGTGGCGCTGATCGTCATCCGGCAGCGCAATCATCCGCGCAGGCCCGAGCGGCTCGCACGCTTCAGCGGATCGAATTTCCTGGCGGCGTACCTCATCGAGTTGATCGTGCTCACCCACGGGGTCGGCGATGTGCTGGTGAAGGCCGGGCGGATCGCCACCTATGGTGGCGGGCATCTGTGGACCGATCCGGTCACGATGCAGGTCGCGCGGGTGTTGCCCGCGAGCCCGATGCTGATCTCGGTCGTCGCGTTCGTCAAAATGCTTGCGGGAGCGGCATTCCTGTATCTCATCGGGCGCAAACTGACCTGGGGTGTGGCCTGGCATCGGCTCTCGGCGTTCGTCAACATCTACTTCAAGCGGGAGGCGGACGGGAGCGTCGCGCTCGGCGCGGCCAAGCCGATGACCTCCGACGGCAAGGTCCTCGATATGGAGACCGCCGATCCCGATGTCGACACGTTCGGGGTCGGTAAGATCGAGGACTTCACCTGGAAAGGGTTGCTGGACTTCACGACCTGCACCGAATGTGGGCGTTGCCAGTCGCAGTGCCCGGCGTGGAATACCGGTAAGCCGTTGTCGCCCAAGCTGTTGATCATGTCGCTGCGCGACCATACGTATGCGAAGGCTCCCTACCTGCTCGCGGGGGAGATCTCCGAGGCTGCGCGGGCCGAGGCCGAGCGTCCGTTGATCGGTGGCGAGGACGTCAACGGTGTCATCGATCCCGAAGTCCTGTGGAGCTGCACCAGCTGTGGTGCGTGTGTCGAGCAGTGCCCGGTCGATATCGAGCATGTCGACCACATCATCGATATGCGCCGCTACCAGGTGTTGATCGAGTCGGAGTTCCCGTCGGAGCTGGCCGGGTTGTTCAAGAACCTGGAGAACAAGGGCAACCCGTGGGGTCAGAACTCCAAGGATCGGCTCAACTGGATCAAGGAAGTCGATTTCGACATCCCGGTCTTCGGGCAGGACGCGGACAGTTTCGACGGCTACGAGTACCTGTTCTGGGTCGGTTGCGCCGGCGCGTATGAGGACCGGGCGAAGAAAACCACCAAGGCTGTCGCCGAGTTGCTGGCTACCGCGGGCACCAAGTTCATGGTGTTGGGTGCGGAGGAGACCTGCACCGGTGACTCGGCGCGGCGTGCGGGTAACGAGTTCTTGTTCCAGCAGTTGGCGATGCAGAACATCGAGGTCATCAACTCGGTGTTCGAAGGTGTCGAACAGTCCCGTAAGAAGATCGTGGTCACGTGTGCGCATTGTTTCAACGCGCTCAACAACGAGTACCCGCAGGTCGGGGGTACCTACGAGGTGGTGCACCACACGCAGTTGCTGAATCGTCTGGTGCGGCAGCGCAAGCTGGTGCCGGTGGCGTCGGTGTCGCAGAACATCACCTACCACGATCCGTGTTATCTGGGTCGGCACAACAAGATCTACAACGCGCCGCGTGAGCTGATGGAGGCTTCGGGGTCGACGTTGGTGGAGATGCCGCGCCACGGTGAGCGGTCGATGTGTTGTGGTGCCGGTGGTGCCCGGATGTGGATGGAAGAACAGCTCGGTAAGCGGATCAATGTCGATCGTGTCGATGAGGCGTTGTCGACGAATCCGACGAAGATCGCGACGGGTTGCCCGTTCTGCCGGGTGATGTTGACCGATGGTGTGACCGCGCGTCAGGAGCAGGGCCTGGGCGAGGGTGTCGAGGTTGTCGATGTCGCGCAGTTGATGCTGGACTCGATCACGCGGGTGGATGCGGCGGAGTTGTCGGCGAATCTGGTTGTTGTCCAGGAGCCGAAGACCGAACCCGAACCGGAGCCGGTGGTCGAGCCGGAACCGGTCGCCGAGGCTGTCGAGTCCGCGCCGAAGGCTGCTCCTGCGGGTGGTGGTCTGGGGATGAAGGGTGCTGCGAAGGCGCCTGGTGGTGGTCTGGGTATGAAGGGTGCTGCCAAGGCGCCGGGTGCGAAGGCACCTGCTGCCGAAGCCGCGCCGGCTGCTCCGGCCAAGGGTCTGGGGATGAAGGGTGCCGCGAAGGCACCCGGTGGCGGGCTCGGTATGAAGGGCGCGGCCAAGGCGCCGGGTGCGAAGGCGCCTGCTGCGGAAGCTGCCCCGGCTGCCGAAGCCGCTCCGGCCAAGGGTCTCGGGATGAAGGGTGGCGCGAAGGCCCCCGGTGCCAAGCCCGCCGCCGCATCCGCGCCTGCCGCCGCATCCGCTGAAGCGGCCCCGGCCGCCGAAGCACCAGCGGCTGCTGCGCCGGAGGCGACCGAGACCAAGCCGACGGTCGCTGCCAAGGGTCTGGCAATGAAGTCCGGTTTCAAGCGCCCCGGCCCGAAGGCCTCCGGCGCCGCTGCCGCGACTCCGGCTGCTCCGGCTGCTCCGGAGTCTCCCACTGCGGCGGAAGCCCGGGCTGAACCGGCTGCAAAGCCCGGGCCCGCCAATGGCAATGGGAACGGCACTCCGCCGGTAGCCCCGCCGACCGCCAAGCCCGGCGGCCTCGGCTTCAAGTCCGGCGCGAGGGTGCCCGGCCGCAAGAACTGAAGACCCGAACACTGATAGCGCCCCGGACTCTCTCGCAATCCGGGGCGCTGTCGCGAGGGCGGGTCGAAGCACGTTGCCTCGAAGCTGGTGTCGGCCCGGCCTATTCGTGCAATACGTGCGAGCGCAGTCGAAATTCTGACTGGGAAGGCGTCGATTGCACGAATACGCCGGTCATCCGCCGATGCGGGCCCTTCAGCGATCGAGACGGTGGACTGTGGTTTCCGCAGCGTTGAGGCCGCGGCGGCGGGTCGGTGGACTCTCGGCGAGAAGTCCGACTGGCGTCGGGCGGTCGTGTAACCGATGTCTGACGGCGCACGGCATGGGATCCGCCGCAGGAGGCGCGGCTCGGTGCACGGCTGAGCGGGCGATGAATTTCACGGGGGCTGTCCGTCTGCACACGTAAAGGCCGGATACATCCGAGGAGGGCATCATGACGGCTACGTATACGTTCGACGTGTTTTCGAGTCTCGACGGTTTCGGCAGCGTGAGCGGCGGGGACTGGGGTGGGTACTGGGGGAAACAGGGGCCTGAGCTGCTCGGACATCGGCTCGCGCTGTATGAGGCGGAGCAGCGGATGGTTTTCGGGGCGAATACCTATCGGGCGTTCATCGAGGTCTTGGCTTCCGGGGCGGCGGAGGTGCGGGATCCGTGGGTCACCCGGATGCGGAATTTGCCCGCGACGGTGGTGTCGAGCACGTTGACCGGGCCGCTCGATTGGCCGGATGCGACCGTGGTGAGCGGTGACGCCGTGGAGGTGGTCGCGCGGCTGAAGGAGGAATCATCAGTGCCGTTGCGGTCACACGGGAGTCTGTCGATGAATCGGGCGCTGATGGCGGCGGGGCTGGTGGATCGGGTGCAGGTGACCATCTTCCCGGTGATCACCGGGAAAAACGGTGCCGAACCGATCTTCGGGGGCGCGGCCGACTTCGATCTGGAACTACTCGAGAGCCGCACGCTCGACGACGATATCCAGGAACTCGTCTACCGGCCCACACTGCACCCCTGAGTTCGCTACCCGGCAGGGGTGCGGGGTGCTACCCACAGGGCTTCGGCGAGGGCGCACAGCTCGCCGTCGCGAGTCGAAAGGGCAACGCCCACAGTGTATTTGCGGCCTTCGTGGTGGACCGGCCAGGCGTGGGCGAGGTAGTCGGCGCCCGCGGGCATCGGCCGGTACTGCGTGGCGGTAAGGGCCGCGGTGACCGCGCCGAGCGGCATGCGCTGGAAGGCGAAGGCGGCGATGCCGCCGGGGCAGTCCAGGGCCGACCAGACGATCTCCGGCGGGAGCTCGCCCGCGGCGTCGGCGAGGCCGGGATCCGGCGTCCAGGCGGCGGCCATCAGGTCACGGCGGTCGTGCACCGGCCAGGAGAACAGGCGAAGGCCGTGGCCGGGGGCGCATTCGACACCGCAGCCGAAGCAGTCGGTGCTCGGCCGTTTCGGGCTGGTCAGGGCGGATTCGGTGGCGGCGAGCGCCTCGGCCCAGGTGGGCAGCGGGGCGGCGGTGATGTCGAGGGTGGCGGGGCCGGCCTGGGCCAGCAGGGTGCCGTCCGCGGCGGTGAGTGTCGCGTGGCCGGGATCGCCGGCGGGGAGTTCCAGGGGGCTCTCGACGGGCACCGCGCGACGGAAATCGACGCGGAGGGTCTCGGCGCCGGAGCGGCGCGCCAGCATGCCTGCCACGTAGCCGCCGAAGGCGACCTGCGGATAGCCGTGGATGTGATCCGGGATCGTCACTGCCTCGGTCTGGATCATGCTGCGGGACACCCTTCTGGCCGTGGAACAGCCTCGACCATACCGAGCGGACCCGCGGTGTCCGAATCAGGGAACCCCGGAGCCGATCGGCGCGTCACGTGACCTATTCGGGGAACGGCAAAGCCGGGCGGCGAATCGCGGCCCGGCCCTGTCGAGGTGGCAGATCAGTCTTCGTCGTCGTCCAGGTCGACCAGCAGGTCGGTGGCGGCGGCCTCGTCGATGACCCAGGTGGTGGAGTCGATACCGACCGCGCCCGCCGACGGCACATCGTCGGGGGAGGCGCCGTTGACCGCGGCGGCCACGGCGGCCGCCTTGCCGATCCCGCTCACCACGAGCATGACGTGGCGCGAACGGTGGATCGCGGGCAGGGTCAGGCTCACCCTGGTGGGCGGCGGCTTCGGGCAATCATGCACGGCGACAACGTAATCGGTCTTCTCGCGGACGGCGGGGGAGTGCGGGAAGAGCGAATCGATGTGGCCCTCGGGGCCCATACCGAGCACGGTGAGATCGAATTCGCCGCGCTCGTCGAGCTCGGTGTGGACGAGCTGGGCGTAGGCCGCGGCGGCCGCCTCGGGGGAACCGTAGGTGCCGTCGGAGGCGGCGATCGGGAAGACGTGGGCCGGGTCGAGCGGGACGTGGTCCAGCAGGGCCTGCCTGGCCTGGAGCTCGTTGCGGTCGGGGTCGCCGTCGGGCACGAACCGCTCGTCGCCCCAGTAGACGTAGAGCTGCGACCAGTCGATGGCGCCGGGCTCGCGCCGGACGCGTTCGAGCAGCCGGATGCCGTCGCTGCCGCCGGTCAACGACACCGAGGCGGTGCCGCGGGCGGTCTGCGCGGCGACGATCACGTCGACGAAACGCTCGGCGGCGGCGTCGGCGAGCAGGTCGGGGTCGTCGTGCACCTCGACGGTGTTGGCGGGGAACTCGGCGCCGAGCTCGTCGTGCACATCGATGCGATCACTCATAGGTCACCTTCTCGATTCCGGCGAGCGCCTCGGCGTAGATCTCGTCGGCGTCGAGCCGGCGCAGTTCCTCGGCGAGGCAATCGCGAGTTTCCCGGCGCGCCAGCGCGATACGCTGATCTGGCTCACCGGTGCGGGTCAGCGTAGCGGTGGTACCCAACTGCGGTCGGGTGATGGCGACGGAGTTCTCGCCGCGGTGCAACTCGACGCGCAGCTCACCCGTTCTGCGCACGACAGGACAGTTCAACCGGGAAGCCAGCCAGCCGGCCAGGGTGTCCAGGGCGGGTTCGCTCGCCAGTCCCGACACCGTCGCGGCGGTGACCGGCTCGAACGGCGGCTCGTCCAGCGCCGCCGCCAGCAGCGCCCGCCAATAGGTGATCCGGCTCCACGCCAGATCGGTGTCACCGAGCGCGTAGGAGGCGCGCCGCTTCTTGATGGCGGCCTGCGGATCGGGGGCGAAGGTGGCGTCGGTGATCCGGCGCTTGGCCAGTTTGCCCACCGAATCCTGCGACGGGAACTCCGGCGCACCCCGCGGCCACCACGCCACCACGGGGGTGTCGGGCAGCAGGAACGGGGTGACCACGCTGCTCTCGTGGTTCACCAGCGGACCCTGCAACCGCAGCACGATCACCTCGGCCGCGCCCGCGTCACCGCCCACGCGGATCTGGGCGTCGAGGCGGGTCTCGGCGTCCCGGTCGCCGCGGGCCAGCACGATCACCCGGCACGGATGTTCGCGGCTGGCGTCGTTGGCGGCGTCGATCGCGTCCTCGGCCTCGGAGGAGTCCAGGGTGCACACCACCAGCGTGAGCACCCGGCCCTGGGTGATGACGCCGTTGCTCTCCCGCAACTGCAGCATCCGCTTGGCGACATCGACGGTGGTCGTGTCGGGCATGTCGACGATCACGGGCGCCGCCATTCCCGCCCGCTGCGCGCGAGCATCTCCTCGGCCGAGGTGGGACCCCAGGTGCCCGCCTCGTAGGGTTCGGGTTTGCCCTCGGCGGCCCAGTGCTCGAGCACGGGATCGAGGATGCGCCAGGACAATTCGACTTCGGCGTTCACCGGGAACAGCGACGGGACGCCGAGCAGCACATCGAGGATGAGCCGCTCGTAGGCCTCGGGCGAGGACTCGGTGAACGCCTCGCCGTAGCTGAAGTCCATGTTGACGTCACGGACCTCCATGCTCGAGCCGGGCACCTTGGAACCGAAGCGCAGCGTGATGCCTTCGTCCGGCTGCACCCGGATGACCAGGGCGTTCTGGCCGAGTTCCTCGGTCATGGTCTGGTCGAAGGGCAGGTGCGGCGCGCGTTTGAACACCACGGCGATCTCGGTGACCCGCCGGCCGAGGCGCTTGCCGGTGCGCAGGTAGAACGGCACGCCCGCCCAGCGGCGGTTCTCCACGTGCAGGGTGATCGCGGCATAGGTCTCGGTGCGCGACTGCGGGTCGAACCCGTCCTCCTGATGCAGGCCGACCACGTGCTCGCTGCCCTGCCAGCCCTCGGTGTACTGACCGCGCGCGGTCGTCTCGTCCAGCGGTTCGACGAGTTTGGTCGCCGAGAGCGCCTTGATCTTCTCGGCGGTGAGCTGCATCGGCTCGAAGGAGGTGGGTTCCTCCATCGCGGTCAGCGCCAGCAGTTGCAGCAGATGGTTCTGGATGACGTCGCGCGCGGCGCCGATCCCGTCGTAATAGCCTGCGCGACCGCCCAATCCGATGTCCTCGGCCATGGTGATCTGCACGCTGTCGACATAGTTGGCGTTCCACAGCGGCTCGTAGAGCTCGTTGGCGAAGCGCAGTGCGAGGATGTTCTGCACGGTCTCTTTGCCGAGGTAGTGGTCGATGCGGAAGACCTGCTCCTCGGGGAACACCCGGTTGACCAGCGCATTGAGATCCTTGGCGCTGTCCAGATCGTGGCCGAAGGGCTTCTCGATCACCACCCGCCGCCAGGGCAGGTAGCCGTCGGCGTCGGTGCCCGCCGGTTTGGCCAGGCCGTGTTCGGAGAGCTGGTCGAGCACCACCGGGAACATGTTCGGCGGGATCGACAGGTAGAAGGCGTAGTTGCCGCTGGTGCCGCGTTCGGCGTCCAGTGCCGAGAGCGTGGTCGCCAGGGTGGCGAAGGCGGTGTCGTCGTCGAAGCTGCCCTGCACGAACCGCAGCCCCTCGGCCAGATGGTCCCAGACCTCCTGGCGGAACGGCGTGCGCGCGTGCTGTTTGACCGCGTCCAGGACGACGGCGGCGAAGTCCTCGTTCGCGTAGTTGCGCCGGGCGAAGCCGACCAGGGCGAAACCAGGGGGCAGCAGCCCCTGGTTCGCCAGGTCGTAGATGGCCGGCATCAGCTTCTTGCGGGACAGATCTCCGGTGACACCGAAGATCACCAGGCAGCACGGGCCCGCGATGAAGGGGACCCGCTTGTCACGTTCGTCGCGCAGCGGGTTGTGCCACAGCCCCGCCCGATCCGTCGATGCTGTGCCGGCCATCGGGTCAGTTGCCCCCCGCCGCCGCGGTGCGCAGTTCGCCGGTGGTGGCCTCGAGCAGTTCGCTCCACGCGGACTCGAACTTGTCGACACCTTCGCGCTCGAGCAGGTCGAACACGTCGGTCAGGTCGATACCGGCCGCGCTCAGGTCGGCGAAGACCTGCGCGGCCTCGACCGCGTGACCGCTGAGCGTGTCACCGCGCAGCTCGCCGTGATCGGCGACGGCCTGCAGCGTCTTCTCCGGCAGCGTGTTGACCGTGTTCGGGCCGACCAGCTCGGTGACGTAGAGAGTGTCCGGGTAGTCCGGGTTCTTCACGCCGGTGGAGGCCCACAGCGGCCGCTGCCGGTTGGCGCCCTGGGAGGCCAGGTGGTTGTAGGTGGAGGTGTGCGCCCCACCGTCGAACACGTCCTGGTACTCGGCGTAGGCCAGCCGGGCGTTGGCGACGCCGGCCTTGCCGCGCAGCGCGAGCGCCTCGGGGGTGCCGATCGCTTCCAGGCGCTTGTCGATCTCGGTGTCCACGCGGGAGACGAAGAACGAGGCGACCGAATGGATCCGGGCCAGGTCGTGGCCGCCGATCTTGGCGTTGCGCAGGCCGTCGAGGTAGGCGCCCATCACCGCGCGGTAGCGCGGCACCGAGAAGATCAGCGTCACGTTCACGCTGATGCCCTCGCCGATCACCGCGGTGATGGCGGGCAGGCCCGCCTCGGTGGCCGGGATCTTGATGAACAGGTTCTTGCGGTCGACGATCTTCCACAGCTCGATGGCCTGGGCGATGGTCTTGTCGGCGTCGAAGGCGAAGCGCGGGTCGACCTCGATCGACACGCGGCCGTCGACGCCGTTCGTGGCCTCGAACACCGGGGCGAGCACGTCGCAGGCGGCGCGCACGTCGTCGGTGGTCATGGTGCGGATGGCGGCATCGGCGTCGGCGCCCTGGGCGGCAAGCTCTTTCAGCTGACCGTCGTAGTCGTGACCCTTGCTCAGGGCGGCCTGGAAGATGCTCGGGTTCGTGGTGACACCGACGACGCTGCGGGTCGCGACCAGGTCGGCGAGATTGCCGGACTCGATCCGATCACGGGACAGGTCGTCGAGCCACACCGAGACCCCCGCGGCCGAGAGCGCGGCGAGATTCTCGTTCTGTGCCATGGTCTTTACCCCTTCACCTTGTCGAGCGAACGCTGCGCGGCGGCGACGACGGCATCGGCGGTGATACCGAACTCGCTGTAGAGCTTCTTGAAGTTCGCGGAGGCGCCGAAGTGCTCGATCGAGACGATCTCGCCCGCGTCACCGACGAAGCGGTACCACGGCATCGCGATACCGGCCTCGACGACGACCCGCGCGCGGACCTCGGGCGGGAACACCTCGTCGCGGTAGGCCTGGTCCTGTGCGTCGAACCACTCCACACACGGCATCGACACCACGCGGGTTCCGATGCCCTGCTCTTCCAGCGTAGTGCGCGCGGCGACCGCGAGCTGCAGCTCCGAACCGGTGCCGACCAGGATCACCTGCGGGGTGCCGGTGGACGCCTCGGCCAGCACGTAGCCGCCCTTCTTGACGCCCTCGTAGCTGGTTCCCTCGAGGGTCGGCACGTCCTGACGGGTCAGCGCCAGCGCGGACGGGCCGTCCTGGTGCGGGGCGTCGAAGGTGTGGAAGTGCGAGATGTGCTCGTCGGAGTCGCGCTCGAGGATGGTGCGCCAGGCGTGGGTGGTCTCGTTGGCGTCGCCGGGGCGGACCACATTGAGGCCGGGGATCGCGCGCAGCGCGGCCAGGTGCTCGATCGGCTGGTGGGTCGGGCCGTCCTCGCCCAGGCCGATGGAGTCGTGGGTCCAGACGTAGATCGAGGGCACCCGCATGAGCGCGGCCAGCCGCACGGCCGGGCGCATGTAATCGGAGAACACCAGGAAGGTGCCGCCGTAGGGGCGGGTCGGGCCGTGCAGCGCGATGCCGTTGAGGATCGAGCCCATGGCGTGCTCACGGATGCCGAAGTGCAGGGTGCGCCCGTACGGCTGGGCCTTCCACATGCCGGTGGAGATCGACTCGGGGCCGAAGCTCGGCTGGTTGGGCATGGTGGTGTTGTTGGACTCGGCCAGGTCGGCCGAGCCGCCCCACAGCTCGGGCAGCTCGTCGGCGACCGCGGCCAGGAACTTGCCGGAGGCCTTGCGGGTGGCCATGCCCTTGGGGTCGGGCTCGTAGGACGGCAGCGACTCGGTCCAGCCCGCGGGCAGCGACCGGGTCTGCAGGCGGTCGAACAGGGCCTTGTTCGACGGGTGCGCGGCGGCCCACTTGTCGAAGTCCTGCTGCCAGCTCGCCTTGGCCTCGGTGCCACGGACCTGGGCCTTGCGGGTGTGCTCGATGACGGCCGGGTCGACGTCGAAGGACTTGTCCGGGTCGAAGCCCAGCGCCTGCTTGACCGCGGCCACCTCGTCGGCGCCCAGCGCGGCGCCGTGCACGCCGCCGGTGTTCATCTTGTTCGGCGCGGGGAAACCGATGATGGTGCGCAGGATGATGATCGACGGCTTGTCGGTCACCGCCTTGGCGGCCTCGATGGCGGCCTCGATCGCCACCACGTCCTCGCCGCCCTCGACGATCTGCACGTGCCAGCCGTAGGCCTCGTAGCGCGCGGGCACGTCCTCGGTGAAGGCGATGTCGGTGTCGTCCTCGATGGAGATCTCGTTGTCGTCGTAGATCACCACCAGGTTGCCCAGCTGCTGGGTGCCCGCGATCGAGGAGGCCTCGGCGGTGACGCCCTCCTGCAGGTCGCCGTCGGAGGCGATGGTGTAGATGAAGTGGTCGAACGGGCTGGTCCCGGCCGGGGCGTCCGGATCGAACAGGCCGCGCTCACGGCGGGCCGCCATCGCCATACCGACCGCGGAGGCCAGACCCTGACCCAGCGGGCCGGTGGTGATCTCGACGCCGTCGGTGTGGCGGAACTCGGGGTGGCCGGGGGTCAGCGAGTCCCACTGGCGCAGCTGCTCGAGGTCGGTCAGCTCCAGGCCGAAACCGGCCAGGTAGAGCTGCACGTAGAGGGTGAGGCTGGAATGCCCACAGGAGAGCACGAAGCGATCGCGGCCGACCCAGCGCGGCTCGGTGGGATCGTGGCGCATCGTGCGCTGGAACAGGGTGTAGGCGACCGGCGCGAGGCTCATCGCGGTGCCCGGGTGACCGTTGCCCGCCTGCTGCACCGCGTCCGCGGCGAGTACACGGGCCGTGTCCACGGCCTTGGTGTCCAGGTCCGTCCAGTCGCTGGGGTAGTTCCGCTGAGTGAGGGCGCGAATGTCGTCTGTGACTGACACGACCGTGGTTCTCCTGACCTTGGTTTCGTCGACGGCGATACATGGCAGCGGCGATGGTGCCCGATACGGATCGCCCGCGGCCGGGGCTGCGTACCGATGTACAGGAATACCCTAGAGGTGCTGCTCTACCTCACCGGTGCGAACCCTGGGTGTGAGTGTAATTCGGTTCCGGTCGCAGGGGGGACGGTGACCACCCCCACGATGGCGGGGCCCTGGCGCCGCCCGGCGTCGGCGTGGGTCTACCATCGTCTGTAGTAGTGGCCGCGCCGCAGCCGCGCGCTGCTCGTTCCATTGCCGGATGAGAAGCACAGCGTGCGAGGAGAAACAGTGCGGATCGGTCACCAGCCGGGTAGTAGCGGTGCGCACGGAAGCTCGTCGACAGCGCTGGCCGATCGCCTCGCCGGCGACAGCCTCGGCGCCCGCATCGTGCGCAAGCCCCTGGCGTATATCGCGCTCACCAAGCCCCGGGTCATCGAGCTGCTGCTCGTCGCCACCATTCCGACGATGCTGCTGGCCGACCGCGGCAATGTCGACATCCGGCTCATCCTGGTCACCCTGTTCGGTGGCTGGCTGGGCGCGGCCAGCGCCAACACCCTCAACTGCGTCGCCGACGCCGACATCGACAAGGTGATGAAGCGGACCGCGCGGCGCCCGCTGGCCCGCGACGCGGTGCCCACCTCGCACGCGTTCGTCTTCGGCGTCACCCTCGGCGCGATCTCCTTCGCCTGGCTGTGGTGGCAGGCCAACCTGCTCAGCGGCCTGCTCGTGGTCGCGACCATCCTGTTCTACGTCTTCGTCTACACCAAGGGCCTCAAGCGCCGGACCTCGCAGAACGTGGTGTGGGGCGGCGCCGCGGGCTGCATGCCGGCGCTGGTCGGCTGGTCCGCGGTCACCGGGAACATCGGCTGGCCCGCGCTCGTGCTGTTCGCGGTCATCTTCTTCTGGACGCCGCCGCACACCTGGGCGCTGGCCATGCGCTACAAGGAGGACTACCGCGCGGCCGGTGTGCCGATGCTGCCGGTGGTGGCGACCGAGCAGGTGGTGACCAAGCAGATCGTCATCTACACCTGGCTGACCGTGCTGGCGACGCTGGCATTGGTCCCGGCGACCGGTGTCATCTACGCGGCGGTCGCGCTGGTGGCCGGTGCGTGGTTCCTGCTGATGGCCCACCAGCTCTACGCCGGGGTGCGCCGCGGCGAGTCGGTGAAGCCGCTGCGGCTGTTCCTGCAGTCGAACAACTATCTGGCGGTCGTGTTCTGCGGGCTGGCCGTGGACTCGGTGCTCGGGTGGGACACCGTGGGCAGCTTCGTCGGGCTCTGATTCTCCGACACGGACCGATGGCCGGGCACGATGCCCGGCCATCGGTCGTTTCCGGGCACTACGCGGCCAGTGCTCACCAGCGCCGGGCGAGGTGACCGTCCGGGCGGATCAGCACCTGCGATCCCGGGTGGGCCGCGTAGGCGTCGAAGGCGTGCCCGTCGGTATCGATGAGGCTTTCGCCCGCGCGGTCGCTGCTGGGGGTGCGGCCGGTGCCGGAATCCGGGCGGTGGATGTCGATGACGCGAACACCGTCGGTGCTGATCTTCGGCGCGGGCTCGCCGGGGCCGGGCGCCGCGAACCTCAACAGTGTTGCCCGCGGCCCACGGAACAGTTCGAAGAGGCGGATCGGCCGGCCGGCCGGGTCGTGCAGGGGTGCGTCGGGCGCGCGGTCACCGGCGACCAGGGGGCCGTGGTCGGTGGGGGATCGGTAGGTGATGCCGAGTTGACGGGTCTCGGGGCCACGGTCGAGTGCGTCCTCGGCACCGTCGACCATCTTGTCCAGGAGCTCGGTGCTCAGGCCGAGTACACGAGCCGCGACGCCCCGGCGTTCCGCCTCGAAGGTGTCGAGCGGGCCGGGGTCGCCGCGCAGCGCGGCGGCCAGTTTCCAGCCGAGGTTGTAGGCATCCTGGACACCGGTGTTGAGGCCCTGCCCGCCGGTCGGTGGGTGCACGTGCGCCGCGTCGCCGGCGAGCAGCACCCGGCCCACCCGGAAACGGTCGGCCAGCCGGATGTTGGGGCGCCACACGGTGATCCAGCGCAGCTCGGTGAGCTCGACACCCACGCCCGGCGCGTGCCGATCCGCCAGGTCCTGGAGGGTGCGCAGATCGGGCTCCCGGTCGCCGGGGCGCGGCGCGGCGAACTGGAACAGGCGCCCGCCCGGTAGCGGAGACAGCGAGAAGCCGTCCATCGGCCGGTCCGGGTCGGCCGCGAACCAGTAGCCGTAGTCGTGGTCGAGGGTGTCGGCGCGGACGTCACCGAGCAGCATCTCGAGCGTGTCGTCGGTGGTGCCCGCGAAGGTGATGCCGAGCCGTTTGCGGACCGTGCTCGCGCCGCCGTCCGCGCCGACCAGGTAGTCCGTCCGGATCGTCTCGGCGTGGCCGTCGCGGTGCAGCGTGACGGTCACGCCGGTGTCGTCCTGGGTGAAATCGGTGACGGCCGTACCGAATTCGACGGTGACGCCGAGCTCGGCCAGGCGGTTCCGCAGGATGGCCTCGGTGTCGGATTGGCCGAGTACCCAGGCGTTCGGGTACGGCACGTCCGGGGTCGGGGCGACGGGTTCGGCCATCCGGCGCTCGCCGACCAGCGTGCCGCCGAGGTAGGCGCGCATGATCGGCAGCTCGCGACCGGCGGCCAGGACCGCGTCCAGTACGCCGAGGTCCTCGAACACTTCCAGGGTGCGGGGCTGGATGCCGTCGCCGCGTGAGCCGGCGAACGGCGCGGCGGCGCGGTCGACGATGCGGACACTGACGCCGCGCCGGGCGAGATCGAGGGCGAGGGTGAGCCCGGTCGGGCCGGCGCCGGTGACAACTACCTGGTCGGACATTGAAAATCCTCCGAAACTTGAAGTGAATTGAGATTCAGTGAATGTGAATTCAGTTTCACTCTTGGTAGCGTCTGCTGTCAAGGAGGTGGCATCGGTGGCAGGAAGGCGCGAGAAATCGGCGGAGACCGAGCAGGCGCTCAAGGACGCGGCACGCGCACTGTTCGCCGAACGCGGCTATCTGAACACCAAGATCACCGACATCACCGCGGCCGCGGGCCGGGCGGCGGGGTCGTTCTACAACCACTTCGCCGGCAAAGAAGAACTGCTCCAGGCCCTGCTGGGCGATCTGGCCGCCGCCGGCGACGAACAGGCGGCCGACCCCGCGCACCTGTCCGACTTCACCGACCCGGCGGCAGTGCGCTACCACGTGCGCGCGTACTGGACCTTCGCGCGCGAGCACGCCGCGGTGCTGCGCGCTGTCGGGCAGGCGGCGCAGGTCAGCCCGGAATTCGCCCGGATGATCGCGGGCTTCGGCGCCGAACAGCGCGCCGACATCGCCGACCACGTAGCCGACTTCCCGGCCCGCGGGCTGCGGTTACCGGGGACCGTCGACGCGAGTCTGGCGATGATGTTCGCGGCGGTCGACGGGGTACTGCGGATGGTCGAGGACGGGGCGGTGCGGATGACCGACGACGAGGCGATCGACTCGATCACGCGCTTCGTCTATCGGGGGCTCACCGGCCGCGACTACTGACGGCCGCAGAGCTCGGTGACAGGCGCTGCCGCTGGGGCGGTCGAGGAATGCCGGCGCGGTAGCCCGTCGGACGACGATCGCGGCGCCGGGTGACAACGGGGCCCGTGGGGCCATCGCCTATGGCGGCGCCTCGCTGATCGGCGGCCCTGTGCGGGCAGTAGTTGCGGGCCGGAGGGAATTCCGTCGGCCCGCCCGGTTACGGCAGCAGCACGATCGATCCGGTGGTCCGGCGGGCGGCGAGGTCGGCGTGGGCGCGGTCGGCCTCGGCGAGGGGATACGTGGCACCGATGCGGAACTGGAGGGTGCCAGCGGCGATGCCGTCGAAGATATCCGTTGCGCGCCACAGGAATTCGGTGCGGTCCCGGGTGTAGGCGCCCAGTGAGGGGCGGGTGAGCCACAGGGATCCGGCGGGGTTGAGGCGTTGCGGATCGAAGGGTGGGACGGCGCCGCTGGCCGCGCCGAACAGGGCCAGGGTGCCGCGCACCCGCAACGACGCGAGGCTGGCTTCGAAGGTGCTCGCGCCGACTCCGTCGTACACGGCGGCGACTCCCGCACCGTCGGTGAGTGCCCGGACGCGGGCGGCCAGGCCGTCGCCGTAGCGCAGGACCTCGGCGGCGCCCGCCTCGCGCGAGAGCTTCTCCTTGGCGTCGGTGGAGACCGTGGTGATCACGCGCGCGCCCTTGGCGGCGGCCAGTTGGGTCAGCAGCAGCCCGACACCGCCGGCGCCGGCGTGGATCAGCACCGGATCGCCGGGTTCGGGGCGGAACACCGATTCGACCAGGTAGTGCGCGGTCATCCCCTGTAGCAGCGCGGCCGCCGCGACGGTCGGGTCGACGCCGTCGGGCACCTTCACCGCGACGGCCTCGTCGACGGCGACCCGGTCCGCGTAGCTGCCCGGCGCCGCCGCCCACGCGACGCGGTCGCCCACCGCGAACTCGGTGACCTCGGCACCCACCGCCGCCACGACACCGGTGCCCTCGGAGCCCGGAATATAGGGCGTCGCCTGCGGGTACAGCCCGGTCCGGAAGTAGATGTCGATGAAGTTGACGCCCACGCCCTGGGTGTCGACCAGCAGCTGACCTGGCCCGATCTGCGGATCGGGCACCTCGACATACCGCAGGACCTCGGGACCACCGTGCTCGGAAACCTGAATCGCGCGCATGAGTCTCCTTTGTACACTCCGTGTTCGACGCCACTCGGGGGTGGACTCGTGACTACCGCTCGGTAAACTCTCGCTCATGAGTACTACCGTCGCCGTGCAGGTGCCCGCCGAGGTCGAGAAGTCCGTCGCGAAGTTCATCGCCGAGCACGGCGGTTCGGGCACGGCCGTGCTGCAGTACCTCGGGGAGCAGGGCGTGCGGATCACCCTGGTCGGCTCCGACGGCATCCTCGGCGACCGCGTGGTGGCCGACATGGCGACCGCGAAGGCTCTGGTGGAGAAGGTGGACGGTCTGGTCGAGGCCGACGAGTGGAACCGTGAGCTCGTCTCCATCGTCACTCCGCTGAAGTCGCACTGGGCCAAGATGGCCGGCTGGGTGGCCCGGCAGACCCGCTTCCCCAAGGCGCGCAACGCCGACGTCTTCGCCGGCGCGTAACCCACGAACGACAACAGCCCGCGATCTGGCCGGATCGCGGGCTGTGCTGTGTTCGGGTCAGGTCGCGGCGGGTACCGCGGCGGGCGCGTCGATCCGCTCGCGGGTGCGCAGCGCGGCCCACAGCGCGGCGGTCGCGGCGGTGCAGGCCGCGGCGCCGCCGACATGGATCGCGACCAGCGCGGCGGGCACGTCGGTGAAGTACTGCACGATGCCGACCAGCGCCTGCGCGACCACGGTCGCCAGCAGCACCCACAGGCGTTTGCGGATCGCCGGGGTGATTCCGACGGCGTAGAGGCCGAAGGCGAGGCCGACCAGCAGCGCGAGGTAGCCGACGAGCAGCTGCGAATGCAGGTGCACCAGGGTGACGATCTCGACCTGCAAGCGCTCGACGGAACGTTCGATGCTCTTGTCCCCGGCATGCGGTCCCGCGCCGGTCACCAGGGTGCCCGCGATCAGCACGCCCGCCAGCGCGACGCCGCTCAGCGCGGTCAGCCAGCGCAGCGGAGCGGGGGCCTGGACGGTCTCGATGCCGTCGTCGGGCTCGCCGATCCTGGCGAAGAGCACCACCGCGAGCCACACCATCACCATCGAGGCCAGCAGATGCACCGCGACGGTCCACCACAGCAGACCGGTGCGCACGGTGATGCCGCCGATGATCGCCTGCACGACCGTGCCGCCGGGCATCAGCCAGGCGTAGACGAGCACTTCCCGGCGGCGCCGCGCCCGCACGACGGCGAGCACGATCAGCGCCGCGCACAGCGTCACCGCGAAGGTGAGCATGCGGTTGCCGAACTCGACGGTCTGATGGATGACCGGCACCTCCGACACCCCGACGGGGGTGAAGCTGCCGGGGAAACACTGCGGCCAGGTCGGGCAGCCGAGGCCGGAAGCGGTGACGCGCACGATGGCGCCGGTCACCGAGATTCCGGCCTGGCTGAGGATCACCGCGACGGCGATCAGCCGCTGCACCCGCAGCGAGGGGAGCGGAAGCCGGTCGACGAGTCCCAGGAAGGCGCGATACAGCACGTCACGATGGTACTGGCCGCGAAATCCGGCCGATGCGCGGGGCTACTACAGTGCGTCGTTGATCACGTCAGCTGAAGCGGAACAGCCGGGTCGCCAGCCAGCCGCACACCAGGCCCCACACCACGAGCACGGTGACCCCGAACCAGTCGACCCCGCCGGCCAGCGCCGATTCCAGCGCGAACGCCAGCGCGCCGGACGGGACGAGGCGGACCAGCACGGTGACGGCGGTGTGCAGGGAATCGCCGACGAGCACCAGGCTGGCCACGCCGAGCATGACGAACCACAGGATATTGGCCAGCGCCAGCACCACCTCGGCCTTGAGCGTGCCGCCCAGCAGCAGACCCATCGCGGCGAAGGTCGCGGTGCCGAGCGCGATCACCAGCGCGCCGAGCGCCAGCCCACCGATCCCCGGCCGCCAGCCCAGGGCGAAGCCGATGGCGCCGAGCAGCACCGCCTGCAGCACGACGACGATCAGCACCGCGGCGCACTTGCCGGTGATCACGCCCCAGCGTGGCAGCGCGGTCGCGCCGAGCCGTTTGAGCGCGCCGTAGCGCCGGTCGAAGCCGACGGCGATGGCCTGGCCGGTGAACGCGGTCGACATCACCGCGGTCATCATCACCATCGGCACCACCTTGTCGACCCGGTGCTCACCGAGCTCGCCGAACGGCAGCAGGGTGAGCCCGATCAGCAGGGTGATCGGGATGAACATGGTGAGCAGCAGTTGTTCGCCGTTGCGCAGCAGCAGTTTCAGCTCGAGCGCGGTCTGCGCGGTGAGCATGGCGGCGGGCGAGGCGGGACGCGGATCGGGGTGGAAGGTGCCGGGCCGGAAGCGGCTCGAGGTCTCGGTCATCCGCGCAGGTCCCGTCCGGTCAGTTCGAGGAACACGTCCTCGAGGCGGCGCTGGTCGATCCGGATATCGGTGGCCAGCACGTTCATCCTGGCGCACCAGGCAGTGACGGTCGCCAGCACCTGGGGGTTGATCTCGCCCTCGACCAGGTAGGTGCCCGGCAGCGTTTCGCGCGGCGAGAATCCTTCCGGCAGTGCCGATTTCAGCAGGTCGAGGTCCAGTTTCGGCGGGGCGCAGAACCGCAGCTGGCCGGCCGCGCCGTGCGCGGTGACCTCGGCGGGGGTGCCCTCGGCGACGACCTGCCCGTGATCGATGATCACCAGCTGGTCGGCGAGCTGCTCGGCCTCGTCCATCATGTGCGTGGTGAGCACGACGCTCACGCCGTCGCGACGCAGCGCGTCGATGAGCTCCCACACGATCAGGCGCGCCTGGGCGTCCAGGCCCGCGGTCGGTTCGTCCAGGAAGACGATCTCCGGCCTGCCGACCAGCGCGCACGCCAGTGCCAGCCGCTGCTGCTGACCGCCGGACAGGCGGCGGTACGGGGTGCGGCGGTTGTCCTGCAGGCCCAGGGTGCTCAGCAGCCAGTCGGGGTCGATCGGGTCGGCCGAGTAGGCGGCGACCAGGTCGAGCATCTCGCCGGCCCGCGCGCCCGGATAGGCGCCACCGCCCTGCAACATCACGCCGATGCGCGGGCGCAGCTGTTCGGAATCGGCGATCGGGTCGAGGCCGAGCACGCGGACGGTGCCCGCGTCCGGGCGCACGAAACCCTCGCACATCTCGACGGTGGTGGTCTTGCCCGCGCCGTTGGGTCCGAGCAGCGCGAACACCTGGGCGCGCTCGACGTCGAAGCGGAGGCCGTCGACCGCGGTGGTCTCGCCGTAGCGCTTGACCACGCCGTCGACGCGGACAGCAGGTCCGGGGCGTGTCGTCACGGGGTCACACCGTATTCCGTGGCCCGCTGTGACGGAGCCGACACCCCCGTCTGGGCCCGCCACGGGAGGGTGTGCCGGGTGAGGGCGAAGAACAACGCGAAGCACACCGCGGCGGCCAGTGCGGCACCGATGATCTGGAAGACCTGGAACTCCGCGCCGCGCGGCATCACCAGCATCGAGACCACCGCGGAGAAAGCGATCGCGGGGATACGGAAGACCGGTTGGGTGGCCCAGGCGGCCAGCGGGACGATGGCCCAGAGCAGATACCACGGCTGGACCACCGGGAGCAGCAGCACGATCGCGCCCAGCGAGACACCGAGCGCGCCGACCGGATGCAGGCGGCCGGTGCCGGTGGCGACCAGCATACGGATCGTGATGTAGGCGGCGACCAGCGCGGCGATCGGGCGGGTGATCGACAGCAGCGCCGTGGTGTGGTCGCCGAGACCGAGCAGCACGCCGCCGAATCCGGTGATGATGCCGATGACGGTGGGCAGTGACATCCAGCTGCGCACCGCGTTGGCGACGCTGAGGGTGTGCACCCAGCCGAAGCCGAGCCCGCTGAGCGAGCTCAGCAGCAACGTGGTCACCACGGCGATGAGTCCCATCAGCGCGGCCGCTTTGACCACCGCGACGAGGGTGCCGCCCCAGCGTTTGGCCAGCGCCATGCCGACGAATCCGAGGGCGATGATCGAGGTGAACTTCACCGACGAGGACAGTGTGATCACCACCGCGCCGCCGATCAGCAGCGCGTAGGCGCGACCGTCGAACGGTGGGAGGTGTGTGGCGGTGAGCCGGTCGGGTTTGCCGCCGTCGCCGTAGATCGCGCGCAGCATCAGCTCCATCCCGGCCAGCATCAGCCCGAGCATCAGCGCGTCGTTGTGCACACCGCCGACCAGGTGGAACAGCACCAGCGGATTCGCCGCGCCCAGCCACAGCGCGCTGACCGGCGCGACGCCGCAGCGCACCGAGAGCCGGGGCAGCGCCCACACGATCAGCGCCACGCCGGCCAGCGCCAGCAGCCGGTGCACCCAGACCCCGGCGATGATGTTGTCGCCGGTCAGTTCCGCGATGCCACGGCCGATCCAGAGGAACAGCGGTCCGTACGGCGCCGGGGTGTCGCGCCAGATGGTCGGCACATTGTTGGTCAGGACGTTGTCGATGCCGAGACCGGCCACCGGACCCTCGACATACGGGTCGATGCCGCGCGCGGCGATCTCACTCTGCGCCAGATACGAGTAGACGTCGTTGCTGAACATCGGCGGGGCGACGCTGAGCGGGATGATCCACAGCAGCAGCGTGCGATCCAGCTGCGAGCGCGAGAGCCGGTGCAGCGGCGAGCCGGCCAGGCCGCCGACCGCGAAGCGGCCGAGCAGCAGCCACGCGCCGATCACCAGCACCGTGCCGAACATGCACATGGCCAGCGAGCCGGTGTGCGCGCGGGCGAAGATGCCGAGAACCCGGACGCCGGAGACCGGATTCTGGTGAACCGGCTGCGCGCCGATTCCCAGCGCGGCGATGGCCATCAGGACGGTGCCGGTCGCGCCCATCAGGCGGATCCGGTCCAGCTGCGCGCGCTCGCTCTTGTCGAGCCCCGGCACTTCGCGCTCGTCGCGATGCAGGACCGCGACGGTGTGATCGGGCGTCGGCACGTCGAGCCCGAGAGCCCGCCTCCCGAACGCCAGTGTCTTGCGCGCCGCGCCCTCCAGTACCGCCACGAATACGGAGCCTAGTGGGCCGGGACGCGATTGTTTCCGCGCCGGTGGACTCCGCCGCGCCGACCAGCGCGGAAACCGGTGACGTAGCGTCCCGGCCGGACGGGCGTCAGAGCTGGCCGATGGTCGGTGGGGCGCCGACGAGGACCACCGGCGGTTCGCCGCGTTGCACGGCGGCGGCCGCGATGACGACCGCCAGGCAGACCACCGCGACACCGGTCAGCGCGGCCCAGCCGATGCGCTGCGCCGCCTCCGGTGTCTTGGCCGACAACCAGCCGGGGACGAACAGGATGCCCAGGGTGCTCAGGGTGCCTGCCGCGAGCCCACCGAGGTGGCCCCACAGCGAGATCCCGGGCAGCGACAAGCTGATCACCACATTGATGCCGATCACCACCAGCATCGGAGTCGGGCTCTGCCGCAACCGGATCAGCGTCACGGTGACCGCGCCGAACAGGCCGTACACCGCACCCGAAGCGCCCGCGGTGGCACTGATCGAGTCGGCCAGCGCCATCACCGCGGCCGCCCCACCCAGCAGCGACACCACATACACGCACGCGAACCGCACCCGGCCGAGCACCTGCTCGAGATCGCGGCCGACGACATAGAGGGCGAACATGTTGACCAGCAGGTGGATCGCGCCGTAATGCAGGAACCCCGACCCGAGCAGCCGGATCCACTCCCCGTCGGCCACCAGCCGCGGCACCAGCACCCACTCCCGGAACAGCGCCGACCCGCGATAGTTGTCCATCGGGCTACCGGCCTGCGCCGCGGTGATCACATAGACCAGCACATTGACCGCGATCAGCCCATACGTCACGTAGGGAACAGCGCCCCCCGCCCGCGCCCCACCCACGGACCGCACCGGCCGCACATCCCGCTGCCCCTGCCGCACACAATCCACACAGTGCTGCCCCACGGCCGCCGGCCGCAGGCACTCCGGACAGGCAGGCCGCCCACACCGCGTACATGCAAGCCCGGTGGGCCGATCAGGATGACGCACACACGTCGTTACAGGCGGGTTCGACACCCTCCCATCGTGCCAGACCCCCACCCACCCGTCCGGACAGTCGATCACCCCGCCCTGGTGGCGGCATCCCCCGAGAAGGCCCGCCACCCGAGCGTGGTGATCAGCTGCCCAGGAAGTGGTCGAGGACGGCGTTCATGACGCGGTGGGAGGTGGGAGTGTCGCCGCCGACAGAGACGGCGGGGACCAGGGGACGGTTGTCCTCGTCGACGGTGAAGCTCGGGCCGAGCTGGCCTTTCATGAGGGCGTAGCCGTCGGGGAGGATGTAGCGTCCGCGGTCGTCACGGCGGCCCACGGCGAAACTCGCCTCGGGGTAGTAGTCGAACAGGATCCCGGTGTGGACGCCGTCGAGCCGGAACGAGCAGGCGCCCAATTGCTGTTCGTTCGCGGCGATGCTCGCGCCGAGAGCGACCGGGACCGCGCACGGATCGACGCCGGTGAGGATGCTGCGCGGCAGGCCAGGGGTGGTGCCGTGCTGAGGCTGTTCGGTCCATTTCGCCATCGCGGCCTCGGCGAGCCGCTCAGCGGCCGGACAAGGATCGCTGCTGGCGGGCATATGCAGGCTCACGCGGAAGCCGACCGACGCCGGATACTTCACATCCACCCGGCACCACCGCTCGCCCTCCGGAATCGAGCGGTCGGTCCTGCTGTCGCGGTCTTCGATGGTCACGACTGTGGCGCCACCGACCGTCCTGGACTTGCTCGTGTCTGGGTCGATGCTCCACGCGCCGTCGAAGATGCCCGCGACGACCATCAGGTCGAAGCTGCTCGGTCCGCCGGGGGTGGTCAGCGTCATCCCGCAGCCCTCGGTCCGGCGTAGCTGATCGGGGCCTGGTGTGCCGAGTTCGGCGAGTTCGGTCCGGGGGATCAGGGCACACGCCTCGATGCCCCTGGCCTGCCGCAACATCTCGAACACCTGGTCGTCGGTCGTCGCCTCGACGGTCCAGTACGGCGCCGGTGGCTGATCCTGGGGACCACAGGCGACGACGGTGACCAGTAGCGCGGCAGCGAGCAACAGTCGTCGCACGGTGGTTCCCCCTGAGAGCCGATCGGATGCGAGGACATCGTGTCACGTCCTGGTGCGGTGTGACGGTTCGATCGGGCGGGAGGGGTGGGGCTGGTGGGGTGGTGGGGTTGTGCGATGGGTCACCTCGGGGTGGGGGACGGGTGGGGGTGGAGGGCGTGCACCTGGGGTTTTGCTGGGGGTGTGGGTGGGGTGGGGGTCTTCGCTGCAGGTCAGGGCGGGCTTTGTCAGGGGACCCTTATTAGATTTAGGGAAGTAATTCCGCCACACTGGTGTTGTGAAAACCGTGGGTTTGCGGGCAGGCGAGGACGGGACCGGTCGTAAGACGACCGGCGCTCGGTCGTCGGCGCTACCCGCGGCAACCGGGCACGAAGGGCAGACCAGGGCGGCCATCGTCCAGTTGCTGCTCGAAGAGGGGCCGATCACCGCGACGGCGATCGGTACCGCGCTCGGGCTCGCGCCCGCCGGCGTGCGCAGGCACCTCGACGCGCTCATCGACGCTGGTCAGGCCCGCGCGGGCCGGTCGGCGCCCTGGCAGCAGAAGGGGCGCGGGCGACCGGCCAAGCAATACCAGCTGACCGCCGCCGGGCGCGGCAACCTCGGCCACGCCTACGACGATCTGGCCGGGGCGGCGATCCGTCAGCTCGGCGAGATCGGCGGTGACGCGGCGATCGCCGCGTTCGCGCGCAAGCGGGTCAGAGTGATCGTCGACGGCATCGAACCGGTCGCCGAACATACCGCGCCCCAGATCGAGGCCAAGGTGTCCGAGATCGCCGAAGCCTTCGCCGAGGCCGGCTTCGCCGCCACCACCCGCCAGGTCGGCGCCGGGGTGCAGATCTGCCAGCATCACTGCCCGGTGGCCCACGTGGCCGAGGAATTCCCGCAGCTGTGCGACGCCGAACTGGACGCGTTCCGGGACCTGCTCGGCACCCACGTACAGCGACTTGCGACGATCGCCAACGGCGATTGCGCGTGCACCACCCATGTGCCGTTGGTCGCGGTGCAGAAAACAGCTTCCACCCCATCCGTTGCACAGCCCGCAGCGGGACGAACGAACGACTCCGGAAGGAGTGCCGAATGACGACTGCCGCCGATCAGGTGCAACCGCTCACCCAGGACGAAACCATCGCCTCGCTGGGCACGTACGGTTACGGCTGGGCCGACTCGGACGAGGCCGGTGCCAGCGCGCAACGTGGCCTGTCGGAAGCTGTCGTGCGCGACATCTCGGCCAAGAAGAGCGAGCCGGAGTGGATGCTCGACATCCGCCTCAAGGCCCTGCGCATCTTCGATCGCAAGCCCATGCCGAACTGGGGTTCCAACCTCGACGGCATCGACTTCGACAACATCAAGTACTTCGTGCGCTCCTCGGAGAAGCAGGCCGAGAGCTGGGAAGACCTGCCCGAGGACATCAAGAACACCTACGACAAGCTGGGCATCCCCGAGGCGGAGAAGCAGCGCCTGGTCTCCGGTGTCGCCGCGCAGTACGAGTCCGAGGTCGTCTACCACTCCATCCGCGAGGACCTGGAGGCCCAGGGCGTCATCTTCCTCGACACCGACACGGCGTTGAAGGAGCACCCGGAGATCTTCCAGCAGTACTTCGGCTCGGTGATCCCCGCCGGTGACAACAAGTTCTCCGCGCTCAACACCGCCGTCTGGTCGGGTGGCTCGTTCATCTACGTGCCGCCGGGCGTGCACGTCGACATTCCGCTGCAGGCCTACTTCCGGATCAACACCGAGAACATGGGCCAGTTCGAGCGGACGCTGATCATCGTCGACGAGGACGCCTACGTCCACTACGTCGAGGGTTGCACCGCCCCGATCTACAAGTCCGACTCGCTGCACTCCGCGGTCGTCGAGATCATCGTGAAGAAGGGCGGCCGCTGCCGCTACACGACCATCCAGAACTGGTCCAACAACGTCTACAACCTGGTCACCAAGCGGGCCAAGGCCGAGGCGGGCGCCACCATGGAGTGGGTCGACGGCAACATCGGCTCCAAGGTCACCATGAAGTACCCGGCGGTCTGGATGACCGGTGAGCACGCCCACGGCGAGGTGCTCTCGGTCGCGTTCGCCGGCGTCGGCCAGCATCAGGACACCGGTGCCAAGATGCTGCACCTGGCCCCGCACACCTCCTCGACCATCGTGTCGAAGTCGGTGGCCCGCGGCGGTGGTCGCGCGTCCTACCGCGGCCTGGTCCAGATCAACAAGGGTGCCCACGGCTCGAAGTCGACCGTGAAGTGTGACGCGCTGCTGGTCGACACGATCAGCCGCTCCGACACCTACCCCTACGTCGACATCCGCGAGGACGACGTGACGATGGGCCACGAGGCGACCGTCTCCAAGGTCTCCGAGGATCAGCTGTTCTACCTGATGAGCCGCGGCCTGACCGAGGACGAGGCGATGGCGATGGTGGTGCGCGGCTTCGTCGAGCCCATCGCCAAGGAACTGCCGATGGAATACGCGTTGGAACTGAACCGGCTCATCGAGCTGCAGATGGAAGGGGCCGTTGGCTGATGTCGTCGCTCGAGACGCCGACCCAGAACCCGGGCGCGGGCGCCGCCGTCAACAAGGGCGAGGTCTTCACCTCGTTCGATGTCGACCAGTTCGAGGTCCCGTCGGGCCGTGACGAGGCGTGGCGGTTCACCCCGCTGCGCCGGCTGCGCGGCCTGCACGACGGCTCCGCCGTGCGTGACGGTCAGGCCACGGTCGAGGTGACCCCGGTCGAGGGCGTCACCGTCGAAACCGTGGACCGCGCCGACGCGCGCCTCGGCCAGGCCGGTACCCCCGCCGATCGTGTCGCCGCCCAGGCCTACTCGGGCTTCGAGTCGGCGACCATCGTGTCGATCGGCGCGGAAACCGAAGTGGCCGAGCCGGTCACCGTGACCGTCACCGGTCCGGGCGAGGGCAAGACCGCCTACGGTCACCTGCAGATCCGCCTCGGCAACTTCGCCGTCGCCACCGTGGTCCTGGACCAGCGCGGCAGCGGAACCTACGCCGAGAACGTCGAATTCGTGCTGGGTGACAGCGCCAAGCTGACCGTCGTCGCCGTCCAGGAATGGGCCGACGACGCGGTGCACACCACCGCGCATCACCTGATGCTGGGCCGCGACGCGAGCCTGCGCCACTTCGCCGCCACCCTCGGCGGCGACCTGGTCCGCCTCACCGGCACCGTGCGCTACGCCGGTCCCGGCGGCGAGGCAGAGCTGTTCGGCCTGTACTTCGCCGACGCGGGCCAGCACTTCGAGCAGCGCCTGCTGGTCGACCACTCCGAGCCCAACTGCAAGTCCAACGTGCTGTACAAGGGCGCGCTGCAGGGTGACCCGGCCTCGCCCAAGGGCGATGCCCGCACCGTGTGGGTCGGCGACGTGCTGATCCGCGCGGCCGCCGAGGGCACCGACACCTACGAGGCCAACCGCAACCTGGTGCTCACCGACGGCGCGCGCGCCGACTCGGTGCCGAACCTGGAGATCGAGACCGGCGAGATCGCCGGCGCCGGACACGCCAGCGCCACCGGCCGTTTCGACGACGAGCAGCTGTTCTACCTGCGTGCTCGCGGCATTCCGGAAGACGTCGCCCGCCGCCTGGTGGTGCGCGGCTTCTTCCACGAGATCATCCAGAAGATCGCGGTCCCCGAGGTCCGGGAGCGGCTGGAGGCGGCCATCGAGGCCGAGCTCGCCACTGTCGGCATCTGACACCACTTACTCCCCACGAAGGAACTCGAATTCGATGACCACCTTGGAAATCAAGGACCTGCACGCCGAGATCACCACCCCCGAGGGTGAGGCCAAGAAGATCCTCAACGGTGTGAACCTGACCGTGCGCTCCGGCGAGACCCACGCCATCATGGGCCCCAACGGCTCGGGCAAGTCGACGCTGTCCTACGTGATCGCCGGCCACCCGAAGTACACCGTCACCCAGGGCACCATCACCCTCGACGGTGAGGACGTGCTGGAGATGTCGGTCGACGAGCGCGCTCGCGCCGGCCTGTTCCTGGCCATGCAGTACCCGGTCGAGGTCCCCGGCGTCTCGATGTCGAACTTCCTGCGGACCGCCGCCACCGCCGTGCGCGGCGAGGCGCCCAAGCTGCGCACCTGGGTCAAGGAGGTGAAGGAGTCGATGGCCGAACTCGACATCGACGCGGCCTTCGCCGACCGCAGCGTGAACGAGGGCTTCTCCGGCGGCGAGAAGAAGCGCCACGAGGTCCTGCAGCTGGGCCTGCTCAAGCCGAAGATCGCGATCCTCGACGAGACCGACTCGGGCCTCGACGTCGACGCGCTGCGCATCGTCTCCGAAGGCGTCAACCGCTACAAGGAACGCGAGAACGGTGGCGTGCTCCTGATCACGCACTACACCCGCATCCTGCGCTACATCCAGCCCGACTTCGTGCACGTGTTCGTCAACGGCAAGATCGTCGCCGAGGGCGGCTCCGAGCTGGCCGAGGAACTCGACGCGAACGGCTACGTGCGCTTCACCTCCGCGACCGCTGGAGCCTGACAGCCATGACCGCCGTGTCCATCTCGGGTCCCGCCCTCGACGTCGCCCGGATCCGGGCCGACTTCCCGATCCTGAACCGCACGGTCCGGGACGGGAAACCGTTGGTGTACCTGGATTCCGGTGCGACCGCGCAGCGTCCGCTGCAGGTGCTCGACGCCGAGCGCGACTTCCTGCTCACCCGCAACTCGGCGGTGCACCGCGGTGCGCACCAGCTGGCGGAGGAGGCGACCGACTCCTACGAGGAGGCGCGGGTCGCCATCGCGCGCTTCGTCGGTGCCGAGGCCGGGGAGATCGTGTTCACCAAGAACGCGACCGAGTCGCTGAACCTGGTGGCCAACGCCTTCAGTGACGAGCGATTCCCTTACAAGGTCGGCCCGGGTGACGAGATCGTCATCACCGAGCTCGAGCACCACGCGAATCTTGTTCCGTGGCAGGAACTCTCGCGTCGGACCGGCGCGACCCTCACCTGGTACGGCATGACCGACGACGGCCGGATCGATCTGGATTCGCTCGAGCTGTCGCCGGCGACCAAGGTCGTCGCGTTCACCCACCAGTCGAACGTGACGGGCGCGGTCGCCCCGGTGGCCGAACTGGTCCGCCGGGCCAAGGAAGTCGGTGCGCTCGTCGTGCTCGACGCCTGCCAGTCGGTGCCGCACATGGCGGTGAACTTCCGTGAACTCGGCGTGGACTTCGCCGCGTTCTCCGGTCACAAGATGTTCGGCCCGATGGGTGTCGGCGGATTGTACGGCCGTCGCGCGCTGCTCGAGGAGACCCCGCCCTACATCACCGGCGGGTCGATGATCGAGACCGTCACCATGGAGCAGACCACCTACGCGCCGCCGCCGCAGCGCTTCGAGGCGGGCACGCCGATGACCTCGCAGGTCGTCGGGCTGGCCGCCGCGGTCCGCTACCTCGAAGACCTCGGCATGGACGCCATCGGCGCCCACGAGCACGCGCTCACCGGCGCCGCGCTCGACGGCCTGCGCGGGATCGACGGCGTGCGGATCATCGGGCCGACCGAGAACGTGGACCGCGGTGGCGCGGTGGCATTCGTGGTCGACGGCATCCACGCCCACGACGTGGGCCAGATCCTCGACGACCAGGGTGTCGCCATCCGGGTCGGGCACCACTGCGCCTGGCCGCTGCACCGCAAGTTCGGCGTCGCGGCCACCGCGCGGGCGTCGTTCGCCGCGTACAACACCCTCGACGAGGTCGACGCGCTGGTCAAAGCCGTGCGGAAGGCTCAGAGCTTCTTCGGCGTGAGCGCAGCGAGGGCCGATGATTAGACACCGTGGAGTTGCATAGACCATGCGCATGGAGCAGATGTACCAGGAAGTGATCCTGGACCACTACAAACACCCGCATCACCGCGGGCTGCGGGAACCGTTCGGTGCCGAAGTGCACCACGTGAACCCGACCTGCGGTGACGAGGTGACCCTGCGGGTGAACATCGACGGCGCCGGCGAGATCGCCGACGTCTCCTACGACGGCCAGGGCTGCTCGATCAGCCAGGCCGCCACCTCGATCCTCACCGATCAGGTGATCGGGCTGCCGGTGCAGCAGGCACTGAAGGTGGTCGACTCCTACAGCGAGATGATCTCCAGCCGCGGCACGATCGAGGGCGACGAGGACATGATCGGCGACGGCATCGCACTCGCGGGCGTCGCCAAATACCCGGCGCGCGTGAAGTGCGCACTGCTGGGGTGGATGGCGTTCAAGGACGCCGTCGTGCAGATCGCCTCGGCCGACGATGCCAAGCCTGCCATGGGAAATGGGGAAGCGTGATGAGTGAGACACCGGCCCTGGAAGCCACCGAAGCCACCGAAACCGCCGCTCCCGAGGTGGAGCTGACACCCGAGCAGGTCGAGCACCTCGAGAATCTCGAGGAGGCCATGCGCGACGTGGTCGACCCCGAGCTCGGCATCAATGTCGTCGATCTCGGCCTGGTCTACGGCATGTCCGTCGACGACGAGAACATCTGCACCCTCGACATGACGCTCACCTCGGCGGCCTGTCCGCTGACCGACGTCATCGAGGACCAGTCCCGCAACGCGCTGGTGCGCAGTGGCCTGGTCGAAGACCTGAAGATCAACTGGGTCTGGATGCCCCCGTGGGGCCCGGACAAGATCACCGACGACGGCCGCGAACAACTGCGCGCCCTCGGCTTCACGGTCTAGCCGATACCGACGACACGAGGCCCGGATCCCGGTGGATCCGGGCCTCGCGCTGTCGGTTTGGCCGGATTCGTCCGATCCGTCAAGATCTTCATGGCTCCGATTCTCCGGAGCCGATGTCAGAGGAGAGCTTTCGGATGAGTTACAAGGGAAAGGCCGGGCTGGCCGCCCTGCTGCTCGGCGTCGTGACGAGCACCGTGTTCGGTGCCGGTTCGGCGAACGCGGCCGGTGACCAGTGGGCATCGATCGCGGTGAGCGACAACGAGCCGTTCTACGGCATCAGCGTCAACGTGGGCAGTGTGGAGGAGGCCGAGAGCATCGCGATCGCCGACTGTCACGTGGCCGACTGCCGCGCGGTGCTGACCTGGGCCAACGGCTGCGGCGTTCTGGTCGAGAGCAACGACGCGCTGGCCTGGGCCTCGGGTCCGACCAGGGCCGACGCCGAGCGCGAGGCCTACGCGACCCTGGCGGAGTGGACCCCGACCGCCATGCTGGCCAACACCGGCTCGGCGAACCTCAGCGGTGCGCACGTCGTCGACGCGATCTGCACCTCGAACGCGGCCTGACCAGCACCTGAGCGACAGGCCCGGATCCGGCCAGGATCCGGGCCTGTCGGCTATTCCGCGGCGGCATCGGCCGCGGCCACCGAGGTGATCCAGGCACCGATCATGTCGGCGGTGGAATCGATGACGACCTCGCGGTCGAGCCCCTCGTCCTCCATGCCGACCGAACGCAGCGCGGTGGCGAATCCGGCGTTGAGCAGGATGAAGGCCATGGTGTCGATGTCGACGTCGCGGGTCGGCCCGATCAGCTGGATCAGATACAGCTTGATGATCATGCGCAGCCGCGGTTCGAATTCGGGGATACCGCTGCCGTAGAACTGCAGGTCGGCGACGAGCGCGCGCACCAACGGCCCGTTGGCGACCAGGATTTCGACCGCGATCCGGATCACCTCGGCGACGGCATCGCGCGGCGTCTTGTCCGCCGAACTCAGCAGCAGGCGGCTGTAGCGCTCCTCGACCTGCAGGAACATGCTGTCGGTGAGCTCCTTGACGATCTCGTCCCGATCAGAGAAATACCGGTACAGCGTGCCGATGCTGATCCCGGCCTCGGCGGCGATCTTGTTGGTCGAGGTGTTACCGATACCGCGAGTCCCGAAAAGCTGAGCGGATGTGTCGAGAATGTGAACTCGCGTCTCCTTGGCCCGATCCTGTTTCGGGCGTTTGCGCTGCTTGTCGGCTTGCGGTGGCATTTTTAGACCTTTGTACAAAGAGGAGTAGAAGGTGAGCAGTTACTCACCCTAGAGTCATGATCACGAAGGAACCGGAGTGTATGCCATCACATCGGCACCCGCTACGGCAGAGAACCACCACCGGTGGCACCGGTTCGGTGTGGAAGGAGAAGTCGACGATGACGATCCCACTGGACGGAGCCACGTTGTGGCAGCCGCTGCGTGATGTCCGCACGCTGACGCCCCGGCTCGTCGGCCACTTCGTCGACACCGTGGCGACCTGCCGGACGCTGCCCGGCGACGCCATCTCCGGCGAGGTCACCACGATCACCCGGATGTGCCTCGAACTGGTCAGCGGCATGCTCGACGGCAACACCGAGGACGACAAGCTGGGCCGGCTCGCGACCGCCGCGGCCGGGTGGGCGCGCGAGGGCGTGCCGATCGACACCATCCTGCACGCCTTCCACGAGGGTTTCCAGCTCGCCTTCGACGCGGTGTTCGAGCAGATCGGCGAGGCCGACCGGACCAGTCTGATCGACGGATTCCGCCGGGTGACAGCGATTTCCGACCAGTTGTGTACCACCGTGACCCGCGCCTACATTCGCGAGCATCGCGATATCGCCGGCGAGCACCACACCGCCGTGCACACGCTCACCTCCGCGCTGCTGGCCGGTCAGCCGACCATGACGATGGCGCGCGAATGCGGTATCCCCGTCGCCGAGGCGTATTCGGTACTGGCCCTGGCGATCCGGCAGCATCCCGACGAGCACGACCCGCGGCTCAACGGCGCCGTGGTGGCCCGGCGCAAGCTGCGCCGGGTGCAGGCCGCGCTGGCCCATCGCTGCGGTGACCGGGCGCTGTCGCTGCTGTCGGTGGACGGTGGGACCGTGCTGATCCCGGCCGATATGGTGCCCGAGGCGCAACTCGACGCGCTGGTGGAGGTGCTGTCGCGGGCGGCGCGAGTGGACGTGATGGCGGCGCTGGTACCCGCCGCGAGTACCGAGGAGATCCCCGCCGCCGCGCAACGCGCGCACGAGGTGCTCGACATGGTGGAGCGGCTCGACTGCGCGCCGGCGCTGTACCGCTTCGGTGACCTGGCACTGGAATACCAGCTCACCCGGCCGGGGCCGGGCCGCGCGCGGCTCGGTGAACTGCTGGCGCCGCTGGCGAATCATCCAGAGCTCTACGAGACGCTGCGGGTGCACATCGCCAACAACATGAACCGGCAGCGCACCGCCCGGCTGCTGCACATCCACACCAATACCGTCGACTACCGGCTGCGCCGGGTCTCGCAGCTGACCGGACTCGACCCGACACACGCCTCGGGACTGTGGCAGTTGCGTTCGGCGATGATCGCGCGCAGTTTTCACGCCGGGCCGTCCGCCACTGTTGTGGCCGATCCCAGCGGCGCGGTGTCCGCGCGGTCGAATGCCCAGATCTGCCCGGCACCGGGTCTCGGCGGCGCGCGGTCTGCGTAGGTTCGGCGCCGTCGGGACGTGCGGGAGGGCGAGGATGCTGGGTTCGATGGTGCGGCGGGCGCTGTTCGCTGTGCTCCTCGCCGTCGCCGGGTTGCCCGCCGTCGCGGGGGCGCAGGCGCCGGACACGGTGGCCGCGCGGGCGCTGGCGGCGGCGGTGGCGGCACCGGACGGATCACACGCGATCGGTGCCACGGCCACCGGTCCGGGCCGGGTGATCGACCTGACCGTGTACTCGACGGCGATGGGCCGCCCGATCACCGTGGCCGTGCTGCCCGCCGCCGATCCCGGCGCGCCGGCGGGTGCGCTCTACCTGCTCAACGGGGTCGACGGCGGGGCCGGCACCGCGGACTGGCGGACCGGCGGCAACTGGTTCACCCGCACCGACGTGCTCGAATTCCTCGACGGCGCACAGGCGACCGTGGTGATGCCGATCGGCGGGGGCGGCACCTTCTACGCCGACTGGCAGGCCGAGGACCCGGTGCTGGGCAAGCAGCGCTGGCTCACCTTCCTGACCGTGGAACTGCCGCCGATCATCGACACGGCCTTCCACGGCACCGGCCGCGATGCCGTCGCCGGCGTGTCGATGGCGAGTTCGGCGGTGTTCCGGATGGCGCAGGAGGCGCCGCGGCGATTCGGGCTGGTCGGGTCGTTCAGCGGCTGCGTGCGGACCAGTGATCCGGCGGGCCAGGCGATGGTGTCGGCGATAGTCACCGCGCGGCAAGGGAATCCGGTCAACCTCTGGGGCGCGCCCGGTGATCCCGGCTGGGCGGCCAACGATCCGTACCTGCACGCCGACCGATTGCGCGGGGTGCGGGTATACGTGAGCACCGGCAACGGACTACCCGGCCCCCTGGGCCCCGGCATCGGCGGCGACCCGATGAAGCTGGCCGATCAGCTCCTGATCGGCGGCGTCCTCGACGGCATCACCGGCCAGTGCACCCGTCTCCTGCGCGACCGCCTGGCCGCCCTGTCCATCCCCGCGACCTTCGACCTGCGCCCCGCGGGCACCCACTCCTGGGGTTACTGGCAGCAGGACCTGCACGCCTTCTGGGATCAGGCCGCCCCGATCCTGACCGGCTAGAGCAATTCGACCTCGCCGAAATCCACGGTGAACTGATGCCGCCGCTCCTGCAGCACCCCACCCTCGCGATGGGTCACGCCTTCCCGGAAGTCGATGCGCAAGGTGCTGTTGCGGGTGTCGACCGCCCGCACCACCGCACAGACCCCACTGAACGGCCCTGCCGGAAAATACACGACATCGCCCGGCCCGAACTCGGTGTTCCCCATTCCGCCACCCTATGCTCTCGGCGCTCCCACCGCCGATCGGGCAGCGACCACCCGCCTGCCGGCACCACCGAACATCAGTGCGCTGGTGGGTATTTCCGGATGCGTCAGGCGCCCTGGCTGATGTATAGTCTAGCAGACCAAAACGTGGGAGGGGTTGTGACGATCGAATTCGTCGAACAGCTGTGCCGGGCGATCGAGGACGGTGCGGCGCCGAAGTATCTGCCCTTCTGGGGGCACACCCCGCGGCCCGGCGGTGCGCTCGGGGCGAGTTGCCTGAGTCAGTGGTGGCCTGCGGCTTTCACGGTCGACGGGATCGAATTCGCGACCGCCGAGCATTACATGATGTGGCGCAAGGCCGTGCTGTTCGACGATGCGGTGACCGCCGGCCGAATTCTCGCGGTGCCGCATCCGAGCCAGGCGAAGAAGCTCGGACGGCAGATCCGCGCCTTCGACGACGCGGTGTGGCAGGGCGCCCGGTTCGAGATCGTCGTCGCCGGGAGTATCGCCAAATTCGGGAGCGACGAGGCGCTGCGGCGGTATCTGGTCGGGACCGGGAAGCGGGTACTCGTCGAAGCCAGTCCGGTGGACCGGATCTGGGGGATCGGGCTGGCGGTCGATGATCCACGGGCAACGGATCCGGCCCAGTGGAAGGGACTCAACCTGCTGGGGTTCGCGTTGATGCGCGCCAGGGACGCGCTGGCGGGCTAGTTACTGGGTAGCCGTGTGGAAGGGCCGTGTCGAGACCACGATTCGGTGGGCGGAACTTGTCGGTGCGAGTTGTTAATCTGTGGCGGACGAACGGTTCGGGAGGAACGGACGTCGAAAAGTACAGTCGCCGCGGCGATTCGGGAAAGCTATTTCCCCACGTGGCCGGTGGCGGTTCATGATTGGTCCGGCTTCGACTACGAAGCCGATATTTCGATGGGGAGATCCTCTGATGTCTGTTGTGGGCAAATATGCCCTTGGTGTGGCAGCGCTGTCCGCGGTCGCCGCGTTCACGGTGGTCACCGCCGGTCCGGCGGCCGCGGCCGAGAGCGGCGTGGCCATCGCCGAAGCGCCCGGCTACACCGCGGTCTCGCGCGACGGTGGCTTCCAGGCCGCCGCCGGTGACCTCTACGGCGCGCTGGCGCTGTCCTCGCAGGAAGCCGTGGTCGCCTCGGCGGTCAACTACGGCAGCTGGGAAGCCGCCCGCGGCGCCGCCCTGGCCGAATGCGGCGTGTGGGACTGCCAGATCGTCGTCGAGTTCCGCAATGCCTGTGGCGCGGTGGCGCAGGGCGCCGACTACCGCTTCGGCTGGGCCTGGGATCACACCCTGGCCGCCGCCGAGCGCGCCGCCGTGGATGTCCTCGGTATCAGCGCCCCGCCGTTCCCGGACCCGGGTTCGGCCTCGCCGCGCGCGGCGAGCGTCATCCTGTCCGCCTGCACGGCGAACATCTGACGCAGCACACGGAAACAGGGCACGCGCCGCATCGGTGCGTGCCCTGTTTCATCTCAGCGCCGCGGGTGCTCCACCGCGAGTCTGCCGCGCCGGGCCAGATCCCGGCGGGTGGTCGCCGGCATCGGTGGCAGCGTGGGGTCGGCGTCCTCGACGGGATGGGCGGGATTCGCGCGCACCAGCAGCGTGACCGTCGCCGCGGGCGCGAAGCCGCTGCTGGTCATCAGGGCCGCCGAGGCGCTGTTGCGGTCCTCCACATCGGTGACGATGTGCTTGGCGCCCGCGGTGAACAGCGCGGTCGAGCACGCCTCGACCAGCCGTCGCGCGATGCCGTGACCCTGCATGTCCGGCGCGACCGCGATCCACTCGAGATAGCCCCAGTCGTCGCGGTGCTCGAATTCCATCGACCCGAGCACGAATCCCACCACGCGATCGGAGTCCAGGGCGACCCAGCAGGCATTGTCGGGACTGTCGAGGTGCTCGGCGACGGCCGTCAGCGACCACGACGTGTACGGCTTGGTGGTGGTGTCGAAGACCTGATGACCGAGATCGAGGACTTGACGCAGGTGTCCCAATCCCATCGCAACGACAGCGATCGCGGTGTCCATGAGCGCCAGTGTGCCCTACCTACGCGCCTTTTCGTGTCGCCGTCGACTTGCGCGGCGCGGCTTTCTTGGCAGGCGCCTTTTTCGCGGCCTTCTTCGTAGCTTTCTTCGTGGCTTTCTTCGGCGCCGGCGCGGCTGATTCGCTGTCGCGGCGGCCGCTGGCTTCCAGACTCCGTTGCAGGGCAGCGACCAGGTCGACGACTTCGGCGTCGGGTTGTTCGGCGGTTTCGGTGGCCGCGGCGGTGTCGACCTTGCCCGAGCCGCTGGCTATGGCCTCGTCCAGAAGTTTCTGCAGTTCGATCTGATATTCGTCGGTGTATTCGGACGGATCGAAATCACCGGACATGGATTCGACGAGCGTCTCGGCCATCTTCAATTCCTGTGGGCGCGGCGCGGGGGCCTCGTCGAGGGCGGGGAAATCGACCGCGCGCACCTCGTCGGGCCACAGCAGGGTCTGCAGCACCAGCACACCGTCGCGCACGCGCAGCGCGGCCAGCCGGGTCTTCTGCCGCAGGGTGAAGTGCACCAGCGCGGTCTTGTCGATCCGTTCGAGGGTCGCCGCCAGCAATTGATAGGCCTTGGGCGTCGTGGAATCGGGCTCGAGATAGTAGCTCTTGTCGAACAGGACGGGATCGATCTGATCGGAGGGCACGAACTCCAGGACCGGGATCTCGTGTTTCTCCGCCGCGGGCAGGGTCGCGAAATCGGCGTCGGTGAGCACGACCTGTTCGCCGTCGGGGGAGACATAGGCCTTGTCGATATCGGCGTACTGCACGGAATTGCCGCACACCTGGCAGACACGGTCGTATTTGATCCGGCCGCCGTCTTTCGCGTGGACCTGATGGAACCGGATATCGTGGTCCTCGGTCGCGGTATAGACCTTGACCGGGACATTGACCAGCCCGAATGCGATCGAGCCCTTCCAGATCGATCTCATGGTCCCCATCATTGCCGAGACTGCCCGCCGGGGCGAGCGAGCGGCACCGAAACGGTGCGGGGCCGTGACGTGATCGAATCGTGGGTATGGACGCCGACGTGATCATCTGCGGGCTCGGACCCGCGGGCCGGGCGGTGGCGCACCGTGCGCTGACCGCGGGGCAGTCGGTGACCGTGATCGACCCGCATCCCGACCGGATCTGGACGCCCACCTACGCCGCATGGGCCGACGAACTGCCCGGCTGGCTCGATCCCGGTGTGGTTGCCGCGACCGTCGCTGAACCCGTGGCCTGGGCGGTGCGCGAGCACCGGATCGCGCGCGCCTACCAGGTGCTCGACACCGTCGCGTTGCAACGATCGCTGACCCTGGACGGTGCCAGGATCGTCGCCGACCGGGTCGTCGCGGTGGGCGACGGAGTGGTCGGTACCGCGTCCGGGCTGCGCTGCACCGGACGGGTGATCGATGCCCGCGGCCTGGCCCGCGCGCCGGAACGCGCCGAGCAGACCGCCTACGGGGTGGTCGTCGACCGTGCCGTCCTCGACCCCGGCCAGCCCACACTGTTCATGGACTGGCGTCTCGACAACGGCGCGGGCCCGGACGCGCCGCCGTCGTTCCTCTACGCCGTCCCGCTGAGCGCGGACACGATGCTGTTCGAGGAGACCTGCCTGGCCGGTCGCCCCGCACTGACCCCCGAGGTGTTGCGCACCCGGCTGGAACACCGCCTGCGCGCCAGGGGGATCGCGCTCAACGGCAGCGAGACCGTCGAGCGGGTGCGGTTCCCGGTGCAGGGCGGCAAGCCAGGACACGGGCGCTTCGGGTCCGCGGGTGGGCTGACCCACCCCGCCACCGGCTACAGCGTCGCCGCCGCGCTCGCCGCCGCCGACACCGTCGTGGCGGGGCAGACTCTGTGGACCGCACAGGCCAGAGCCGTCTATACGCTGCGGCGAGCCGGGTTGCGCGCCCTGCTCGCCCTGCCGCCGCGTGATGTCGCGGTGTTCTTAGACGCGTTCTTCGGCCTGCCCGCCGACCGGCAGCGCGCCTACCTGTCCGGCCACGATCTGCCCGGCACGGTGACCGCTATGCGGACCCTGTTCGCGGCGGTGCCGCCACGGCTGCGCCGCCGGGTCGTCACCGCGGTCCTCGGGCTAACTGGTCGGTAGCCCAGCTCGTGCCGGTGCGGCTGTCCTGACCGGCCGCGTGAACGCCACGGAGTTGCTACCATCTGCGGGCGAACACGCCGTCCCGGCAACAGGATCGGATCATCCGAGGTGCGTGCCGCGACAGCGTGTGACGAGTGAGGAGACGATCCGGTGTTCGAATTCACCGAGCGGCGCAGCCGCTGGGTGCTCGGCGTATTCGCGGTGCTCGCACTGGTGCTCGGCGCACTCAGTGCCACCCTGTTCGACCGGGTGGACGGCGGTGGTTACACCGACCCCGGCAGTGAGTCGAGCCGGGCACTGAGCGTCCTGCGGGAAGAATTCGGGCAGGGTTCGCCCAACCTGGTGCTGCTGGTGGAGACCGAGTCCTCGGTCGAGGATCCCGAAACCGTCACCGCGGCACTGGCGCTGGTCGCCAATCTGCAGGAACGCGCCGGTGTCGCCGAGGTGGTGTCCTACTGGACCACCCACCAGCCGGCGCTGCGCAGCGTCGACGGCAAGCAGGGCCTGATCGTGGCCAGCGTGCTCGGCACCGAACGCGAGATCGACGACACCGTCACCGCGGTCATCGATCACCTCAGCCGGCTCGACGGGCCACTGGAGGTCAGGGCGGGCGGCTTCTCGGTGCTCATGCACGAGACCGTGCTGCAGAGCAAGACCGACATCGCCCGCGGCGAGGCGATCGCCTTCCCGCTCACCATGATCGCGCTGCTGTTCGTGTTCGGCGGTCTGGTCGCCGCGAGTCTGCCGCTGCTGGTCGCCGTCGTCACCGTGGTGGCGACGATGGGCGCGCTGTGGTTGCTGACCCTGTTCATGCCGCTGTCGGTCACCGCGACCAATGTGGCCACGCTGCTCGGGCTCGGGCTCGCGATCGACTACAGCCTGCTGATCGTCAACCGGTTCCGCGACGAACTCGCCGAGGGCCGCGGCCCGGTCGGCGCCGTGGCGGTCACCATGCGCACCGCGGGCCGCACCGTCGCGTTCTCGGCGCTGACCGTCGCGGTCGCGCTGGCCGGTCTGCTGTTCTTCCCGCTGCTGGCGATCCGGTCGATGGGCTACGCGGGCATCGCGGTCGCCGCACTGGCCGCGCTGGTGGCACTGACCGTGCTGCCCGCGGCGCTGCTGCTGCTCGGCACCCGGATCGACAAGGGCCAGCTCGGCTGGTGGTTCCTGCGGGCGCCGCGGCCCGCCCCCGGCGAGGGCGCCTGGCACAAGCTGGCCACCGCGGTGATGCGCAAGCCGCTGCCGATCGGGCTGGCGGTGGCCGCGTTCCTGCTGCTGCTCGGCGCGCCGTTCCTCGGGGTGAAACTGGGCTTCCCGGACGAGCGGATCCTGCCCGAGTCGATGAACTCCCGGCAGGTCACCGAGATCATCCAGCGCGATTTCGGCGAGAGCGACCAGAACACCCTCGTCGCCGTGCTGCCCGACAGCGCCTACAGCGCCGCCGGTCTGGACGCCATCGCGCGCGAGATCTCCGATCTCGACACCGTGCGCCGGGTCGACACCGCCACCGGCAGCTACGCCCAGGGCGGCCTGCTGGCCGAACCGACCGCGGCCAACGCGCGCTTCCGCGCCGAACGCGCCGCCTACCTGTCGATCGTGCCCGCCACCACCGACACCCACGCGCTCGGCGAGCTGGTCGAGCAGGTGCGCGCGGTGGACGTGCCGAGCGACCTGCTGGTCGGCGGCGTGGCCGCGGCCAATGTCGACTCCCTCGGCGCCATCGAGGACGCGCTGCCGTGGGCGCTGGGCTTCGTCGTGCTGCTCATGCTGATCGTGCTGTTCCTGCTGACCGGCAGCGTGGTGCTGCCGGTGCTGGCGGTGATCCTCAGCGCGCTCAGTCTCACCGCGACCTTCGGCGCGCTGGTCTGGATCTTCCAGGACGGGCACCTGTCCGGGTTGCTCGGCTTCACCGTCACCGGTGATCTGTCCGCCACGGTCCCGGTGATGCTGTTCGCCGCCGCCTTCGGCCTGGCGATGGACTACCAGGTGTTCCTGCTCTCCCGCATCCGCGAGGAGTACGACCGCACCGGCAAGAACGAGACCGCCGTCGCGCTCGGCCTGGAACGGATCGGCCGCATCGTCACCGCCGCGGCCGTCCTCATCTCGCTGGTGTTCCTCGGCTTCCTGGCCTCCGACATCACCTTCATGAAGGCCTTCGGCATCGGCCTGCCGCTCGCGGTGATCGTCGACGCCACCCTGGTACGTGGCTTCCTGCTGCCCGCCGCGATGAAACTGCTCGGCGACGCCAACTGGTACGCCCCGGAATTCCTGCGCCGCCTGCACGATCGCTTCGGCCTCGACGAGGGCGGGCGCACGCCGCGCCAGGACGTGCCGGTGCGCGATCCGCTCGGGGTGACCGGCAGGCCCGGCGCCGAGGAGATCGTGGTGGTGGACCCGCTGGCGCGCGCCGAGGAGGCCCGGGCCGAAGCCGCCCGTGCCGAGGAGAACGCCCGCACCGACGCCGAGCTCACCCCGGCCGCGGGTAGCCGGGAGACCACGGACTGAACTCACCGGGTGTGTGCCCGGCCGACGGTGGGCGGCGGCGACCGGTGCCGCCCACCGCTGTCCCTTGTCTCCGGGTCAGATGCCGCCGGTGGCGAGCAGGCCGCCGTCGACGCGCACGCAGTCGCCGGTGATCCAGGCCGCCTCGTCGGAGACCAGGAAGCCGATCAGGCGGGCCACGTCCTCGGGGGCACCCAGACGCTTGAGGGGGTACGCGTTGGCCGCGCGCTCCTCGTCGGCAGAGAACAGGGCGTCGGCGAACTTGGTCTTCACCACGCCCGGCGCCACCGCGTTGACGCGGATGTTCGGGCCCAGCTGCCAGGCCAGCTCCTCGGTCAGCCGGATCAGCGCCGACTTGGACGCGCCGTAGGCCGAGATCACGCCCGAGGAGCGGATGCCGGCCACGCTGGCCACATTCACCACCGCGCCGCCGTGCTCGGCCATCCACGCGCGATAGGCCTGCTGCACGTACCCCAGCGCCGCCACCACGTTGACGTCGAAGATCTTGCTGACCGCGCCGAGATCGGCGTCCATGAGCGAGCCGTAGACCGGGTTGATGCCGGTGTTGTTGACGAGGATGTCCAGCGAGCCGAACTCGGCGACGGCGCGGGCGACGGCCTCGGCGCGCGCGTCCGCGTCACCCGCGTTACCGGCCAGCGTGCTCACCTGGCCCTTGTGCCCGAGCGCGCGCAGCTCGACGGCCGCGTCCTCGAGCGGTTCCGGCTTACGGGCGGTGATCAGCACATTCGCGCCACGGCGCAGCAGTTCGGCGGCGGTGGCCAGGCCGATGCCGCGGCTGGCGCCGGTGACGAGGGCGGTACGTCCCAGGAGATCGGTAGTCATGCGACGAGAGTAACCACGCTCACACCGCGCGGCGCCGGGTTCGGTCCTGTCGCGACCCGGCGGTAAAATGAGTGGTTCTTGCCGCGGACCACGGTGCACGATGGGGTCGGCGCGGCCACCACCGTTTTCCGACACGAGGAGAAGCTCTGTGATCACGGCGACCGACCTGGAGGTCCGGGCCGGAGTCCGCACCCTGCTCTCGGCCCCCGGGCCGGCGTTGCGGGTGCAGTCCGGCGACCGGATCGGATTGGTCGGCCGCAACGGTGCGGGCAAGACCACTACGCTGCGCATCCTGGCCGGTGAGGGCGAGCCCTACGCGGGCAAGATCACCCGCTCCACCGAGATCGGCTATCTCCCGCAGGACCCGAAGGAAGGCGATCTCGATGTGATCGCCCGCGACCGGGTGCTCTCCGCGCGCGGCCTGGACACGCTGATCCGGGACATGGAGAAGCAGCAGGCGCTGATGGCCGAGGTGGCCGACGACAAGGAACGCGAGAAGGCGATCCGCAAGTACGGCCGCCTCGAGGACCAGTTCTCCGCGCTGGGCGGGTACGTCGCCGAAAGCGAGGCCGCGCGGATCTGCAACAGCCTCGGCCTGCCCGACCGCGTGCTCGGCCAGCAGCTGCGCACCCTCTCCGGTGGTCAGCGCCGCCGCATCGAGCTCGCGCGCATCCTGTTCTCCGCCTCCGACGGCAGCGGCGGGCGCTCCGACCGCGTCCTGCTGCTCGACGAGCCGACCAACCACCTCGACGCCGACTCCATCACCTGGCTGCGCGGCTTCCTGCAGAACCACGACGGCGGCCTGATCGTGATCAGCCACGATGTCGAACTGCTCGAGGCCGTGGTCAACAAGGTGTGGTTCCTCGACGCGGTGCGCGGTGAACCCGATGTCTACAACATGGGCTGGAAGAAGTACCTCGACGCCCGCGCCACCGACGAGCAGCGCCGGGTGCGCGAGCGCGCCAATGCCGAGAAGAAGGCGAGCGCGCTGCGTCAGCAGGCCGCCAAGCTCGGCGCCAAGGCCACCAAAGCCGCTGCGGCACATCAGATGGTGCGTCGCGCCGAGCGTCTGATGGCCGAACTCGACGACGTGCGCGTGGCCGACAAGGTCGCCCGCATCCGCTTCCCCGAGCCGGCTCCGTGCAGCAAGACCCCGCTCATGGTCAGCAACCTGACCAAGCTCTATGGATCTCTGGAGATCTTCACCGGCGTCAATTTCGCCGTCGACAAGGGCAGTCGTGTGGTGGTGCTCGGCCTCAACGGCGCGGGCAAGACCACCATGCTCAAACTGCTGGCCGGTGTCGAGACGCCGACCTCCGGCGGTATCGAGCAGGGTCGCGGCCTCAAGGTCGGCTACTTCGCCCAGGAGCACGACACCCTCGACGACACCGCCACGGTGTGGGAGAACATCCGGCACGCCTCCCCGGACGCGGGTGAGCAGGAACTGCGCAGTCTGCTCGGCGCGTTCATGTTCACCGGCCCGCAGCTCGAACAGCCCGCGGGCACGCTGTCCGGCGGTGAGAAGACCCGCCTGGCGCTGGCCGGGCTGGTCTCCTCGGCGGCCAATGTGCTGCTGCTCGACGAGCCGACCAACAACCTCGACCCGATCTCGCGCGAGCAGGTGCTCGAGGCGCTGCGCACCTACGCGGGCGCCGTCGTGCTGGTGACGCACGACCCGGGCGCGGCCGAGGCGCTCAACCCCGAGCGCGTGATTCTGCTGCCCGACGGCACCGAAGATCATTGGTCCAAGGAGTACGCGGAGCTCATCGATCTCGCTTAGCACGGTGTGTCGGGGCGTGAAACGCTGTGTCGCGACGGAACTCGCGGTGATCGGGTGAGTTTCATCACTGTTTTCGTTGATCACCGGCAGTGGAGTGTCTAGCCTGGAATGAGCTGCTCGGCGACTCGGAGGAAGCCATGAGCGACAGTGCGAGACAGGCCGCAAGGTCGGCCAAGGGTAAAACCATCGGCAAGACGCTGGGAAAGGGCACCCGGGTGACGGGCAAGTCCCGTGACCGGCTGCAGTCCCAGTTGAAGAAGCAGTACGAGGCGGGAGCGAGCATCCGTTCCCTGGCCAGGTCCACCGGCCGCTCGTACGGCTTCATCCACAATGTGCTGGTCGAGTCACACGTCGAGTTGCGTGGGCGCGGCGGCGCCAACCGGCGCAAGAATCCGGCCGGCTGAGAGCGCGCTCACCACCCCGGCACGGCCCCGTCGCCGCGGACCAGCAGGTTCGCCAGGCTGGCGAACAACGGCAGCCCGGTCTTGATCTCCAGATACGCGAACTGCCCCTGCGGGTTCACCTCGAGGAAGTAGTACTCGCCGTCGGTGCCCAGGCGCAGATCGACCACGCCGAAGCTGAGCCCGAGCGCGCCCATGAGCGTCGCGAGGGACTTGCTGACCGAGGCGGGCAGACGGGCGTGCGCGAACGCGACCGAGGTGTCCAGCCGTGAGTCGACCCGCCCGACTCCGGCCTGGGAATCGATACGCACCGCCCACTCGATACCGTCGACCCAGACCACCCGCAGATCGCAGCTCGCTTCGACGTAGTCCTGGAAGGTCGTCGGTGTCGAGCGGATGGCGGTGAGCCGTTTCAGCTCGGGCGGGGTGATGATCCTGGTCTCGGAGAACTCACCACGCCCGGTCCCGGTGCGCTTGTACACCACGGGGCCGCACCGGGATTCGACGAAACTGCGGGCCTCGTCGGGATCGTTGGTGATCAGTGTCTCCGGGATGGTGAACCCGGCACGTTGCGCGGTCTCGAGCTGCACGATCTTGCGGGCGGCGGTGCGTTCGGCGGCCGGATCGTTGACCCAGTAGGCCGGGATCGACCACAGCATGCCCTGGAGGAACCCGTCGCACTCGGCCTGGCGGAACTCGTCGTCCTCGGCGCGCACGCCCTGGGGCACCTGGCACGGATGCGGCCTGCGCCACCACACCGCGCGCACGTCGTCGAGACCGTGCAGGTGCGACATCGCGCGGTTGGTGCCTGTCTTGTCGAGCCGGAAACTGCCTGTCTCGGTGGGGAAGTCGCGCAGATCCAGGCGGATCGGATCGAGCCGGTGCTGTTCGCGCAGGGTGGCGGCGAGCGCGTCGGCATGCAGGTCGTCGGTTTCGGAGACGATGAGCACGGCATCGGTCGCGCGTTCCATGGTCGGTGCCGCTTCAGTCGAGACTGTCGCAGTTGATGCCGTCACGGAAGGTGAACGTGGCGCCGGTGACCCCGCCCCGCTCGGCGATCCGCAGCCCGCTCGCCCAGCGGCGGGTGTCCTGGGTCAGCTGGTCGTCGCCGTGCGCCTCGGAGGGCTCGGTGGCCAGGGTGATCGGCCGGTCGACGAGTTCGACGCGCATGCGGCGGGTGAAATCGGCGGTGGCGCCGGGACGGATGTCGACGCGGACCTGCCGGGCGCCTGCCTCGGCGCGGTCCTCGATGAGGCGCAGGACATCCCGGCGATCGAAGGTCCAGGTGCCTGTCTCGACCCGGACGGAGATGTCGCGCTCGGACTCGGCCACCAGTAGTCCGCGCAGGGCGGGGCCCCGGTCCCGGGGCGACGCGGTAGCGGGGAGGTGGACGGCGTCGGTCATGGGTGTGCACTCCGATCTTGTCGTCTGCTCATCATTTGCCAGAACCCCCGAAGGTGCTTCGGATCATAGCGCGAACGTGACCGCCGCCGAGCCGGTTCGCCAGATTTCCGGGGCGCCGGGCAAACCGCAGAGCGGCGCGTGATCTCCTTGGGGGAACAGAATTTCGGACAACTCGGGTGGTGATCCGGCGATCACCACGGCAATTGGTCAGCAAACGAAAACGGCGACGGCGCGGCGGGGGTCACCGGGCAATTGCCGGTGGCGTCCCGCCGCGCCGTCGCGTGGGTCAGAGGCCGAGCAGTTCGGGGCGGTCGGCGAGGGCGCGGAAATGATCCGCCGGGGTCGGGTACAGCCTGCGCGTGGTCAGATCCATCGCGCCGGCGACCACGGTGATCTCCGCGGCGACGGTGCCGTCGAGCTTGACGATGCGGTGGTGGAACCGGAAGACCTTCTCGCCCTCGCGCCACTCCGCCGCGCAGCTCACGGTGACCTCGTCGCCGCCGCGCAGCTCGCGCTTGTACTTGATGGTCGATTCGAGCACCACCGCGCCGATGCCGCTGGCGATGAACTTGTCCTGCGCGATCCCCGCGGCGCGCATCAGCTCCCAGCGCGCGTGCTCACCGTACTGGTGGTAGACGGCGTGGTTGAGGTGTCCCTGGGTGTCGAGCTCATAGCCACGGACGAGGACCGGTACGGAAAACGTCATACGGTGTACAACCGGCGGATTCCGGGCGGATGTTCCCGATTCCGCTGCAATCTCGGCCACATCCGGCCGGGAACCGCATGACCGGGCGGTCAGCGGCGGTGCGCGGCGCGCTCGGCCCACCAGGCGGGCGCGTCGACGAAGTGGTTGTCGAATTCCTCCTGGGCGGCGACGAATTCGTCGTGCCCGGCCTCGCCGCGCAGCAGCCGGTCCAGCAGCCGGAAGTACTCGAAGCGCTGCACGCCGGGCATCAGCGCGATGAGGATGCGCGCGCCGCTGTCGGGCGTGGCGCCGAAGGCGTGCGGCATGTGCCGTGGCACGACCAGGGAGCCGCCCGCGCCGACGGTGAGGATCCGGTCGCCTGCCATGACCTGGAGTTCGCCGTCGGCGACGTAGAACAGCTCGTCGGAGCGGGTGTGGAAGTGCGGTGCCGCGCCGTCGGCGCCCTGGGCCATGGTGACCTCCAGGGTGCTGACCGAGCCGTCGCTGGCGTCGGCGTCGGTGAGCAGGCGCATCCGCACCGCGTCGGTGCCGAGGGTCTCGGCGTCCTCGGGCAGGCAGAGGGCGATGTCGCGGGCGTTCGTCATGGCCGATTCCATTCGTTGGTTGATAATTCGCTACCGAACTATATCGCGTCGAATAGAATCCTGTCCATGGATGAACCGGATGTCGTCGACGCGATCACCGCGCAGTGGCGGCGCGAACGCCCCGAACTCGAGCTGGAGGCGATGGCACTGTTCGGTCGGCTGGGTCGCTTGCTGAATCTGGCGACGGCCCGGATCGAATCGGTGTTCGCCGCACACGGATTGCAGCGCGGGGAGTTCGATGTGCTCGCGGCCCTGCGTCGTTCGGGTGCACCCTACGAACTCAACCCATCGGTGCTGGCCGCGACGCTGATGCTCTCGCGGGCCGGGATGACCGGCCGGATCGACCGGCTGGAATCGGCGGGGCTGGTCGAGCGGATCGCTGATCGCGCGGACCGGCGGGCCGTGCGGGTCGCTCTGACCGAGGCGGGCCGTGAACTGGTCGACACCGTGGTCGTCGCGCACACCGAGAACGAGACCGCGATGCTGTCGGTGCTCGATCCGGCCGATCGCGACGCCCTGGACCGCATCGCGCGAAATCTCTTGCGGGAGTGGGAGAGCTGAGCCCGACCGGGCGGCTCAGTCCCAGAGGAGCTCCCAGACCGTGACCGCGCCGGGTTCGACGGTGATCGCGGTGCGGCCGTCGGCGGAGAGCTGCACGTCGGTCAGGCCGACGACGGGATAGTCGGTGCCGCCGAACAGTTCGCCGGAGCTCAGGTCGAACAGTTTCAGTCCGCTGCGGTGGACGAGGGCGAAGGTGCCGTCCGCGGCCAGGGCCGCCGGGCGGACCGGGCCGGGCGGGAGGGCCGGACCGGCGCGGTTCTCGTCCGGATACCAGACGCGCTGGGAGCCGTCCTGCCCGGTGAGCAGTGCCGTGTGACCGTCCGCGCTGACCTGCACCCGGTCCGCGCCGGCCATCTCGTCGACCGGCCGCGCGTCCCCGTCCAGCCTGGTCAGGTGCCCGTCCCGGTCGACACCCAGTAGTGATCCGCCGGGCAGCCGCGCCGGTGGGCGCACGCCGGGTACCCGATCATCGGCCGGGGTCATGCGCCGGGTGATGGTGTCGATCCGCCACCAACCGGCAGCGGTGACACCGGCGAAGTCCCGTGGCGCGCGGACCGCGACCCGGGTGCCGTCGGGGTCGAGGTGGATGTCCTCGCCCGAGCCGATTCCTAGGGGCCGGGGCCACAGTGCCCGGAACTCGCCGCGCCGCCCGCCGAGAACCTCGCGCCGCAGCCGGATCAGCGCGGGATGCCGCTGGGCCGTCGGTACCTGGTGCGCCGCGCGCAGACAGTCCCGCGCTGCGGGCAGATTCCCCGCGTCGAGGAGTTGGCGGGTCAGGTCGATCGCGGCGCGGACGGCGCGTTGCCGGTGCCGCCAGCCCGGCGGTGGCAGCAGCAGGGTGGCCTCGACGCGCTGGGAGAGGTGGAAGGCGGTCACGGTGCCCTCCTGGGTGGCCACGACGACTGTCTGTTCCCGGTCGGTCAGGGCGGCGTGGGTCACTGGCGCGCCACCGGTGACGAGGGTGCGCACGATCCGGCCGGTGGTGACCTCGGCGAGCAGGACCGCGCCCGTGGCCGTGCCGACCACGGCCAGTGCGCCGTCGCGGGACACGCCCACCGCCGTCGGCGCGCCGGGTTCGTGGAATGTCCACGGCCCCTGGGCGATCAACCGGCCGGTCGCGGTGTCGTGGGTGGTGACCCGGGCGTCGGGGGACACGGTGAGCAAGGTCGCGCCGCCGACGCTCGTGGCGGTGGTCTGCGGTTCCGGCCGCCCGGTCGCCGCGGAACGGGACGGTAGCGCGGAATGGGACGGCCGCGCGAACGTGCCGTCGGCATCGGTGACGGCACCGTCGGCGCCGATCCGCCAGATCCCGGTGGCCGACGCGACCCAGAGCTGCTCGCCCGCCTCCTCCTCGAGGAAGCCGATCCCGGTCACCTCCGCGCTGGGCAGCCGGTGTTCGCGCACCAGTGCGCCGGACCGGAGGTCGTGGACGTATGCGGTGTCGCCGGCGCCGACGGCCAGCAGATCCCGGATCACCCACCAGCCCACGGTGATCGGGGCATCTCCGGGCACGGTGAGCACCGTGCGCCGCCGGAACGTCGGACCGTAGACGTGCACCGACCGCCCGATCACCGCCGCGAAGGCCTGGTGGTCGGCTACGGCCAGCTGCGTGATCGGCGCGCCGAGCCGCGCGGTGAACCCCGCGCCGTGCACCTGACGCCGGTGCGCGGTCGCCCGCAGGCGCTGCGCCATCGGATCGTGCGGCAGCTGCCAGGGGAGTAGTTCGAGGTGGGTGCGCGCCGCGCGGCCGTCGCACCGTTCCAGCGCGACCGCGCCGAGGAACAACTCGTACACGGGGTCGAGCGGGTCCGAGCGCTGGGCGTCGAGCACCGCCGCGCGCATCTGCGTATCGGTGATCGCCGCGCGGTGCCACTCCAGCCGGAGCCGGTGGAAGACCGCGTAGGGGTGCGACGGGTCCTGCCCGACCGCGGCGGTCAGCAGCGTGCGGGCGGTGTCGAGGTCGCCCAGTTCCAGCCAGGACAGTGCCTCGTTGACCATGCCCTCGGTGGAACGCCGCTCCGGCGGGGCCGGGCGCTCGCGGGGATAATCGGTCCCGAACAGCAAGCGGTGGGCCGCGATCAACCGTTCGGCGACGGCGTTCATGTCGTGCGGTCGCAGCTCGTACGGGAGCAGGCAGTGTGCCAGGATCTCGGCGACCGCCCGCGGTAGTGCGGGCACGTCAGGGCCGGGCGGCGGGGCCTGCCCGCCGCCGCCGGTCAGCTGGGTCAGCAACCGGGGCGTTTCGGTGCCGAGCAGCGAGGGCCGGTGGCCGTGGAACATCGCGAGAATCGTTGCCGCCCACGACCATACGTCGGTGGCGCGGTCGAGCAGCTGCTTGTGCCCGGTGGACCAGGCGTACTGCTCGGGCGAACAGTACGCCGGGGTGTATCCGGCGTACCCGGCCGCGACCGTCCCGGCCAGATCGACGGCCCGGCGCAGGGCGTCGACCTGCCGGGGCACGCCGACCGTCCACGCCCTGGCCAGGCCGATATCGGTGACCTTCGCGAGCATCCGGCCGTCCGGTTCGGGCGCGAGCAGGAGATTGCCCGGCTTGACGTCCTGGTGCACGAGACCGCACCGGTGTACGTGGTCCAGCCCCCAGGCGCTCTGGATCGCGATGTCGAGAATCCGGGCGAGCGCGGCGGATCCGCCCGGCGCGTAGAGCTCGCGGTTCTCGATCGCGTCGGCGAGACTGCCGCCGGGCATCCACTCGGCCATGACCCGCGGCAACCCGCGATAGCGCGCCACATAGCGACATCCGACGACGTGCGGGTGCGCCCCGAGTTCGAGCCAGGCGCGCGCCTCGGCCTCGAACAGCGGCAGCACCGACGGATCCGCGAAGTGGGCGCCACGCGGCGCCTTCACCGCGAGGTCGATTCCCCAGTCCCGGTGATGCACCCGGTAGACCACGCCCATCCCGCCCGCGGTGATGATCGCGGTGACCTCGTAGCGCTCGTCGACCACCTCGCCCAGCGCCCACTCGTCACCCGGCACCGCCGCGGCCTCCCTGGCGGCGACGACATCGGTGCCGAGCTCGCGCAGGAACGTGCCGACGGCGCCGTCGGGGTGGTCGAGCAGACCCAGGAACAGGTGGACGGCACGGGGATCGGGCTCGCCGTCGCCGCCCGTGGCGCGGGGATCCGCCGCGGCGCGCTCGTGCATGCTGCCCAGGACCAGGGTGGCCTGTGTGTGCGGTCGCAGGCGCGGTCCGTCCTCGTGGCATGGAGTGGAGAGGTCGGCCCGCCAGGTCGCCGCGGCCGTCTCGGCGGCCCGATCGGGATCGATCCCCGCGCGCCACACCATGTCACGGAGTTCGCCGAGTTCCTCGGCCAGTTCGCCGCGGCGCGCGTCGTGGCGGTCGGCGGCGGGCAGACTCAGTGCGTCACGGCGGCACGCCTGCACCAGTGCCAGCAGCAGAAGCCAGGAGGTCCAGTAGGTGCGCATGCCCAGATCGCGGGCGGCGCTACGGGTGAGATCGAGGACGAATTCGCGGCTGACCGACACCCCTCACCCTAACCGGAAGGGTTGCGGCGGTGCGGTTCTCAGTCGCGGCGGCGAACCGAGGCCTCGACGAGATCCAGCACGGCGGAGAGATTGTCGTCGGTGTGGCCGGAGGCGATCCGGGCGATCAGGCCGTCCAGGACCAGGTCCAGATAGCCGAGCAGGACATCGGTGGGGACGTCGTCACGCAGGGCGCCCGCGGCCTTACGGCGCTCGAGACGGGCCAGGGTGGCCGCGGTGAGTTCGGCCGAACGCTGGGTCCAGCCGGCCCGGAACTCCGGGTCGGTGCGCACCCGGCGGGCGATCTCCAGGCGGGTGCCCAGCCAGTTGAATTCCTCGGGGCGGGCGAGCATGTCGCGCATGACCTGCACGATGCCCTGATTGGCCGCGACCTCGGCCATGCGCTCGGCATCGTCCTTGGCCAGGGCGAAGAACAGCGCGTCCTTGTCGCGGAAGTGGTGGAAGATGGCGCCGCGCGAGAGACCGATCGCCTCTTCCAGCCGGCGCACCGTGGCGCCGTCGTAGCCGTATTCGGCGAAGCAGCGCCGTGCGCCGTCGAGGATCTGGCTGCGGCGCGCGGCGAGGTGGTCGTCGCTGACCTTGGGCATGCGTCCTCCAACGGGAAATACACGGGCCCCCGCCCCGGAATTCCGAGACGGGGGCTGTCGCGAGGTGGGCATCCGTTCCCGGATGCCCGTGCGGTGCAGCATCATTCGATACTGCACCACCGGACTCCGAGGCTGTCAGCCGCGGATCATATTGCGCAGGACGTACTGCAGGATGCCGCCGTTGCGGTAGTAGTCGGCCTCACCGGGGGTGTCGATGCGCACGACCGCGTCGAACGTGGTGACCTTGCCGTCTTCGGCGGTGGCGGTGACCTTGACGGTCTTCGGGGTGACACCCTCGTTGAGGGCGGTGATGCCCTCGATGTCGAAGGTCTCGGTGCCGGTCAGGCCCAGCGACGCGGCCGACTGGCCGGCCGGGAACTGCAGCGGCACAACGCCCATGCCGATGAGGTTGGAGCGGTGGATGCGCTCGAACGACTCGGTGATGACGGCCTTCACGCCCAGCAGGCTGGTGCCCTTGGCGGCCCAGTCACGCGAGGAGCCCGAACCGTATTCCTTGCCACCGAGCACTACCAGCGGGATGCCCGCGGCCTGGTAGTTCTGCGAGGCGTCGTAGATGAACGCCTGCGGGCCACCGTCCTGGGTGAAGTCGCGAGTGTAACCACCCGAGACGTCGTCGAGGAGCTGGTTGCGCAGCCGGATGTTGGCGAAGGTGCCGCGAATCATCACCTCGTGGTTACCGCGACGCGAGCCCAGCGAGTTGTAGTCCTTGCGGGCCACACCGTTGGCGTCGAGGTACTGCGCGGCGGGGGTGCCGGGCTTGATCGGGCCTGCCGGGGAGATGTGGTCGGTGGTGACCGAGTCGCCCAGCAGCGCCAGGACGCGGGCGCCCTTGATGTCGGTGACGGGGCTCGGGTCCATCGACATGCCGTCGAAGTACGGCGCCTTGCGGACGTAGGTCGACTTCTCGTCCCACGCGAAGGTGTCGCCCTCCGGGGTGGCCAGGCCCTGCCAGCGCTCGTCACCGTCGAAGACGGTGGCGTAGGAGTTGCGGAACATGTCCTGGTTGATCGAGGACTTGATGGTGTCGTCGATCTCCTGGGCCGAGGGCCAGATGTCCTTCAGGAAGACGTCGTTGCCGTCGGTGTCCTGGCCGAGGGCGTCGGTCTCGAAGTCGAAGTCCATGGTGCCCGCGAGCGCGTAGGCGATGACCAGCGGCGGGGAGGCCAGGTAGTTCATCTTCACGTCGGGGGAGATACGACCCTCGAAGTTGCGGTTACCCGACAGCACGGCGGTGACCGAGAGGTCGTTGTCGTTGATCGCGGCCGAGATCTCCTCGGGCAGCGGGCCGGTGTTACCGATGCAGGTGGTGCAGCCGTAGCCACCGACGAAGAAGCCCAGCTTCTCCAGGTACGGCCACAGGCCGGCCTTCTCGTAGTAGTCGGAGACGACCTGCGAACCCGGCGCCATGTTGGTCTTCACCCACGGCTTGGTCGACAGGCCCTTCTCCACCGCGTTGCGGGCGAGCAGGGCGGCGCCCAGCATGACCGACGGGTTGGAGGTGTTGGTGCAGGAGGTGATGCCCGCGACCACGACGGCGCCGTGATCGAGGACGAAGTCACCGCGCTCGTCGGAGCGCACCTGGACCGGCTTGGACGGACGGCCGTTGGCACCCTTGGCGGCCGAGTGGGCCGGGGTGTAGGTGTCGTCGGCGGCGCCGGCGGACACGGCGATCGGATCGGACGCCGGGAAGGACTCCTCGCCCGCCTCGTCCAGCGCGGTCAGCTCGCCCTCGCCGACGTAGTTGACGATGTCGGAGCGGAAGGCGCTCTTGGACTCGCTGAGCAGGATGCGGTCCTGCGGGCGCTTCGGACCGGCGATGGACGGCACCACGGTGCCCAGGTCCAGCTCCAGGTACTCCGAGTACGCGGGCTCGTTGTCGGCGTTGTGCCACATGCCCTGTTCCTTGGCGTACGCCTCGACGAGCGCGAGCTGCTCGTCGGTGCGGCCGGTCAGGCGCAGGTAGTTGATGGTCTCCTCGTCGATCGGGAAGATCGCCGCGGTGGAGCCGAACTCGGGGCTCATGTTGCCCAGGGTGGCGCGGTTGGCGAGCGGCACCTCGGACACGCCGGCGCCGTAGAACTCGACGAACTTGCCGACGACGCCGTGCTTGCGCAGCATGTCGGTGACGGTGAGCACCACGTCGGTGGCGGTGACGCCCGGCTTGATCTCACCGGTCAGCTTGAAGCCGACCACGCGCGGGATCAGCATGGAGACCGGCTGGCCCAGCATCGCGGCCTCGGCCTCGATGCCGCCCACACCCCAGCCCAGCACGCCCAGGCCGTTGACCATGGTGGTGTGCGAGTCGGTGCCGACACAGGTGTCGGGGTAGGCCTGGCCGTTGCGGACCATGACGGTCGGGGCCAGGTACTCGATGTTGACCTGGTGGACGATGCCCATGCCAGGGGGGACGACCTTGAAGTCGTCGAAGGCGCCCTGGCCCCAGCGCAGGAACTGGTAACGCTCGCCGTTGCGCTCGTACTCGAGCTCGACGTTGCGCTCCAGCGCGTCGGCGCGGCCGAAGACGTCCAGGATGACCGAGTGGTCGATGACCATGTCGGCGGGGGAGAGCGGGTTCACCTTGCTCGGGTCGCCACCGAGAGTGGTGACGGCCTCACGCATGGTGGCGAGGTCGACGATGCAGGGCACGCCGGTGAAGTCCTGCATGATCACGCGCGCGGGGGTGAACTGGATCTCGACGCTCGGCTGCGCCGAGGGGTCCCAGTTCGCGATCTCGCGGATGTGATCGGCGGTGATGTTGGCGCCGTCCTCGGTGCGCAGCAGGTTCTCCGCCAGCACCTTCAGGGCGTAGGGCAGCTTCTCGGTGCCGGGAACGGCCGAGAGACGGAAGATCTCGTAGGAGTTGCTTCCGACCTCGAGCGTCCCCTTGGCGCCGAAGGTATCAATCTTCGTCACGTCAGCTCCACTCATGTGTGAGGGTGTGCCGCCGGCGGGGCTGTGCCGGCGGCTCGCGTCTTCGGAGGGGGATCCGGCGCCGTGAGCGCCGTTTTCCTCGCCGTACGAGCCTAACAGTACGCTTGTCCTATGAAATACGCGGGGGCGGTTGCGGGTGACGTGCGAGCATGTTCGGCCGTGGTGTCGCGTACTGTGCCTGTCGAGCGAGTCGGGGACAGACGCAGTGACGCTCACCCTGCAGTGTTGGATGCCCGTCGCAATACCGGCGACCGAGGCTCGACAGACCGGATGGAAGATGACCGTCTTGCACACTTTTGCGCCGATGGCCGCGGAACTGCCGCCCAATATCGTGCTGAGCAGTGTTCGATCCGATCTCGCCGACAATCATGTCGCCGCCCCCGAGGGGAAGGACCAGGAGGAACTCGCGGCGATCGTCGCTGCGGCGCGATCCGAGGGGATCCCGCTCAGCGTCGTCGTCGTTCCCGGAAACCCCGGCCACGACTCGAGCCTACGTGACCTGGCCACCGAGATCGGCGAGACCACCCAGGGAACTGTCGTCGTCGTCAGTGACGACTGGATCGGCACCTACAGCGACAGCCTCAGCCGGGTCAAGCTCGAATGGGCCGAGGATGTCGCCAAGTACCGGGGCAATCACCCCGAAGAGGCCGTGCAGGCCTTCATCGATCGGCTCGAGCAGCCCGAGGGCACGTCCTGGAGTGTGCTCACCGGGGTCGTGCTCGCCCTGACCGCCCTGGTGATCGCCGGGCTGTATGTCGTGAAGTCGCGGCGCGGACGCGAGGACGCGGCGCTGCCCCCGCACGTCGATGCGGGCTCCGCCAGTTAACTGGTTCACCCCCAGTCGCATTTCCAGGCCTCCGGTCTGCTTATCGCCGTAGAACACTGTCGCCCATCAGGCTAATTTCGGGCTACTCGCGAATTACGCCCGTGTCATTCTGTGACGGATGTTTCCTTTGTGAACTATGTGTCGTACGGTTGCGATGTTCACGATCGGGAAAGCAGTGGTACAGGGGGCATTGGTCGACTTCTGAGGTCGGTGGGTGGGCTGATGCGCCGGTGACAGGTGTCGAGTCGAGTTACTCGGAGGTGCCGTGCGCGCTGCGGGCAGGCGGGACGAAACAGGTCTCCTACGGATAGCGATCGGTTTGCTGATGGCGCTGGCTGTCGTCGTGGCCGCCGGACCGGTCGCGGCGGTACCACCACCACCGGCCAACCCCTCCGACGGCGAGCTCGCCGGTGCCGGGGCGCAGGTCGACGCGCGGGTCAGCGAGATCGGCGACCTGATCAACCGGATCGCCGCCGCCGACCAGCAGCTCCAAGCCCTCGACGACGCGCTGGCCGTCAAACGCGAGGCGGTCAACCAGGCGCTGGTCGACCTGCAGACCGCCCGCGACGCCGCCGACACGGCCGCCGCCGCGGTCACCGGCACCCAGAGCCTGCTCGACGCCGCCGGCGCGAAAGTCGATGCGGCCCGGGTGGACTTCGATCAGGTCGCCACCCAGGCCTATGTGCGGCCGTCGAGCAGTTCGGTCGTCACCTATCTGTCCTCGGCCACCGCCGATGCCGCGATGGATCGCGCGCAGGTGCTGAACATGGTGTCGAAGAACCAGCGCCAGGTGCTCGACGAGCTGCGCCGCGCCCAGATCGCCCAGGCCAACCAGAACGCGGCCGCCCGCCAGGCCAAGGCCGACGCCGACGCCGCCGCCGCTGCCGCCGAACAGCAGAAGAACGCCGCCCAGACCGCGGTGCGCGTGGCGCAGACCGAGTTCGACGCCCAGGCCGTGGCCCGCGACGACCTCGCGCGTGACCGCGCCGCCGCGCAGACCGCCCTCGACGTCGCCCGGGCCACGGTCTCGGGCCTGCAGAGCCAGCGCGAGGTCTTCCTGGCCTGGGACGACCAGCGCCAGGCCGAGCTGACCGCGCTGCTGGCCGCCGCCAACGCCGCCGCGGCCCGCGCCGCCGCCGACCAGGCCGCCCGCGACCGCGCCGCCCAGCTCGGCGAGGGCAAACGCCCGCACACGCAGCTCGAGTCCACCCCGGCGTCCCCCCGCACGCCGAGACCGCGGTCGACGACTCCGCAGATCGGCGGTTCGGCCGCCATCGAGACCGTGATCGACCGCGCGATGTCGCAGCTCGGCGTCCAATACGCGTGGGGCGGTGGCGACGAGGACGGGCCGACCCTCGGCATCCGCGACGGCGGCACCGCCGACGCGCACGGCGACTACAACAAGGTCGGCTTCGACTGCTCGGGCCTGATGCTCTACGCCTTCGCCGGCATCGGCGTCTCGCTGCCGCACTACAGCGGCTACCAGTACAACGCGGGCACCCGCGTCGACGTCGAGGACCGCGAACGCGGCGACATGCTGTTCTGGGGCCCGGGCGGCAGCGCGCACGTCGCGCTCTACCTCGGCGACGGCACCATGATCGAGGCACCCGAATCCGGTGACGTGGTGAAGATTTCACCGGTCCGCGAAGACGGCATCATGCCGTACGCGGTGCGCGTGGTCACCGGCTGACACCCGGCCCCGGCACACCGGCCCGGCGCACCCGGAATCGGCGGTGCGGTGCCGAACTCCGCGCGCTCGAGCTACGTTGGGTGCGGTAGACGCAGGTAGGTAGTGGTTCTGTGCGGCACCGAGCGCGGCGGTTTCGCCCGCGCGGTTGCGCCGGGCGAGGCTACGAATTCGCGTCTGGACCCGGTCGGTTGCGGCACACCGGGCGATTCAATGGAATAGTTGGTGCCGCACGCACAGGACCAAAGCGAAAGCGGGGATGTTGGTGACTTCGACGGAAGGTGTGAGCGGGCCGAAGCTGGCGAAGGACGCCGGTACGGCTGCGCCGAGCACCCTGGAGCGTGACGTCGCGACTCTCGAGAAGGCGATCTACGAGGTCAAACGGGTCATCGTCGGACAGGATCGGCTCGTCGAGCGGTTGCTCGTCGGCGTGCTGGCGCGTGGCCACGTGCTGCTCGAGGGTGTGCCCGGCGTCGCGAAGACCCTGGCCGTCGAAACCTTCGCCAAGGTCGTCGGTGGATCGTTCTCCCGGGTGCAGTTCACCCCGGACCTGGTGCCCACCGACCTCATCGGTACCCGCATCTACCGGCAGGGCCGCGAGGAATTCGACACCGAGCTCGGCCCGGTCGTCGCCAACTTCGTGCTCGCCGACGAGATCAACCGCGCGCCGGCCAAGGTGCAGTCGGCCCTGCTCGAGGTGATGGCCGAGCGCAAGCTGTCGATCGGCGGCAAGACCTACCCGATGCCCGATCCGTTCCTGGTCATGGCGACCCAGAACCCGATCGAGAGCGAGGGCGTCTACCCGCTGCCCGAGGCCCAGCGCGACCGCTTCCTGTTCAAGGTCGTCGTCGACTACCCCTCGGTCGAGGAAGAGCGCGAGATCATCTACCGGATGGGCGTGACCCCGCCGGAGCCCAAGCAGATCCTGGCCCCCGAGGACATCATCCGGCTGCAGAAGCTGGCCGCCAATGTCTTCGTGCACCACGCGCTGGTCGACTACGTGGTCCGGGTCATCACCGCGACCCGCACCCCCGCCGAATTCGGCATGGCCGACGTCGCCAACTGGATCTCCTACGGCGCCTCGCCGCGCGCGAGCCTGGGCATCATCGCCGCGGCCCGCTCGGTGGCGCTGATCCGCGGCCGCGACTACGTGGTCCCGCAGGACGTCGTCGAGGTCATCCCGGACGTGCTGCGGCATCGTCTGGTGCTGTCCTACGACGCGCTGGCCGACGAGGTCACCCCCGAAGACGTCATCAAGCGCGTGCTGCAGACCGTCGGTCTGCCGCAGGTCGCCCCGCAGGCCGTCGGCGGCCAGGCGGCCCCGCAGCAGCCGCCGGTGCCGCAGCCGCCCGTCAAGCAACAGCCCGCGCCGCAGCCGGTGAACGGGCAGCAGTCCCAGCCCGCCGGCCACGCCGGACCCCAGTGAGTGCACCGGAACCCGTTGTCCGCCTGGCCCCGCCGTCGCACGCGCCGCCGTCGTTCCGGGCCGGTGAGCTGACCGATCCGAAGCTGGCCGCCGCGCTCAAGACCCTCGAACTGACCGTGCGGCGCCGCCTCGACGGGGTGCTGCACGGCGACCACCAGGGCCTGATCCCCGGACCCGGTTCCGAACCGGGCGAGGCGCGGCTCTACCAGCCGGGCGACGATGTGCGGCAGATGGACTGGTCGGTCACCGCTCGCACCACCCATCCGCACGTGCGGCAGATGATCGCCGACCGCGAGCTCGAGACCTGGCTGGTGGTCGACCTGTCGTCGAGCCTGGACTTCGGCACCGGCCGGGTGCAGAAACGCGATCTGGCGATCGCGGCGGCCGCGGCCGTCACTCACCTGACCTCCGGCGGCGGCAACCGTATCGGCGCCGTCGTGGCCACCGGTCAGGACCTGGTCCGCATCCCCGCGCGCAGCGGGCGCCTGCACGCGCAGACCATGCTGCGCGGCATCGCGACCACCCCGCACGCCCGCGACGGTGTGCGCGGTGACCTGAAAGCCGGCATCGAATCGCTGCGCCGTCCGCAGCGCAAGCGCGGGCTGGCCGTGGTGATCAGCGACTTCCTCGGCGACGTCGACTGGCAGCGGTCGCTGCGCGCGATCTCGGCGCGCCACGACCTGCTCGCGGTCGAGGTGCTCGACCCGCTCGATGTGGCCCTGCCCGACGGCGGCGACGTGGTGCTGCACGATCCGGAATCCGGGCGCACCCGCGAATTCAGCGTCACCCCCACGCTGCGCGCCGATTTCGCGGCCGCGGCCAAGGCCCAGCGCGAGCAGGTACAGCAGGCGCTGCGCAGCTGCGGCGCGCCGGTGCTCAGTTTGCAGACCGATCGGGACTGGATCGCCGACGTGGTCCGGTTCGTGTCCACCCGGCGCCACAGCCTCGGCGCCCCGAGCGGGCGGGTGCCTCGCCAGTGAGTATTTCGCATTTCACGGCCGTCGTCTGGCTGGGTTTCCTGGTCGTCGTCGCGCTGCTGGTCCTCGGCTATGTGCTGGTGCAGCGCGCGCGGCACAAGCGGATGCTGCAGTTCGGCAACATGACCGTGCTCGAGAAGGTGGCGCCGACGCGGCCCAGCCCGATGCGGCACGCACCGATCGCGCTCATCCTGGTCGGCCTGATCCTGCTCACCATCGCCGCCGCCGGACCTACCGCGGTGCAGAAGGTTCCGCGCAACCGGGCGACCGTGGTGCTGGTGATGGACGTGTCGCTGTCGATGGAGGCCACCGATGTGGAGCCCGACCGGCTCTCGGTCGCCCAGAAGGCCGGTAAGGAATTCGTCGAGGGCCTGACCCCCGGCATCAACCTCGGCTTCGTCACCTTCGCCGGCACCGCCTCGGTGATGGTCTCGCCGACCACCAACCGCGAGGCCGTCAAGCACGCCATCGACAACATCAAGCTGGCCGAGCGCACCGCCACCGGCGAGGGCATCCTCACCGCCCTGCAGTCGATCGACACCCTGGCCGCGGTACTCGGCGGCGCCGAGACACCCCCGCCCGCGCGGGTGGTGCTGATGTCGGACGGCAAGCAGACCGTGCCCGACGACAAGGACATCGACAACCCGCGCCACGGCTTCACCGCCGCCCGGCTGGCCAAGAACAAGGGCATCCCGGTCTCGACCATCTCCTTCGGTACCGAATGGGGCACCGTCGAGATCCCGGACTCCGACGGCAAGGGCTCGCAGCGGGTGAAGGTGCCGGTCGACAACGACTCGCTGCGCGAGATCGCCGAGCTCTCCGGCGGCGACTTCTACACCGCCTCCTCGCTGGCCGAGCTCACCGCGGTCTACGACACCCTCGAAGAGCAGATCGGCTACGAGACCACCCGCGGCGACGCGAGCAGGCCCTGGCTGCTGGCGGGCATGCTGTTCGTCACGGCGGGCATCGTGGTGAGTTTGCTCTATCGTCAACGCCTGCCCTAGCACGCATCGCCCCGCGTTGTGAGACCTCGCAGTGCCGCGACCCTGACGCGGGGCGCACGAACTGGAACAGATAGGTTGGACCCTATGTCGAACGTCACATCCCGGTCGGTCCTGGTCACCGGCGGTAATCGCGGTATCGGTCTCGCGGTGGCCCAGCGCCTGCTCGCCGACGGCCACAAGGTCGCCGTCACGCATCGCGGATCGGGGGTGCCCGACGGCCTGTTCGGCGTGAAGTGCGATGTCACCGACAGTGCGTCGGTCGACCGTGCGTTCACCGAGGTCGAGGAGCATCAGGGGCCGGTCGAGGTGCTGGTCGCCAACGCGGGCATCACCGACGACACCCTGCTCATGCGGATGACCGAGGAGCAGTTCGAGAAGGTCATCGACGCCAACCTCACCGGCGCCTTCCGGGTCGCCAAGCGCGCCAACCGTGCCATGCTGCGCGCGAAGTGGGGCCGGATGGTCTTCCTGGGCTCGGTGGTCGGCATGATGGGCCAGGCCGGTCAGATCAACTACGCCTCGTCCAAGGCCGGTGTCATCGGTCTGGCCAGGTCGGTCACTCGTGAACTCGGCTCGCGCAACATCACCGCCAATGTCGTCGCGCCCGGTTTCATCGAAACCGATATGACCGCTGAGCTGCCCGAAGACATGAAGGACATGATCGAGAAGTACATTCCGCTGCGGCGGGTCGGCCAGGCCGAGGAGGTCGCGGCCGTGGTCAGTTTCCTCGCCTCCGAGGACGCCCGCTACGTCTCCGGCGCCGTCATCCCGGTCGACGGCGGCATGGGCATGGGCCACTGACCCGAGACGGCACACCGACCCGCGGGCTGACCCATACTCTGAATGGGCCACTGATCCGCTAACGGATCCCCCCGCGCCGCCGACAAAGTGGCGGCACACCACACTGATCTCAGGAGAACCGAAAACTCATGGGCGGACTGCTCGAAGGCAAGACCATCCTGGTCACCGGCATCATCACCGACTCGTCGATCGCGTTCAGCGCGGCCGCGGTCGCGCAGGAGCAGGGCGCGAAGGTGATCATCACCGGCATCCCGGAACGGCTGCGGCTCATCGACCGCATCGCCAAGCGCCTCCCGCAGGAAGTGCCCCCCGCCATCCCCCTCGATGTCACCAACGAGGAGAACCTGGGCGCGCTGGCCGACGCGGTGCGCGCGCTGGCGCCCGAGGGCATCGACGGTGTGCTGCACTCGATCGCCTTCGCGCCCAAGACCCTGATGGGCCCGGACGCGGTGCCGTTCCTCGACGGCCCCGGCCCCGATGTGGCGAAGTCCTTCGAGATCTCCGCGTGGAGCTACGCCTCGCTGGCCCGCGCCGTACTGCCGGTGATGAACGAGGGCGGCTCCATCGTCGGCATGGACTTCGATCCGCGCGTGGCGATGCCGTACTACAACTGGATGGGCGTGTCCAAGGCCGCGCTCGAGTCGGTGAACCGGTACGTGGCCCGGGAAGTGGGTTACGCCAAGAAGATCCGCTCCAACCTGATCGCCGCGGGTCCGGTGAAGACCCTGGCGGCCAAGGCCATCGCCGGCACCGCCACCGACGACGCCAAGCAGCTGCGTCAGCTCGACGAGTACTGGGACGGCGCCTCGCCGATCGGCTGGGACGGCGGTGACGCGCGGGTCGTCGGCAAGTCGATCGTGGCCCTGCTCTCGGACTGGCTGCCCGCCACCACCGGCTCGATCATCTACGTCGACGGTGGCGCCAGCCACAACATGTGGTTCCCCGAGGGCTTCACTGCCAACTGATGCCGGACGCCCTGCTGCTGCTGTCCTTCGGCGGCCCCGAAGGCCCCGAGGACGTGCTCCCCTTCCTGGAGAACGTCACCCGGGGCCGCGGGGTACCCCCGGAACGGCTCGCCGAGGTCGCGCAGCACTACCTGCATTTCGGCGGGATCTCGCCGATCAACGCGCTGAACCGGGAGATCATCGCCGCGCTCGAGGCCGATCTGGCCGACGCCGGGCTCGACCTGCCGGTGTACTTCGGCAACCGCAACTGGCATCCGATGGTCGAGGACACCGTCGCCCGGATGACCGCCGACGGCGTGCGCTCGGCCCTGGTCTTCCCGACCTCGGCCTGGGGCGGCTACTCCGGTTGCCGCCAGTACGACGAGGACATCACCCGCGCCAGGGCCGCCGTCGGCGCGGATGCCCCCGAACTGGTGAAGCTGCGCCAGTACTTCGACCACCCGCTGCTGATCGAGTCCTTCGCCGACGCGATCACCGCCGCCGTCGCGCGGATCCCGGCCGAACGCAGGGCCGGGGTGCGCCTGGTGTTCACCGCGCACTCCATCCCCGTCGCGGCCGACCTCGCCGCAGGCCCGCCCGGTGACGGTGGCAGGCTCTACAGCAGGCAGGTCGCCGATGCGGCCCGATTGTGTGCCGCCGCGACCGGTTTCGCCGAATACGACGTGGTGTGGCAGTCGCGTTCCGGTCCGCCGCAGGTGCCGTGGCTGGAACCTGACATCGTCGACCACCTCGACGTGCTGCACGGCAAGGGCGTCGACGCGGTGGTGGTGTGCCCGGTCGGGTTCGTCTCCGACCACCTCGAGGTGATCTGGGATCTCGACAACGAGGCCGCGGCGCGCGCCGGGGAACTCGGCATGGCCTTCGCCCGCGCGGCGACCCCCGGCACCGATGCGCGTTTCGCCCGGATGATCGTCGAGCTGATCCGCGAGCGGACCGACGCGGGCCCGGTCCGCGCTCTCGGCGACGTGCCCGGCTACGGCTGCACCGCCGACGGCGCCCTCTGCGCGCCCAGCTGCTGCGAGCCGCCTGCCCGTCCTGGCCGGCGCTGAACACAACCGGATAAACATTCGTCGGGAACCCCCGGTCCGGGGAGTAGGCTTTGCGGAGTTGTGCTCGACTGATCGGAGGACTTCCGATGCGTCCGACAGCGCCCCGATACGCGCTCGTCCTCGCGCTGGCCGCCGCCGCGCTGGGCCTGAGCGGCTGCGGCGAGGAATCCGGATACGAGACCGAGCCGCCCGCACCGTCGGAGCCCACCATCTCGCCGGCCTCGGTCGAGGAACTGTGCGGCATCCTCGACGGCCAGAAGGGCACCTGGAAGGCGCTGGGCCCGCCGGTCGCGCGAGTGGCGTTCACCGGCGCCATGCGGCTGTGGACCGTCCAGGACACCGTCGCCAATGCCGCGCTCTCCTACAATCGCGACATCGTCGACATCGTCACCGTCCGCACCTGCCCTGTCGTACGCGACCACATGCTCACCGTGCTCGCGATCCCGGACCTGCGCGCCGCCCTCGGCGGATTCTGAACCGCGACTTGCCACTTCGCGCGACTCGTGCGCCGGTATCGCCGCAGATCGTCCTGGCAAGATCGGCAGCAGTTCGAATCAGGCTCCGCCGCAACGGTATCCGTCGCGGCAGTGTCAGCCCTATCGCTGAGGGAACCTAGCCGACCCGCCCCGTCGCGGCGTGCACCGCGACCAGCCGGGCCTCGCGCAGGGTGTTCCACAGCGGGCGCAGCAGCGATTCGTGGGAATCGAGCGCGGTCGCGGAGGTGGGGGAGGAGGCCGGCTCGTGCTGGGCGACGGTGAGAATCGCCGCCACATGATCGGCGGTGTCGAGAATGCGCTTGGCGCGCAACGGGATCGAGTCGGGGTAGGCGTGCCGGGAGTAGGCGGCCAGCTGGGCCTCGATCTGCTCGCGCGGGTCGGCGTCGGTGTTGCCGAGCGAGGTGGTGTGCAGCTGCATCAGCGCGTCGGCGGCGTCACGGACCGATTCGCGCATCGTGTACTCGGCCTCGCCGAGGGACATGTCCGGGCCACCGACCTGCGGGACCTTCGCGCTGTACACCGTCCACTGCAGGGTCTCGTCGTCGTCCCAGTGCGGGATCAGCCCGGTGCCGTCCTGACCGGGGACACCGAGCAGCAGGCCTTCCTCGGCATCGACCGCGTCGGCGGCGAAAGCGGTGCCGACGGGCAGCCCGCGCACGTCACCGGGGGCTGGCAGCACCAGCCGCAGCTGGGCGCCGGCCGGGGCCATGGCCTCACGGATCACTTTGAGCAGGGGCATCGCGCCCGAACCGGCGCTCGCTTCCTGCGAGGACCACGGCAGATCGGTGCGGCCGCCGGTCACCGGGTCGCCCGCGGCGATGGTGTGCCGGGAAGCCCAGGCGTGCAACGCTTCCAGTACGTCGTCGGGCGCGCTCGTACCGGCCAGCCAGGAGCCGGCCCACAATGTCAGCGTGGCACTGGGAGAGCACATAATCATCGAGCATAAAGGTTCGCCGCGAGTGCCGCGCTGGGACTAGTCCGGTTCGGTGACGAAGTCGATGAGCCGTTCTACTGCGCCGATGAGCGGCGATTCCAGATCGCGGAACGAGTCGACCGCATCGTAGACACGTCGCCAGCCCTGCTGCGGTGTGCCCCAGCCCAGGCGCGCGCAGATGCCGGTCTTCCAGTCCTCGCCGCGCGGCACCGTCGGCCAGGCCTCGATACCGACCGCGGACGGGCGCACCGCCTGCCACACGTCGATGAACGGATGCCCGGTCACCAGCACGTGCGGGCCCAGGCCGGTGGTCAGCTGGGTCTCCTTCGATCCGGTGACCAGGTGGTCGACCAGCACACCCACCCGCGCGCCGGGTCCTGGCCCGAACTCGGTGAGCCGGGCACCCAGGTTGTCCAGGCCTTCCAGGTGCTCGACGACCACACCCTCCACCCGCAGATCGTGGCCCCACACCCGCTCCACCAGGGCCGCGTCGTGTACGCCCTCCACCCAGATCCGGCTGGTCCGCGCGACTCTGGCCCGCAGCCCATCGACCCGCGTCGAACCCGACGCCGACCTGGCCTGCTGTTTCGGTGGGGCCGCCGACGGCTTGATCAGCGTCACCGGTGTGCCGTCGATGAGGAAGGCGGCCTCGCGCAGGGCGAACAGGCGCACCGCGCCGCGACCGTCCTCGAGTTTCACGAACTCGCCGTCGTAGCTGCGATCGAAACCGACTACGGCGCCGCAGAATCCGCTCGCCGCGTCCTCCACCACCAGATCGCGTTCGGCCACGACCGTCGGCACCGGTGTCTTCTTGCTGCGCTGGTGTCCGGAAAAGATGTCGCCGTATCCGCCGCGTGCACTCACCCCCCGAAGCTACCGCCAAGTGTCCACTCTCCCAACGTGGCATCGGGGAGTGTCGGGTGCTTCTGCGCCGGTCCCGCCCGAAGAACGGTACGGTGGATGGTGTGGCCGCACTAGTCTGGCTGATCGCGGGCATCGTTCTCGCGGCGGCGGAAATGCTCACCGGGGATCTCACGCTGCTCATGCTCGGTGTGGCCGCACTCGGCACCGCGGGGGTCAGCGCCGCCGCCGGTCTGCCGCTGTGGGGTGACGCGCTGGTCTTCGGCGCGGTCGCGGGGGTGTTGTTCCTCGGGGTGCGGCCGGTGCTGCGCCGCAGATTCGGTACGCCACCGCCGATTCCGACCAATGTCGACGCCCTCACCGGCAAGTCGGCACTGGTGCTCGAGGACGTGGCGGCGCATTCGGGTCGGGTGAAGCTGGGTGGTGAGGTGTGGACCGCGCGCCCGCTCGATCCGAACGACGTGTACGAAACCGGAGTAACCGTCTACGTGATGAAGATCGACGGCGCCACCGCTGTCGTCTGGAAGGGTCCCTGAGTCATGGTTGCCTTGATCGTGGCCGCCGTCCTCGTCCTGCTGGTCGCGGTGGTGGTCTTCAAATCGATCGCGCTGGTCCCGCAGGCCGAGGCGGCGGTGATCGAACGTCTCGGGCGCTACTCGCGCACGGTCTCCGGTCAGCTGACCTTCCTGGTCCCGTTCGCCGACCGCGTCCGCGCGAAAGTGGACCTGCGGGAGCGGGTCGTCTCGTTCCCGCCGCAGCCGGTGATCACCCAGGACAACCTGACGTTGCAGATCGACTCGGTGGTGTATTTCCAGGTCACCAGCCCGCAAGCCGCGGTCTACGAGATCAGCAACTACATCGCCGCGGTCGAGCAGCTCACCGTCACCACCCTGCGCAACGTTGTCGGTGGTATGACCCTCGAAGAGACGCTGACCTCGCGCGACAAGATCAACAACCAGCTGCGCGGGGTGCTCGACGAGGCCACCGGACGCTGGGGTCTGCGAGTGGCCCGTGTCGAGCTCAAGTCCATCGATCCGCCGCCGTCGATCCAGGAATCGATGGAGAAGCAGATGAAGGCCGACCGCGAGAAGCGCGCGATGATCCTCACCGCCGAAGGCACCCGCGAGTCGCAGATCAAGACCGCCGAGGGCGCCAAGCAGGCGCAGATCCTCTCTGCCGAAGGCGCCAAGCAGTCGGCCATCCTGTCCGCCGAGGGCGAGCGCCAGAGCCGTATCCTGCGCGCCCAGGGTGAGCGCGCCGCCTCGTACCTGCAGGCGCAGGGGCAGGCGAAGGCGATCGAGAAGGTGTTCGCCGCCATCAAGAACGGCAAGCCCACCCCGGAACTGCTTGCCTACCAGTACATGCAGACCCTGCCGATGGTCGCGCGCGGCGACGCCAACAAGGTGTGGCTGGTGCCCAGCGATTTCGGCAAGGCACTCGAGGGTTTCGCGCAGAACTTCGCCACCAAGGGCGAGGACGGTGTCTTCCGCTACGAACCGTCCACCGAGGAACCGGCCCCGGTGAAAATCGAGGACGACTCCGATGTCGCCGACTGGTTCGAAACCGCCTCCGACCCGAAGATCGAACAGGCCGTCCGCGCCGCCGAGGCCACCGCCCGCACCCCCGTCGAGAGCTTGGACGCACCCCGCCCCAAGCCCGCCGCCGCAGTGGAACCCCCGCCGCCCCTGCCGGTCCCGCCCCCGATCGCGCCGCAGCAACACCCGGCCCCACCCCAGCCGCACCAGCCCCCGCCGCCCCAGCAGCATCAGGCGCCCCCGCCGCCCCGCCCCGACGACCCCTACGGCCGCCCCTGGCAGCCGCCGCAGCACGGCTGACCCGGAATTCCGTGGCCGGACGGCTCGCCGACCACACGGACGAAGTCGCGACCCGTAGGACACCGCCAGGTCCCGGGCGAGCGGGCCGGGCGACCAGCCGTCGGCGGCGATGTGGTGCCTGTGTCGCCGGTGCCGCGCTACTCGCGCCGGCACTGGGTCGGGCGCAGGCCCGGTACGAGAACCGACCTGTGCGCCCAGGACCGATACGAGGCGAACCTGCGCGCCCGGGACCGATGCGGGGCGATCCAGCGGAGGCCCTTGCCGACGTCCTCGCCCTGGCGGGGCGCCTGCCAGGGCCGCAGCCAGGGCGCTGGGGACCTCCCGACGTCGGTGGCCCAGATCCCGAGGTGCGCTCACGACCGTGAACGATGGTGTGCCGCAGGTACCTTCGAGTGATGGGCAGTTCTGACCGCACAGTGCGGGGAGTGCGCGGGCTCCGCCGTGCGGTGGCGATTGGGATCGCTGTGGTGGTGTCGGTCGCGGTCGTCGCGACGGTGCCGAGGTGGTGGTGTGGTCGTGACGCCGAGGAGTGGTTCCAGGGTGAGCCGGGGCGGGTGCGGGCGCTGGCCGAGGAGCTGGTGGCCTTCGAAGCCGAGGACGATCGGTGGCGGGCCGGTGGTGGGCGTGATCGGGTGGTCGGCATGTGGGGGCTGCTCGCGCATCAGATGACGGCGCTGGGGCTGGCACAGGTGTCACTGGCGCATCCCGAGTGGGCGGCGCGGTACGGGCCGGTGGTCACCCGCGCGGCGACGAAGAGCCTGCTGCCGCAGCTGCGGTTCGAGTTCACCGACGCCTGGCACGGCCGGGACGGTCTGGCCGAGCTCGACAGCATGGACGGGCACGCCTACCTGTCGTATCCGGCGCTGGCACTCGGCATGGCCCGCCTGGTCGATCCGGCATTCCCGCCCGATCTCGCCGCCCGCCACGATGCGCTGATCGCCGCCTTCGAACGACGCCTGCTCGCCTCGCCGACCGGGCTCCTGGATACCTTCCCCGGCGAGGCCTACCCGACGGATGTGGCGGCGGTGGCGGCGGCGATCGCGGTGCACGGCCGGGTCACCGGCGTCGATCACACGGCGGTCCTCGCGCACTGGGCCCAGCAGGTCCGTGCGGTGCAGATCGACCGGCGGACCGGGCTGGTGATCCAGCGCATGGGTGTCGATGGCAAGGCCCACGACGCCCCCCGCGCCTCCGGTACCGGGTTGGCCGCCTACTTCGCGGGCTTCGCCGACCGGGCCCTCGCCGAGGAACTGGCGGCAGGGCTGTTCGCGCAGGAACGCACCGTCCTCGGCTTCAGCGCCATCGACGAGTACGGCGACGGCTACCACGGTCCCGGCGACATGGACAGCGGCCCGCTGATACTCGGCATCTCGATCGCGGCCACCGGCTTCGCCCTCGCCCCCGCCCGCGCCTTCGGCCACCGCGCCCTGTTCACCCGCCTGTTCCGCACCACCGACCTCTTCGGCCTGCCGCTCCAGAGCGGAGACCGCACCCGCTTCGCCACCGGCGGCGTCATCGGCAACGCCCTACTCCTAGCTTTCCTGACCTCCGGCCCAGAGCTGGCCCGATGACCACCACCGTGCTGCGCGCCTGGTGGCGGACATTCCGACTGCCCGTCGTTCTCGGCGTGGCTTACCTCGTCCTGCACACGGTCGTGGCGGCCTTGTCCGCTCGCCACGGTTTCGGGTCACCCGACGGGCTGAGCCCGGTATTCGTACTCGCGGTGGCCGTGCTGGTGGTGTTGCGGATCGCGCTGCTGGTCGTCGTCCCTTCGGTGCTGATCTACCGCGCGGTGATGTGGATGGTGGATCGCTTCGTACGGCCCCCGGATATCCGGACGGCCCCTGCCGACGCCACGGTCGGCAACGGCTGATCGTCTCCAAAGTCCGCGCTGCGCTGGAAGTTTCGGTGGCGATCAGTGGGGGAGGGGGAGGAGTTCTACGAGGGTGCCTCGGCCGGTGCCTGGCGGTAGTACCGCCAGGGCTTGGCAGCCGATGAGGCCGGCGAGGTGGGGGGTGTGGGCGGGACCGGTGCTGCGCCAGACGCCGCCGGGGTGTTGCTGGACGGGGATGATGCGGGTGGCCTCGCCTGTCATGACGCCGGCGTCGGAGAGGCGGCCCCACATGGTGGGGCCGGGGGTGCGCAGGGTGAGGGCGTCGGCGACGGCGGGGCCGACGGCGAGCAGGGCGGCGACGGCGGCGAGGGGGTTGCCGGGGAGGCCGAGCAGGACGCGGCCGTCGGGGAGCTGGGCGACGAGGGTGGAGCCGCCGGGGCGGATGGCGACCCGGTCGACGATGATGCGGGCGCCCAGGTCGGCCAGCAGGGTGCGCAGGTGGTCGGCGGCGCCGCGGCCGGTCGCGCCGACCATCACCACCAGGTCGGCGTGGGATTTCAGGCTGAGCCAGGAACGCAGCAGGTCCTGGCTGTCGGCCAGATGCCACAGCCCGGTGCTCTCGATATCGCAGCAGCGCAGGAACTCCGGCAGGACCGGGCCGAGCGAATCGCGGGTCTCGCCGGGCGCGAGTGGGCCGACGGCGCGGATCTCGTCACCGGTCATCACCACATCGGCCCGCAATGGCCCACGCACGGTGACGGTTTCGGCTTCGGCGCTGAGCGCGGCCGACGCCAGAGCGGCCGACACCCGCGCACCGGCGCGCGCGAGCTGGGTGCCGCTGTGCCAGTGTTCGCCCTGCCGCCGGGTGTCGTCGCGCAGCGGCGCCTCGGGTGCACGCATCACCACGGGGTTGCCCGAGACTGTCGTCGTCATCACGTGCTCGTCGCGCAGGGTCGCGGTGGTGCCCGACGGGGTGGCCGCACCGGTGGCGATCCGCACCGCCTCCCCGGGCGCCAGCACCACCGAGCATTTGCGGCCCGCGTAGGTGACCTGCTGATGCAGCCGCCACCACGGTCCGGGCCCGGCGACCGCGTATCCGTCCATGGCGGCGCTGTCCACGCGCGGCAGCGGCGTCCCGGCGGTGAGCGTGACCGCCAGGGTCGCCCCGACCGCGTCGGCCACCGGCAGTTCACGCACCGCGATCGGCGCCAGTTCCGCCGCGATCCGCGCGCGCACCCTGGCCAGACCGCACTCGGCCACCACTACGCCCGCTCGTGCGCTCACCACCACGTCCAGCCTCCGCCTACAGCTCACCGACAATCCGACATATCGTCGGCGACCCCCATTGCCTGCGATTTTCTGAGCAGTTGCCCCACGATGACGTTGTCCTCACCCACCCACCCCACCCCCGGTGCGCACTCGGACACATCCGCGCACCCCGGGTCGGCTCATGCCGAATTCACCCCGGTCGATCTCGATCTCGATCTCGATCTCGATCTCGATCTCGATCTCGATCTCGATCTCGATCACGGTGAACGGAATCGCGATCCTGGCGAAGGCGATGTTCGTCGTGATGACGAATACCCGCACAGGATGGCGCCGGTACGCGAGTCGCCGCTCATGTTCGCATTCTGGAGCGGTATCGGATCACGGCTGTACGCCGCGCGCATCGAGGAGGACCCCGAGATAGCCCAGCTCCTGGCTCTGGGATTGCACCATCGCGCGGGCCGACTGTTTCACCGCGCCGGAGGTGAGCAGGCTGTCGGCGCTGCGGGCCATGGTGATGCCGCCGGCGTGGTGGCGGTACATCAGTTGCAGGAACAGGGTTTCGGCCGCGTTGCCGCGGGCGGCGGACAGCGCGTCGAGTTCGGCGAGGGTCGCCATGCCCGGCATCGTGGTGGTGGTGGCGGCGGTCGAATCGTGGTGGTGGCCGGTGTTTTCCGGCATCCACGCCATCGGCTGGTTCGAGGTCGGGGCGGCTCCGGCGAGCTGGGTCCAGCCCAGCAGGGTGCCGATCTCCACGCGCTGGGTGTCGGCGATCTGGTCGGCGAGGCGGCGCACGGTCGGATCGACGGCGGGGTCGAGGCGTTGGGTGAGGATCAGCGCCTGCTGGTGGTGCGCGGTCATGTCCTGGACGAATCCCAGCTCGACCGCGGTCAGCACCGGTGCGGGCGCGGCTGTTTCGGGGATCAGCAGCGGGCGCAGGGCGGCGCCGAGCACCAGCAGGAACACGGCGGCGGCCCCCGCGGCGGCCAGGCGCGACAGCCGTGCCCCGGTCACGATCCCACCGTCGACTGCTGATTCGCCGGCGGCGTGTAGACACCGTTGTCGAGCTGCAACACCATGAACCCGTTGTCCGAACAGGTGACATAGAGCTGATCACCACGCCACTCCGGCGGCGACAGGCACCAGTCGGTGGACAGGTCACCGAAGGCGACGTCCCCGGCCCGGGCGGACAGGATCTGCGCCGGGTCGATCAGTCCCTCGGCCAGCGAACGCAGCGCCGCGGGCGCGGTCATCACCGGAATGCCGATGATCGAGGCCAGCGCGTGCGGCGAGTTCCAGATCTCGAGGTTGTGCCCGGTCCTGGCCGGCGGGTTGAAGTAGGCGATCTCGCGGATCGCGTCGGGATCGCTGACATCGAACACCCGGATCCCCGAGGAGATCCACCCGCAGGCCAGCGCTGTCGGATCGTCGGGCCGATCGGCGGTGCAGTAGTGCGATTCGTAGGAGAACGCCGAACCGCCCATGGCCGAACCGATTCCGGCATCGATGTTTTCCGGCAGATTGATCTCGAGTTTGACCTTGGCCCGGATCCGCGGGTCGCTGTCCTGGCTGACATCGATGAGTTTCACCCCACCCGAGCCGCCCTCGTCGACGGTGAACAGGTGCGGCACACCGTCGTAGGTGACCGGCACACTGTGCTGGGTCGCCCATCCGTCGGTCCAGAAGGTCCGTCCCAGATGCGGCACCTGCGGATTCGGATCACGGCGCTGCACCGCGCTCACATCGAGCACCGTGAAACCGCCGAGCGCGGAGATGTAGAGCCGGTTGCCGTCCGGGCTCACGCCCATCCCGTGCGCCTCGATCCCGGTCAGCCCCTGCCAGATCACCCGCGGATTCGCCGGATCGGTCAGATCGACGGCACTGAGGAAACCGGGCACCAGACCCGATGCCCAGTAGGTGCGCCCGTCGGGGGAGAAGCCGCCCTCGTGGGTCGTGATCGGCAGCGGCATCAGCAGATTCGAGCCGGTGCCCGGGTTGAGCAGCCGCGGATGCGCGCAATCGGAGATGTCGTAGACCGACAGGTACCCCGCTCCCAGACCGACCGGGACGCCGGTGCCGACGAGCAGTTTGCGAGTCGTGTTGACCTTCAACGTCTCCCAGGTTCCGGCGAGCATGGCCGGTTCCGCGAGGGTCGCGGTCAGCACCGGATTCGCCGGATCGGACGCATCGATCACCTGGACGCCGGGATGCTCGCTGAGCAGCGTGCCGGGGAAGAACGAGCCGACATAGGCGCAGTGTTCGAAGCTCGTCGAGGTGATGCCGGCGCCGCGCCCGGTGTAGCCGCCGACCATCGACATATTGCAGCGGTAGCCCTGGGTGCTGCGGCCACTGTCCCGGTCAGCCGCCGGCACGTCGCCCTGGAGGCCGGTCTCCGGGAGCGAGCCGGGGCCGCAGTCGGCGCGGGGGACCGCGGTGCGCCCGACATCGAGGAACTCGCGCACGGTTCCCGCGAGGTCGGCGACCGGATCGGCGCCGGCTCCCGCGGGCAGTCCGATGGCTGTCAGCGCGGCGACCGCCGCCAGTGCCGTCCAGCGGCGCAGTGTCCGTGCGTGCATCGTGCCTCCCCGACCGTACCCGTCCCACGGCAACTGGCTCAGACAGTTACCTGTCTTCGGATGGTAGAGCGAGCAGGCCGCGCGCACGCGGGGTTTCGGCGAATCGGCCGCTCGCCCGGACAGCCGAATCCCGGACTGGGATCGCGGCACGCTGTACGGTTGCTCAGGTAGCGAACGGCGCGGTGGAGCGTGCCGGCTCCGCGACCGGAAAGGACTCGGAATCCATGTCGAACGATGTCGTTGGCACCTCGGGTGGCACGGACGGGAACGCGGACGCGGTAGCCCACCGATCGCCGGGCAGGCCCCGCCTGGATCTGTTCGTCTTCTGCGCCACCGCGATCGGCGCGCTGGCCTTCGTGGCGTGGGGTGTACTCGACGACGAGAGTCTGGCCTCCGCAGCGGGTTCCGCGCAGAAATGGGTCATCACCAACACGGGCTGGTTGTTCGTGCTCGTCGCGACCGCGTTCGTCTTCTTCGTGATCTGGCTGGCCATCAGCCGATACGGGCGGATCCCGCTCGGCACCGACGACGAGAAGCCCGAGTTCCGCACGGTGTCCTGGATCGCGATGATGTTCAGCGCGGGCATGGGCATCGGGCTGATGTTCTGGGGCGTGGCCGAACCGTTGTCGCACTTCGTGAATCCGCCGCCGCACACCGCCGAGCCGGGCAGCCCGGCAGCGGCCGAGGTCGCGATGGCCACCACGCTGTTCCACTGGACCCTGCACCCCTGGGCGATCTACGCGGTCGCCGGTCTGGCCATCGCCTACGGCACCTTCCGTAAAGGCCGCTCGCAGTTGATCTCCGCGGTCTTCCGCCCGCTGCTCGGCCGGCGCGCCGAGGGCATCGGTGGCCGGGCGATCGACATGATGGCGATCTTCGCGACGCTGTTCGGTTCCGCGGCCTCGCTGGGCCTGGGCGCCCTGCAGATCGGCGCCGGCATGGAGTTCAACGGCTGGATCGACGGGATCGGCAAGGTGGGTCTGGTCGCGATCATCTCGGGCCTGACCGTGGCATTCGTTGTCTCGGCGGTCTCCGGTGTCGAGAAGGGCATCCAGTGGCTGTCCAATATCAATATGGTGCTGGCGCTGGCGATCGCGGCCTTCGTCTTCGTCGCCGGGCCCACCCTGTTCATGCTCAACATGCTGCCGATCTCGCTCGGCGACTACGTCGAATTCCTGCCGACGATGGCCTCGCGCACCGGCGCGGGCGACGAGGCGATGAAGGCCTGGCTGTCGAGCTGGACGATCTTCTACTGGGCCTGGTGGATCTCCTGGACCCCGTTCGTCGGCATGTTCATCGCGCGGATCAGCCGGGGCCGCACCATCCGTCAGTTCGTCACCGGCGTGCTGCTGGTACCGAGCGCGGTGAGCCTGCTGTGGTTCGCGATCTTCGGCGGTGCGGGCATCGCCGAGCAGACCGAGCACCACGACCTCACCGAGCCCGACGGCAGCGTCGACTCCGACAACGCACTGTTCCACCTGCTCGACCACTATCCGATCGCCTCGGTGACCACGGTGGTGGTGATGATCCTGGTCGGCATCTTCTTCGTCTCCGGTGCCGACGCGGCCTCGATCGTCATGGGCACGCTGTCCGAGCGCGGCAGTATCGAGCCGTCCAGGATGACGGTCATCTTCTGGGGCGCGGCCACCGGCGCGGTCGCCGCGATCATGCTGGTCATCGCCGATTCCGACAATCTCGGCGGGGCGCTGACCGGTTTGCAGGCGCTGACGACGGTGGTCTCGCTCCCGTTCCTGGTGGTGATGGTCGGCATGTGCGTGTCGCTCTACAAGGATCTGCGCGACGACCCGCTGATCCTGCGCGCCGATCGTGGCATCGAGCTCGTCGAGGTGGCCGTGGACAAGGGCACCGAGCTGCACGAGGGTGATTTCTCACTGGTCACCGAGGCCACCGACGAAGAGCAGGCGATCGATCCGGCCGTGCTCGAACGGGACCTCGAACGGGGCTAGGCGCCGCGCCGGGCGCAACCCGTTTCCGCAGGACAGCGCGGATATACTATCGTGCACCGAATCGCTCAGGAGAAGCAGCTCACCCGCCGATCACACCGGAGAGTCGACCATGCCCGAGCCAGAGGATTCCGCGACGCTCTACGGCCAGCTGCTCGAGTCGGCCCGCCGGCTTTCCTTCGACCTGCGCGACTGCGAGGCCGGTACCGGGACCGACACCGACCGGCACGGCATGACCCCGGAGTGGTCCCCGCTCTACGGCACCCCGATGTGGATCCGGATGAGCGAGCCGGAGCGGCGGCGGCTGACCCGGCGCGAGGTCTCGCACTTCCTCGGGGTGGCCATCTGGCTGGAGGTGGCGCTGCAGATCGTGCTGCTGCGGCGCAACCACAGCGTCGATCCGACACGCGCGGATGTGAAGTTCCTGTTCAACGAGTGCGCCGACGAGAACATGCACTCGCTGATGTTCGTCGGCGCGATCGAGCAGCTCGGGGAACGCTACAGCCCGCTGGACCGGGTGATGCTCCTGATGGGCTGGGTGTTCCGCACCTTCGCGTGGAACGAGGTCGCCTACGGGATCGTCCTGGCCGGCGAAGAGGTCTTCGATGTGATGCAACGCGACTGGTCGATCGACGAGCGGGTCGCCCCGGCGGTGCGCCGCAGCTCGTATGTGCACGTGGTCGAGGAGTCCCGGCACATGAGTTTCGCGCGCCAGAAGATGCGCGATCACCTGCGCGAGGTCTCCCGCGTCCGCCGCTATGTGAGCGCCGTGCTGATCGCGGTGGGCGCGCACATCATCGCCAAGGGCCTGGTCAACAAGGCGATCTACCGGGATCTGGGGCTGGACTGGCGGGCCGCGAAGCTCGATATCGATCGCAACGAACACCATCGCATGATGTTCCGCAGGGCGACCGCGCCGCTGGTGGAGTTCCTCGACCGGGAAGGACTGCTCAACGGCGTCGCGCGCACCATCTACCGCAAGTCGAACCTCCTGTGAAAGGCAGCCGACAGTGAGTTTCGTGATTCTCGGACACTGCTGCAAGGACGGATCCTGCCTGCAGGTCTGTCCACAGCACTGTATTCGCCCCACTCCCGGCGACCCGGAATTCGCTGCGGCCGACCATCTTTCCATCGATCCCGGCGCCTGCATCGGCTGCTCGGCGTGCGTGGACGCCTGCCCGGTGGACGCCATCAAGGCCGAAGTGGCGCTGACCGACGCCGAGCGGGTGTACATCGGCGCGCAACTGCCTGCGTCGCCACGCGCACCGCGCCCCGGCAGACCCGAGCTCCCGGCCGCCCTGAGCTGTGGGCGGGGCCGGATCAGCGTCGCCGTCGTCGGTGCCGGATCGGCGGCGATGTACACCGTCCGGGAGCTGCTACAGCGATCCAGTGCTGTCCGGGTGACGGTGTTCGAGCAGAGTTCGCAGCTCGGCGGGCTGCTGCGGACTGCGGTGGCGCCGGGACATCGGGGGATCCGGCGGCTGACCCGGCTGTTCGACGTTCCGTTCGCGGACTCACGGGTCGAGACCTGCTTCGACACCCGGGTCGGTGCCGACGTGACGATCGATGCCCTGCGCAGCCGATTCGACGCGGTGATCCTGGCCTTCGGGGCCGCCGCGCCGCGGGCGGTGGCGGGGGCGTCGATGCCGGAGGTCCATCAGGCGATCGATCTGCTGACCGGCGCCCATGCGGTCGGGTCCGGTGGCGCACCCGCGGTGGCGGGTCCGACGATGGCGATCGCCGGCGGCGGCAATGTAGCGCTGGATGTGGTGACCGGGGTCGCCCGGCAGCGCATCGTCGCCCGCTCGGGCGCACCGATCGCGCGGGTGATCGTCCTCGCCCGCGCACCCGCCTCCCGGCCGCCGTTCACCTTCTCGGCGCTGCACGAGCTGCGCCAGCTCGACGTGGACATCACCGTCGACACCGGCGGCCACCGGCTCGATGCCGTTGCGCCCGGCCCCCTCGATCGGCTGCTGACCGAACTCGCGCAGGGTGCACGTCCGTCGCCGCGCTCGGGGCTCGCGGTCGAGGTGCGGTTCGGCCGGGAGGTCACCGGCTTGCACGCGGCCGCCGGGCGCATTCGCGTGGACACCCGGCGAATCACCTCGGGTGATCCGGGCCCGCTCGCGGGGGAGACGGCAGTGACCGCCGACTCGGTCGTCCTGGCCTCGGGATTCACCTGTGCGCCGCTGCCGGGTGTCCCGCTCGGGTCCGACGGTGCGGTGTCCAACCGGCGGGGCCGGGTCGTCGTCCCCGAGACCGGTGCGCCGATCGAGGGACTCTACGTGGTCGGCTGGGCCAAGCGCGGTGGTCGCGGCGGGGCCGGTGAGAACCGGCGGTGTGCGACGGAAACCGTCGACATGATCGCGGCGGACCTGGCCACGGCACCGAGCAGAGCCTAGTCCTCGGGCCGGGGTGCGGTGGCCGCCAACGCGAGGCAGGCCCGATGCAACCGATCCCGCAGGGTGTCGGCGGATTCGGCGATCGCCACCTGGGACCGCACGTACTCCGCGCGCCCGGACGGTGTTTCGATACGCACCGGCGCGTAGCCGAACTCGCGCAGATCGTACGGGCTGGCGCGCATGTCGAGTTCGCGTGCGGCGCAGGCGAGTTCGAAACAGTCGAGAACCAGCTCCGAGGAGATCAGCGGCGCGAGTTTGAAACTCCACTTGTAGATGTCCATATTGGCGTGCAGACAGCCCGGTTGTTCGCGATCCACCTGGCCGGCCCGGGTGAGGGGTTCGGCATTGCGGCCGACCGCGTCGGGGGTGAAGAACCGGAACGCGTCGAAGTGGGTGCAGCGCAACGACATCGACTCCACCACGGCATCAGTGCCCGCAGGCCCCAGCCGCAGCGGCACCTGCTGGTGGCGCACGTCGTCGGTGCGGTACACCATCGCCCACTCGTGCAGACCGAAGCAGGACAGCTGGGCCGGGCGGCGCGCGGTCGCGGCGAGCAGTCGCGCCACGAACGCGATGGTGTCACCACGCTTGGCCAGATACGCCGGATCGGCGGTGTACACGTCCGCGCCGACCCGGTGATACCCCCGCGCCCCGGCGTAGTCGTGCGCGTCCCGCAGCCCGATCCCGAACCCGGGATGCCAGCGCCGCAACTGCGCGGGCTTGTTGCCGTAGTAGGTGAACAGGAAATCCACGACCGGATGGGTGATACCCGCCGCACGGCGCTCCAGATACGGCCCGACCAGCCGATCGAGCCGCTCCCGATGCGCCAGCGCCTGTGCCTGCCACTCGACCGGCGGCAATATCCGCAGGTCAGTGGTGTGGTCCAGGTCCTCGCGCGTGCTCACCTGTCCATTCTCCCGCACCGCTCCGTGGCACGACCGCCGCCGTGGTGGTCAGGGGAAGGTCACCACGGCCTTGACCACCGCGCCCGAGGCCATGTCGGCGATGGCTTCGTTGATCCGGTCGATCGGGTAGCTGCGCACCACCCGCTCCATCGGCAGCAGTCCGCGGCGGTGCCAGTCGATCAGGCGGGGCAGGAAGACCTGGGGGTCGACATCGCCTTCGATGCTGCCGCGCAAGGTCTTTCCGCGGCCGATGAGCGCCGCTACGTCGATCGGCAACGGGGACGGGCCGAGTCCTACCAGGGCCAAGGTGCCGCGCGCGGTGAGTGATTGCAGGGCCGTCGCGATCACCGGTGCCGCGCCGGTGGTGTCGAGTGCGTGGGTGGCGCCGCCGAGTTCGGCGATGTGCGCGGCCGCGTCGCCGGCACCGGCGGCGATGGTCAGATCCGCGCCGAGTTCGGCCGCCAGGGCGAGCCGCTGCGGGGACAGGTCCACCGCGACCACCGTGCCGACGCCGAGCGCGCGGGCCGCCATCACCGCCGACATCCCGACTCCGCCCACCCCGAACACCGCCAGCACCGAGTCGGGCCCCGGCGCGAGCACCTCGGCCACCACCCCCGCCCCGGTCTGCACGGCACAGCCGAACGCCGCGACCAGCACGGGGTCGACCCCGGGATCGACGACGACGAGATTGCGTGCGGTCGCCAGGACGTGCGAGGCGAAGCTCGACTGACCGAAGTAGGCGCCGACCACCGGGCCCGACTCCCCGGTGAGCGGCGAATCCGCGCCGAACCGCCCGGCATTGAGCACTGCCCACTGCGCGCAGTAGCCGGGGAACCCGCGCCGGCATTCGGCGCAGGTGCCGCAGCTCTGATACGTCAGCAGCACGAGGTCTCCGATCGCGACCCCGGTCACCTGAGCACCGACCGCCTCGACAACCCCGGCGCCCTCGTGCCCGAGCACGATCGGCAACTCCGCGGGCACGGCCGCCCGGGTGGTCAGATCGGTGTGGCAGATCCCCGAGGCGAGGACACGCACCAGCACTTCGTCCGGGCGCGGCGCACGCAGCCGCAGCTGTCGCAGGGTCAGCGGATCGTCGGCTCCGGCCGATACCGCCGCGGTGATCGCCAATCCTGTTCCGGTCATTGCTGTCCACTCCCGACCTCGACGCCATCGTCTCGACCAGAACAACATCCCGCATGTATGGACAGATGTCCATACATGCGTTCAGGCAGTCTGGCTGTTCGCCCGAATCGGTGATCGCGGCCCGGATTCGAACCCGGTGCGGTGGGCATACGGGGTGTATGCGGAGCCGATGGATTCTGATGATGCTGGCGGTACCCGTGATCGCGATCGCGGGCTGCGATGATCGCGGCAGTGTCGGGTCGAGCCATGCTCGTGGCAGTATCGGGCAGGTCGGAGCGGTCACTGTGCAGAACGCGTACCTGGTGCCGACGACGCAGCCCGGGGGCTGTGTGATCCAGGTGGACGCCCCGGCGGAACTGAGTTTCACCGTCACGAACAATGCTCGCGAGCCGGACCGGTTGATCGGCATCGACGGGCCGCCGGCATCCTCGGTCGAGCTGCGCGCCACACCGGAGGAACTCGTCATTCCGGCCGGCGGCGGGCTCGCTGCGGGGCAGGCGATCGAAGAACCCGCACGCCCCGGCAGCGAGGAACCGGTCACCGTCCGGGTGAGCGGGCTGCGGGACTGGGTGAGTCCCGGCCGGCATGTGGATATGAGTTTCCGCTTCGAACGTGCCGGTGCCCTGCAACTCGCGGTGCCCGTCGACTCCTGTCCCACCCAGCAGGTTCGCTGACCGGAACAGCGAGGTCATAGGTGTCGCGCGGTCACTCGACGTTGCGATGGGTGGTGTCGCGCACCGTCCCGACGAACTCCTCGACCAGATCCTCGAGCGCGACCACGCCCACGGTGTTGCCCCGGCTGTCGACCACCCTGCCCAGGTGGCTGCTGGTGCGACGCAGCCGGGCCAGCGCCTCGTAGAGGGTGGTGCCACTGCTGACCGTGGGCAGCGGCCGGATATCGGTGCGGGGGATGACCGTCTCGGGGCCTGCCGCGTCGTCGGCGACCTTGTCCAGCACGTCCTTGACGTGCAGATAGCCGACCAGCGAACCGTCGACCGCGCGCACCGGGTAACGGGAGAACCCGGTCTCGGCGACGGCGGCCTCGATATCGCCGAGGGTGGTGCCGTTGCCGCGCAACGGCACCGACCTGGCCTGCGCCAACGGCACCATCACATCGCCGACGATGCGGTCGGAGGTGCCCAGCGCCTGGGTGAGCCTGCGGTGCTCCTCCTCGTCGAGCAGACCTTCCGAGCGGGACTCGCCGATCATCTCGGCCAGCTCCACCGTCGACACCGTCGCGTCGAGCTCGTCCTTGGGCTCGATCCGCAGCATCCGCAGCGTCATGTTCGCCGCGAGGTTGTACAGCGCGATGAGCGGGCGGGCGATCCGCAGCCAGACCAGATGGATCGGGACCAGCAGCAGCGCCGAACGTTCCGGCCCCGCCAGGGCGATGTTCTTCGGCACCATCTCGCCCAGCAGGATGTGCAGGATCACCACGATGGTCAGCGCCAGCGCGAACCCGACCGGGTGCAGCAGCTGATCGGGCAGGCCGAGCAGCTCGAACGGGCGCTCGATCAGATGCGCGATCGCGGGTTCACCGACCCGGCCGAGCAGGATCGAGCAGATGGTGATGCCGAGCTGGGCCGCGGCCAGCATGATCGAGAGGTTCTCGCCCGCCTCGATCACCGTCTGCGCCTTCTTCTTGCCCTGGGCGACCAGGGCTTCGAGCCGGTCGCGGCGGGCGGAGATGAGCGCGAACTCGGCGGCGACGAAGAACGCGTTGCCCGCCAGCAGCACCACGGTCAGTGCGATTCCGAACAGGTCACCCATGATTGTGCTCCCGTGCCGCCAGATGTGCCGCGTCGACGGGGATCAGCCGGATCCGGTCGATCCGCCGTCCGTCCATGCGCTCGACCCGCGCGACCCAGCCGCCGCCGGTGCCGCGCGAGGCGGGCAGCACCACGTCGTCGCCGGTCGCGGGGATGCGGCCGAGCTGGGTCAGCACCAGACCGCCCAGGGTGTCGTATTCGCCGTCGGGGGCGTCGTAGCCGGTCGCGCGCGACACCTCGTCGATGCGCAGCAGACCCGAGCAGTCCCAGCCGTCGGACACGCGGCGCACGTCACGTTCCTCCTCGTCGTGTTCGTCGCGCACGTCGCCGAGGATCTCCTCGATGAGGTCTTCCATGGTGACCAGGCCCGCGGTGCCGCCGTACTCGTCGACGACCAGCGCGACCTGCATGCCGTCGGCGCGGACCCGTTCCATCACCTCGTCACCGTCGAGACTGGCCGGCACGATCGGCACCGCGACGGCGAGGCGGCTGAGCGGGATCTGCTTGCGCAGGTGCGCCGGATGCAGGAACGCCTGCTTGACGTGCACCACGCCCAGGGTGTTGTCGAGATCGCCGTCGATCACCGGGAACCGGGAGTAGCCGGTGCGCGCGGAGGCGGCGATCAGGTCGGCGACGGTGTCGGCGCGGTCGAGCGACTCCACCTTCACCCGCGGGGTCATCAGATCCTCCGCGCTGCGTTCGCCGAACTCCAGCGAGCGGTCCATCACCTGCGCGGTGCGCTGATCCATCGCGCCGCGCTGGGCCGAGGTGCGCACCAGCGAGCCGAGTTCCTGCGGGGAGCGCGCCGAGCGCAGCTCCTCGGCCGGTTCGATGCCGAGCCGGCGCACCACCCAGTTGGCGGCGCCGTTGAGGAACCGGATCAGCCACTTGAACAGGGCGGAGAAGCCGATCATCGGGCCCGCGGTGAGCCGGGCGGTCGCCATCGGCTTGGCGATGGCGATGTTCTTGGGCACGAGTTCGCCGTAGATCATCGACAGCGAGGTGGCCAGCACCAGGGCCAGTGCCAGCGCGACGCCGTGGGCGGCGTTCTCGCTCAACCCGATCGTGCTCAGCAGCGGATCGAGCAGCCGGGCCAGCACTGGTTCGGCGATGTAGCCGGTGATCAGGGTGGTGATGGTGATGCCCAGCTGGGCACCGGAGAGCTGGAACGACAGCGAATTGTGGGCCTGCTTGACCAGGCGGGACCGGGCATCACCCGCGCGGGCGGCGGCCTCGATCGTGCTGCGCTCGAGCGCGGTCAGGGAGAATTCGGCGGCCACGAACAGGGCGGTGCCGACGGTGAGTGCGACGAAGCCGAGCAGGCTGAGCACGGTCAACACGGTGGTCATCGACGACACCACCGGGATGTCGGAAGAGCGGCGGAGCGAACGGACGCTGCGGAAAGGAGGACGCCGGGTTTGTCACCCGGCTCCGTAGAGGAACCCTCCTGTGTGGCGCCCTTGGACGCGGGTGACAACTGGATCCTTTCGAGGTGGGGAAAGAGCGGTGCCGAGATCGGCACTGTCAATACTAGTGGGTCCCCACCGATGATGTGTCAGCGGCGCGGGCCGACCGGGTCGTCGCCCGGCCGGCCCACGGGTGACTACCAGCCGCTGGGCAGCGGGCGGCCCTCGGCGAAGCCCGCGGCGGACTGCACGCCCAGTACCGCGCGCTCGTGGAACTCCGGCAGCGAGCGGGCACCGGCGTAGGTGCAGGCGCTGCGGACACCGGAGGTGATGTGGTCGATGAGGTCCTCGACGCCGGGACGTTCGGGGTCCAGGCGCATCCGCGAGCTGGAGATGCCCTCCTCGAACAGGGCCTTGCGGGCCCGGTCGAAGCCGCTGTCGGCGGCGGTGCGCGCTGCCACCGCGCGCTTGGAGGCCATGCCGAAGCTCTCCTTGTAGGCGTTGCCGTCGCGGTCGACGCGCAGATCGCCGGGGGACTCGTAGGTGCCGGCGAACCAGGAACCGATCATCACGTTCGACGCGCCCGCCGCCAGTGCCAGGGCGACATCGCGCGGGTGCCGCACACCACCGTCGGCCCACACGTGCACACCGAGTTCCTGTGCGGCAGCGGCACATTCGGCCACCGCCGAGAACTGTGGCCGGCCGACACCGGTCATCATCCGGGTGGTGCACATGGCGCCGGGGCCCACCCCGACCTTGATGATGGTCGCGCCCGCCGCGGCCAGATCGCGGGTGCCCTCGGCGGAGACCACATTGCCCGCCGCCAGCGGCAGCCCGAGACCCAGCTCGGCGACGGCGCGCAGGGATTCGAGCATCTTGGTCTGGTGGCCGTGCGCGGTATCGATGACGAGCACGTCCGCGCCCGCTTCGGCCAGCGCCTTCGCCTTGGCGGCCACATCGCCGTTGATGCCGATGGCGGCGGCGACCCGCAGCTTGCCCGCGGCGTCGACGGCTGGGGTGTAGATCCCGGCGCGGATGGCGCCGGTGCGGGTCATCACGCCGGCCAGCGTGCCGTCCGGGTGAGTGAGCACGGCGAGCTGGGCGTGCGCCTCGGCGAGCCGGTCGAAGATCTCGCGCGGTGACAGGTCGACGGGGGCGGAGACGAAATCGGTGGCGGCCACCTCGCGCAGCCGCGCGAACCGGTCGACGTCGGCGCAGGCGGCTTCGGTGACGACGCCGACGGGTTTGCCGTCCTCGACCACCACGACCGCGCCGTGGGCGCGCTTGTGCATCAACGCCACCGCGTCGGACACCGCGCTGTCGGGGTCCAGGGTGACCGGGGTGTCGGCGGTGAGCGAGCGGCTCTTCACGAACGCGATGGTCTCGGCGGCCGCGGGGATCGGCAGATCCTGCGGCAGGACGACGAGGCCACCGCGCCGGGCGACCGTCTCGGCCATCCGCTTGCCCGCGACCGCGGTCATGTTCGCGCCGACGAGGGGGATGGTGGTGCCGGTGCCGTCGACGCTGGCCAGGTCGACATCGAACCGGGACGCGATATCGGTCCGGTTCGGGACCAGGAAGAGGTCGTCGTAGGTGAGGTCGTACGGCGGCTGGGGTCCCGGAAGAAATCGCACTCGTTCGATGATAGCCGGGTGCGGCGGGGTGTGGGCGGTACCGCAGTGCGCCGCGTCCGGCGCCGGTCAGGAGGTGGTGGTCGCGGCGTCGGACGGTGCCTGCGCGCGGCTGAGCACGACCGTGGCCACGCACATCACCACGACACAGACCGCGAGCACGAGCAGGCCGGTATCGCCGGTGCGCAACCGTTCGTCCAGCGCCGTGAGGCCGAGATAGGCGGCCGCGAGGGGCTCGGCGACCGCGGCGGCCGGGAGCGAGGCGGCGAGGGGCCCGGCCTGGTAGGCGCGTTGCTGGAGGGCGAAACCGACCAGGCCGGCGGCGACCAGCGCCCAGGTCTGCCAACCGGTGAGAACGCTGCCGGGGCCTTCCCCGAACAGCGTGACCACGCGGTCGGTGAGCGCGGCGGCCAGGCCGAACAGCGCGCCACCGGCGAGTCCGAGCGACAGCGCCCGCACCGCCTTGTCGCGCACCAGTGTTCCGGTCAGCGTCGCCACGACGACCACACCGAGCAGCACCGTCAGCGGGACCAGCCACTCCCGCAGCGGCGCGGTGTCCGCGCCCGCGGTCGGATCGCCGATCACCAGGAACAGCACCAGCGCCACGACCAGCGCCAGCGCCGCGAGCACGGCCTGCCCTCTGATCCGCTGCCGGTTCAGCCGGGCCGCCAGCGGCAGCGCGAACACCAGCGAGCACACCAGGATCGGCTGCACCACCAGCACCGCGCCGAAGGCCAGGGCCAGCACCTGCATGCCGTACCCGCCCGCGTCACCGACGATCGCCGCCCACCAGCGCGGGTTGCGCACGAGCGTGCGCGCCAACCCCGAGCCCGGTGGGACCGCGGCGGCCGCTTGATGCTGCGCCACCGAGGACACCGCGAACAGGAGCGCGGCCAGCAGCGCGCACCCGATCGTGGCGATCTCACGGTTCGTCACCCGCTCAGTGTCGCCGATCGCCCTTCCTCGGCGCCCGACCGCCGTGGGCGAGTCGGGCCCGACCCGGCGGCCGGGGATGCCCGAGCGGACAGCCGCAATGGCCCGGGCCGGTCCGGTGCGGTCACCGGGTGGCCATGGGCAGTTCGCCGCCGGTGCGGGTGCTCCGGAGACGACCGTGGCCGAACCGTAATCGGTTCGGCCACGGGGCAATTCAGTACAGCGTCAGTTTGCCGTGCGGTTGCGGCGGGGTGCGGCACCGGCCGGACGCGCGGCCCGGCGACGCGAATTCGTCGGCGTGTCGCCACTGCGGGCGTGTCCGCCGGTTCCCGCCGGCTTGCGGGTGCGCGACTCGCCCGCGGGGCGTTCGCGACGCGGTGCGCCCGCGCCCCGGCTGTGACCCGGCGCGGCGTCGGAAGCTGGTGCGCCACCGGACCTTCCGCGACGCGGGCGGTTGCCGTTCGACGACTTCGGCGCGGTGGCCTGCGCCGGTGCGGCGGGGGCGGCCAGCGCGATGCCGGAGGGCTTGCGCGCGCCGGTGATCTCCACCAGCTTGCGATCACCGGGGCGCACCTCGACGCCGTCGGTCCGCACGCCTGCCTTGCGGGTCATCGCGGCGACGTCCTTGCGCTCCTCGTCGGTGACCAGGGTGACCACGACACCGTCCTCACCGGCGCGTGCGGTGCGGCCCGCGCGGTGCAGGTAGGCCTTGTGCTCGGCGGGCGGGTCGAAGTGCACGACCAGCGAGACGCCGTCGATGTGGATACCGCGCGCGGCGACATCGGTGGTGACCAGCACCGGCACCGAGCCGTCGGCGAAGGCGGCGAGGGTGCGGGTGCGGTTGTTCTGCGCCTTGCCGCCGTGCAGCGAGCCCGCCGCCACACCGGCGCCGCGCAGCTGCTTGGCCAGGCGGTCGGCACCGTGCTTGGTGCGCACGAACATGATGGTCAGGCCCTCGCGCGCGGCGATCTCGGTGGCGACCGAGCGCTTGACGTTCTTGTCGCGCACGTAGAGCAGGTGGTGCGACATGGTGGTCACCGACGCCTCCGGCGGCGCGGTGGAGTGGGTGACGGGCTGGTTCATGTAGCGCTTGACCAGCTTGTCCACGTCACCGTCGAGGGTGGCCGAGAACAGCAGCCGCTGCCCGTTCTTGGGCGTGCGGTCCAGCAGGCGGGTGACCTGGGGCAGGAAGCCCATGTCGGCCATGTGGTCGGCTTCGTCGAGCGCGGTGATCGTCACGTCGGACAGATCGGCGGCGCGCTGCTTGATCAGGTCGTCGAGGCGGCCGGGGGTGGCGATGAGCAGGTCGACGCCGCGTGCGAGCCGGTCGGCCTGCCGCTTGATCGGCGCGCCACCGACCACGGAGGCCACGCGCAGGCCGAGGGAGAGCGCGGCCTCGTCGAGCGCGCGCTCGATCTGGGTCGCGAGTTCGCGGGTGGGGACCAGCACCAGACCGCGCGGGCGGCCGGGCCGGGCGGAGGCGCCGGTCAGGCGGGTCAGCATGGGCAGGCCGAAGGCGAGGGTCTTGCCCGAGCCGGTCGGGCCGCGACCGAGCACGTCACGGCCGGCGAGCGCGTCGCCGATGGTGGCGGCCTGGATGGGGAAGGGCTTCTCGATACCCGCGTTGCGCAGGGTCTGCACCAGTGCGACGGGCAGGCCGAGGTCGGCGAAGGTGGGTTCGGGACGCGAAGAGGTAGACAAAATGGCCTTTCGTTGGGCTGCGAATCGCGCTGGAAGATGACCGGCGCCGATTGACCCGGATACGCAGACAGCGTGCACGGGGTGCGGCCCAGCAGGAAGGACCGGTCTCCCACGATAGGCGTGTTCGGCCTCGGGTGGGTAAACACGCTGGTCAGCCACGAGATTGTGGCAACGTTTGTTGTGATGGTGGCCAGCGCGTGCGCCGGGGTGTCCGGCCGGGCCTGCGCGCGGCGGTAGTTCGCCAGGTCAGCTACGGAACAGGCGGGTGAGTTCCTGCAGCCAGGGCACCGCCACGGCGAGGGTCGGGACCACCAGGATGGCCGCCGATCCGAGGTAGGCGGCCGTGGCGACTCTCACGTCTCCGGTGACCGAGGCGAGGCGCTGGATGCGGATCAGCGTGGTCGGCCCGCCCGCGGCGAGCGCGCCCTGCGGGGCGGTCGACTTCGCGCAGGCGACCAGCGCGCGGGCCAGCGGCTTGGGTCCGGTCACCTTCACCGCGGAGTCGTCGGCGAGCAGTTCGATGAGCAGTTTCACCTGGCCGAGCGCGGCCTTGCTGCGCACCACCCGGGGGAAGGCCTCGTGCACGGCGGTGAACGCCTCGAGCACCAGGTCGTGGCGGGCCCGCAGATGCGAGCGCTCGTGGCTCACGATGGCGGTGACCTCGGCATCGTCGAGGCTGGTCAGGGTGCCTTCGCTGAGCACGACGCGCTGACGCAGGCCGGGCAGACAGTAGGCGATGGGTTCGGTGGCGGCCAGTACCCGGATGTCGGCGGCGCGGCGCACCGGACCGCTCTGATCGAGCAGGTCGACCAGCATGCGATGGCGGGAGCGGCGGCGCCGGGTGTGCACGCCGACGCGCACGATCGAGAACATCAGGCGCGCGCCGACCATCAGGGTAAGCGCGAAGACGAACACGTACACCGTCCACAGTGGCAGACCGAGCGCGTCGATCTCCTTGGTGGGGGAGGTGGTCGGCCTACCGTCGGGGCCGGGAACGAGCAGCAGGCTGGCGATGGCCAGCCCGGAACCGAAGGCGCTGAGCACCGCGGCCAGCGCGATGGCCTGCCACAACACCAGGGCGGCGCGGGGCGTGCGATGCACCCAGGTCGCGCGACTGAGCAACGCTGGTACCGGCCCTGCGAGAAGCAAGGCGAGACCGGCGAAGACTGCCGCGGTTGCGTTCATCGACTCTGCTCACTGCGTTGTGGGACCAGGGGCGCTCACGTCGTTGTGAGAGCCGCCAGGGAGTCTAACTGCTCTTCTCGTCGGATTCGAGCTTGGCGAGCGCCTCACGCAACGCATCGGCCTCGTCCTTGCCCACCTGTTCGACGAAGTGCACCAGCGCCGCGGCGCGACTGCCCGCGGCGTCGGCCTGCTGCAACGCGTCGACCATCAGGCTCGCGACCAGTTCGTCGCGGCTGTGTACCGGTGCGTATCGATGCGCGCGATCGTCGCGTCGCTGCACTACCAGATCCTTTTTCGCCAATCGCTGCAGCACCGTCATCACTGTCGTGTACGCGAGCTCGCGCCGCGCCGCCAGTGCTTCGTGTACCTGCCGCACCGTGAGCGGTTCATCGGCCGACCACAACTGGTCCATGACCGCTTTTTCGAGTTCGCCGAGTCCTGCCATTCCACAATTTTACGGACACAACGACAAAGATGCGTACTACAAGTTGTCGTAACGGGGCGTTTGCTGGTGTGTCATTCGTCATACCCGGTCGCGCCGTGCACGTGCCGGGTGCCGATCGGCACGATCATCGGGCGTCCGGAGACCGGATCGGTGAGGACCGTCGCGTCGAGTCCGAATACCTCGGCCAGCAGCTCGGCGGTGACGATCTCGGCGGGCTTGCCGCGAGTGACGATCCGGCCCTCGGCCATCACCACCAGCTCGTCGCTGTAGCGGATGGCGAGGTTGAGGTCGTGCAGCACCATCACCACCGTGCGGCCCAGCTCGTCGTGCAACCGGTCGACCAGGTCGAGGACTTCGAGCGAGTGTGCGAGGTCGAGGTAGGTGGTCGGCTCGTCGAGCAGCAGGATGTCGGTGCCCTGCGCCAGGGCCATCGAGATCCAGGCGCGCTGGCGCTGTCCGCCGGAGAGTTCGTCGAGGGTGCGCTCGGCCAGATCGGCGATGCCGGTCTGCGCGAGCGCGGCCGCGACCTCGGTCTCGTCGTCGGCCGACCACTGCCGCAACCAGCTCTGATGCGGATGCCTGCCGCGCGCGACCAGGTCGGCCACGGTCAGGCCCTCCGGTGCCACCGGGGTCTGCGGCAGCATGCCGACGATCTGGGCCACGTCCTTGGTCTTCATCGTCGAGATGGCCTTGCCGTCGAGCACCACCTGGCCGGTGCGCGGGCGCAGCAGCCTGCCCAGCGACTTGAGCAGGGTGGACTTGCCGCAGCCGTTGGGTCCGATGACGGTGGTGACCACGCCGGGCGCGATGTCGAGGCTGAGCCCGTCGACGATCACCCGCTCGCCGTAACCGAGGGACACGGCGTCGGCGGCGAGGCGATGGGCGGGGGTGGTCATGAGACTGTGGCCTTCCGGTTCATGCGGACGAGCAGGTAGAGCAGGAACGGTCCGCCCAGCGCGGCGGTGACGATGCCGACCGGCAGGTCGACCGGCAGCACCGCCCGGGCGATGATATCGGCGCCGGTCACCAGCGCGGCGCCGGTCAGCGCGGAGGCGATGAGCGGTTCACCGGGTGTGCGCAGGGCCATCCGGGCGATCTGCGGGGCGGCCAGCGCGACGAAGCCGACCGGCCCGACGACGGCGGTGGCGACCGAGGCCGCGACCACGGCGGCGCCGATCAGCAGCGCCTGCTGCGACTGGATCCGCACGCCGAGCGCCCGGGTGGAATCCTCGCCGAGGCGCAGCGTGGCCAGCGTGCGCGCCGAGCCGACGGCCACCACGGTGACCATGGCCAGCGCCAGGGCGGCGGGGATCAGGCGGTTGGTGTCGGTCGAGTTCAGCGAGCCGTTGAGCCACAGCTGGGCGCGCGCGGCGTCGGTGAGGGTGGCGCGGGTGAGCAGCCAGGTGATCACCGACATGAGCACGGTGTTGACGCCGATGCCGATCAGCACCAGCCGGAACCCGGTGACGCCGCGTTCCCCGGCGCCGCCGCGCCCCCACGCGAGCACATAGATGAGGACCGCGGTGAGCAGCCCGCCCGTCAGCGCGGCCAGCGGGGTGCCGACGGTGGCCATCAGGCCGGTGGCCGCGCCGCCGGTCCCGACCATCACCGCGACCGCGCCGACGCTGGCTCCCGCGGTGATTCCCAGCACATCGGGGCCGGCGAGCGGGTTGTGCAGGATGGATTGCATGATCGCCCCGGCCAGGCCGAGCGCGGCCCCGATGACCACGGCGGTGAGCGCACGCGGCAGCCGCGAATCGAGCACGATGAAGCGCTGCGACCGGCTGCCGCCGCCCCCGAGCACATCGAGAACCCGGCCCAGCCCGATGGTGGTGTCGCCGACCGCGATATCGGTGCAGAACAGCACGAACACCAGCACCGCCAGCGCGACGACGGCGGCCAGCATCACCGGTCGCAGGACCAGGGAGATACCGCCGAACCGCACCGCGGGCCGTACCTTGCGCAGTTCGAGGCGGGCGTGCTGTTCGGCCGCGTCGCCGGCTTTCGTCGTGGTCACAGGCTCACCAACTTCTTGCGGCGTACCAGCGCGATGAAGAACGGGGCGCCGATCACGGCCAGCATCACCCCGACCTGGAGTTCGCCCGGCCGGGCCACCACGCGTCCGGCGACGTCGGCGACGAGCAGCAGCAAGCCGCCGATCAGCGCCGAATAGGGGATCAGCCACCGATTGTCCGGGCCGGTGACGGTGCGCGCGATATGCGGCACCACCAGGCCGATGAACGCGATCGGGCCGACCGCGGCGGTGGCGGCGCCGCTGAGCAGCACCACCGCGACCATCCCGAAGGCCCTGGCCCGGCCCACGTCGACGCCGAGCCCGCGCGCGACATCGTCACCGAGGCTGAGCAGATTGAGTCCGGGCGCGGCCGCTATCGCCATCGCCATGCCGACGGTCAGGAACGGCAGCACCTGCCAGAACACCTCGGCCTCGCGCCCGGCGACGGTGCCGACCACCCAGAAGCGGTAGGTGTCGAGGGCGACATTGTCGAGCACCACGATCGCGTTGGTCATCGCCTGCAGGAACGCCGTCATCGCCGCACCGGCGAGGACCAGCGACAACGGGCCCGCCTTGCCGCCGCCGATCGAGGACGCCCCGAACACGATCAACCCCGCGATCGCCGCCCCGGCGAAGGCGAACCAGATGTACTGGTTCGGCGCGGTGAACCCGAAGAGATACACGCTCAGCGCCGCCAGGAACGCCGCGCCGGCATTGAGTCCGAGCAAACCGGCATCAGCGAGCGGATTGCGGGTATACCCCTGGATGAGCGCGCCCGCGATGCCCAGCGCCATCCCGGCGACCAGGGCCAACGCGGTGCGCGGCAGACGTAGCTCACGCACGATTTCCTCGGCGGTGGAGCGGGCCGGGCATCGGAACGGGCCGCCGTCGCAGCCGAGAGCGTGCGAGATCGCGTCGAACACTGTGGTGGGTGCGAGCGAGCGGGTGCCGATGGCGATGCTCGCCACGATCGCGACGGTGAGCAGCGCAAAGAGCAGTAGAAGCCCGGTCAGCCGACGGCGTCTGACGGTGCCAGGGTGGATCACGGCGACGAACTTCTCCTGCCTCGAAACCGGACACGACTTGTCAAGTCTGGTAAGCCTAACCTATGTTCCGAGACATCATCGTCACGGGAACCAACCGTTCGAGGAGGTTCGATGCCCGAGCCCGTCATCACCACTACGTCCCGCACCGCTACCGCCGCGTCGTTCGACCGCGCCTGTGCCCGGTTGCAATCGCTGCAACCGGAACACCCGCGGGTCTACGCGGTGGCGGCGATGATCGGACAGGGCAAGCGGCGCTGGTGGCATGTGCCCACCGGGCTGTCGGAGGGCCGCGTCGAACTGATGTACCGCAGGCACGCGGCGGAGATGATCAACGACGACATCGCCGCCGAGGTGGTGGCGACCGCGCTCATCCACGCCGTCCTCGGCCGGGTCACCGCGCTGTTCGTGATGTCGGCGCAGGCCTGGGATCCGGGCCGGGACAACCTCTGGATCCACCACGACAACGACGGCGGTATCGACTGGGCGGGCTTGTCCGACACCACGATTCGCGTCGTCGCCGGCAGTGCCGAGGCCGGCGAACCCGGCACGGCCACACTGCCCTGCGAGGCGGCGATGGCGGTGTGGCTGGCCCAGCGCTGCGCCTCGGCGCTGATCCCGCTGCAGTCGGTACTGACCCGCTGCTCGGGCCTGCCCGCGCGCCGGTTCTGGTCGCTGGTGGGCGAATCCGTCGTCGGCGCGGCCACCTACGTGCCCGATCTCGCCCGCGCCGACAGCGCCGCGGGCGCGCGCCGGGGGCAGTTGCTGCTCGGCGCGTTCGAGGAACGCGGACTTCCGGTGCGCCGCAGCAGCTGCCTGCAACGCTGAATCCGTCAGGACCCGGACCGCGCGGGTGTCCCCAGCGCGTTCGCCAGTTCGCGGAACGAACCGAGCAGCAGCTCGCCGTAGCGTTCGGGGTCGGGCATCATCGCGACACTGGTGGTGAAGGCCAGCACGAGCTCCTCGCCCTGCGCGGAGATCAGATGACGCAGGCCGTCGCCGTCGAGAATCGGCAGCGCGCCGACCGCCCGTACGACCGGCATGCCGCAGAAGGTGAGCGAGTCGGTCACCGGTGGCACATTGCTGATCGTGGTGTTGCACATCGGCACGGTATCGGTGCCGTCGAAATGCCGTTGCGCGCGGGCCCAGCCCGCGGCGCGTAGCAGCAGCGCGGGCGCGGTCTCCACCAGCCGGTCGCTGCGCAGCACCACCGGGTCGGCGGTGCGCTGCTTGGCCCGGCCCGCCGACTTCTTGATCGCGGCCAGCCGCGCGACCGGATCGGCGATGTCGGTGTGCAGGTCGACCACCATCTGGCTGAGCCGGTTCGCCGAATCCCAGTCGGCCACCCCACGCATCGACATCGGCACCATCGCCGCGAGCGAACCCTCGGGCGTCTCGCCGTGCTCGGCGAGGTAGCTCGCCAGCGCGCCGGCGACGGTGGTCAGCATCAGGTCGTTGATCGTGACCCGTTGCGGCGCCGCCGCTTTGGCCGCCTGGACCGCCGCCATCGGGATCGGCAGCAGGTGGAAGGTCAGCTCCGAGTGGATATCGCGATTGAACCGGGTCGCCGGGCGCAGGGCGGCCGGTTCGTGGACCGTGCCCGCCGCGACCGACGCCGCCAGCTCCCGCCTGGCCGATTTCGCGCGCCGCAACCCGTCGACGAAACGGATCGGCTGGGTGCCCAGCGCGGCGACCGTGCGGGCCGCCGTCGTCAGCGGACGGGCACCGTCGAGGCGGATCGCGGGCGCGGGATCGGTACCGAAGAGCCGTTGTTCGAGCGCGCGGGTCGCGACGCCGTCACCGGCGCTGTGATGGAACTTCAGCACCACGATGGTGGTCGCGCCCGGCATCGACGGCACGCCGTCGACCCCGTCCATGACGTGGATCTCCCAGGGCGGCCGGGTGAGATCCATACGCGCCGAGGTGATCTCGGCGATCCGGGCGCGCGCCTGGTCCCAGGTCCGCACATCGGTGACCAGCGACAGGTGGTCACGCACCGCCATCGCCGGATCGGGTACCCAGTACGGCAGATCGAGATCCAGCGGCACGCGGTGCAGTCTGCGGTGGAACAGCGCGGAATGGCCGATGCGCGCTCGCGCCCACGCCAGCACCTGATCGAGGCTCAACGGCTGACCCGCCGACGCGTCGGCGAAGTACACGGCCACGATATTGGACAGGTGGCGGTCGGTCTCGTCGTAGACGAACACCGCGTCGCGCGGGCTCAGCTGTTCGGCGCCGACCCGGAGTTCGGCGCTCATATGCCCAGCGCCGTCGCCATCATCGGCCAGGACGCGTGCAGATCGTCCTCCCAGTAGCCCCACGAGTGGGTGCCGGTGGGCCGGATGTTGACGGTGACGTTGGTGCGCCCGAGTTCCCTGGTGCGCTGGCCCATCGCGGCGGTGCAGTACGCGGCCGCGGCCTCGATGCCGCCGCCGACGAGCATCTGGTTGGTCAGAATCGAATTGGGGCTCTTGCCTGCGATGTGCACGCGCGGATTGGCGAGCGTGTCGTGCGGGCCGGGCAGGCCGGTGCCCGCCGAGATGTAGATCGGGATGTCGGGCAGCCGGTGCGCCTGCACGTAGGGGTCGTGTTCGCGCCACATCGCGTCGGTGACCGGACCCCACATGTTCTCGACATCGCCGCCGCCCATCCGCACGACGAGGGAGACGAACGCGCGCCCGATCGGGTCGCTGGTCATCGCGCAGCCGCTGTAGGAGGCGACGCTGCGGTACAGCTCGGGGGCCTGGATGGCCAGATCGAGCACGGAGGTCCCCGCCATCGAGATGCCGGCCAGCGCGTTGACGCCGGTGGTGGCGAAGGCCGCGTCGATCACCGGCGGCAACTCCTGGGTGAGGAAGGTCGTCCACATGTTGTGGCCGTTGTTCTCGAGGTTCTTCGCCAGCCCGGCGTCGGGCTCGAGCCAGTCGGTGTAGTAGCTGAACGCGCCCTCCATCGGGATGACGACATTGACGTGCTTGCCGGCGAAGAAGCCCTCCGCGTCGGTCTGGCCGGACCAGTTGGCCGAATCCTCGCCGCCCCCAGCACCGTTCAGCAGGTACAGGGTGGGAGCGGGGGTGCTGGTGTCGGCGGGCCGCAGCACGCGCAGCGCGATGGTGCGGTCCATCGACGGCGAGTAGACGCTGATCTCGACGGTCTGCGCGGATCTGGTCTGGCTCACCAGGTGGGCGCCGGGCACGGCCTGGGCGCGGGGCGCGTCGGTGAAGACCGGTGTGGTGGCCACGGCCACCGCGCACGCGGCGGACAGGATCGCGCGAAGCATGTGATTGTTCATGGTGCCTGCTGACTTCCCTGATGACGAACGGGGCCCGTGGCGAATGCCGCCGGGCCCCGATTCTTCGAACACTGACCGAATTATCGGTGGTGAACTACTTGCCCGGGTTAGGGGTGCCGCCACTGGCGGTGATCAGTGCCTGAATGAAGGGCAGTGTTGCTTCGCTGAGGCTGCCGGCACCGGTCTTCATAAGTTCGTAGAGGGAACCCATTGTGTACTCCTGAATCTTCTTACGGGTGGATCAGGCTCGTCGAATCGAGCCGGTCGGAAATGCGCGAGCGCACCGGATCAGGGGAAGAACGCTTCCACCGAGCCGAGGAAGACGGCGAGCAGGCCGTCACCTTCCGCTGCGGAGCCGATCCCCGCGATCGCCGCCATCATGATCTCTTCCAGTGAACCCACGTGAATCTCCTTGCCTCGTTGTCCTGCCCCCGCCGGCCGGTACGGCCCGGCGCCGGGGGTGTGGTCACAGTCGGCTGACCGCTGTGACGCCGGTAACGTAACTCCGCTGCCATTGTGTGGCAACCGAATGTTTCACACTCGGGGATTCGTTCATTTTGTTCTTTCCCGATGGAAGGTGCTCAGCGGTTGCGATACGGCGCCGCCGCGCTAGGTGTGACCAGTGGTTGCAGCGAATTCGGGCCGGTTTCGCTGCGAACGGAGATGTTCCCAGGAGGCCGTGTCAAGGGGGATGGATTTCTGCGTCGTCGGTGCTGAGCTGCGACTGATGGCCTGCTGGTGGGTTCGGCATCTGGAGGAGGCGAGGCCGGTGTGGGTTCGGATCCGGAAGGGTTGCGGTAGGCGACGGGGAAGTTGCTGGTGCCGTCTTGCCCCGATTTTTCGGGGCATCGCCCGTTGATTCCGTAGCGGATCGGTCCGTCTTCCGCTTGCTGCATAGTCATGCCGGAAAGCTATTGCCGACCACCGATGTGTCGTGCAACGAGACGGGGGCGGACTGTTGCGCAGTCCGCCCCCGTGGTGTTTCGTCCGGTGCTACTTGCCGGGAGTGGGTGTGCCGCCACTCGCCGAGATCAGCGCCTGCACGAACGGCAGCGCGGCCTCGCTGAGGCTGCCCGCGCCGGTCTGCAGCAATTCGTAGAGAGATCCCATGTGCTCTGTCCTTCGGTGAAGAGGATCGGACCCCTCATCGAGTCCGATCGAATTTTTCGGATGAATTCCGGCTTACGGGAAGAAGGCCTCGACCGAGCCCAGGAATACGCCGAGGAGGCCATCGCCCTCGGCGGCGGAACCGATTCCCGCAATGGCGGCCATCATCAACTCGGTCAGCGAACCCATGGTGAATCTCCTTGCATAATCCGATGATCGGAACGTGATCACAATCAGATCTCTGATGTGATGTGGGTAACGTAGACCCGGCGGATTTCGCCCGGGATGAAAATCGTTTATTTCAGGTAAGTTCCGGACGGATGTTTCCCAGTGGAGTCGCGGGTGGCCGTTGGTGTCCGTCACAACACCCCCGGCCGTGACCTGTACAGACGTCCAACCACGTCACGCCCCCGGCGAACGGCCCCGTTCCCCGTCCCGGATCGTCAATGCCCCTGGAGTGGCTGACGGTGCCGTTCCGGCTCGATCCGGCCGGTGACCACGAGTAGCAGCTCCCCGGCGGTGCCGGTGATCGCCGCCGGGCCGGCGCCCGCGGTCCAGCCGGTATCGGTGGCCGTGAGCGTGTATCCGGCCAGCCGGGTGGGTGCGTGGAACGGCGCACCCATCGTCCACACCCGCTCCAGCGACCAGCGCGCCGCGTCGGCCGGCATCACCCGCTCGATGCCCAGTGGCACGGCGAGATCCTGGCCGTGCACCAGCAGATCCATCAGCCGGTCGAGGGGTGTGGTGCCGACCGGAATCGCCCGCGAGTCCACGGTCGAGCGCAGTTCGGCCAGCAGCCGCGCGGTCGGTGTCCGCTCGGCATGGCGGATCGCGGTGTCGCGGATCATCCGGTCGGCGTTCCCGCGCGCCCGAACCAGATTCACCACCAGCGCCCCGACGGTGACCCGGGTGGCCAGCACCAGGTGCGCCACCACATCCCTGACCCGCCAGCCGTCGCACAACGACGCGGTGTCCCAGGCCGATTCGGGCAGGCCGTCCAGCAGTTCGACGAGCGTGGCGCGGTCGCGCGCCACCGCCCGCCAGATCATCTCGGTGGTCGGGGGCTGGGTGGTCACGATGTGCTCCTTCGGTCGGTGTCGTCGCCTACCGTAGGAACTCCACCGAGGTGGAGGTGCCAGCGACAGTGACCCAGAACACACTGCTGACGATCGGGGAGCTCGCCGCCCGGACCGGCGTGGCGGTGCGCACCATCCGGTTCTATTGCGACGAAGGGCTGCTCGATGCCGCGCGGACGAGCACCGGCCATCGGGTGTTCGATCCCGCGGCGGTCGACCGGCTGACACTGTTGCGCCGGCTGCGCACCCTGGGGATCGGCCTGGCCGCCATCGAGGACGTGCTGCGCGGGACGCGCTCGATCGGGGAGGTGATCGCCGCCGAACGCGGGGCGGTCGACGACGAACTCGCGGCCTTACGCCGCCGCAAGGCGTTGCTGTGCGCGGTGGAGTCGGCCGCGCCCGCGCGCCAGGCCGACTACGTGCACATGCTCGCCGCCGTGGCCGATCCGCGGGCGGCGCGCGATGTGCTCGTGTCGTTCTGGCGAGGTCAGCTGCGGCCGCTGCCCGCGTCGGCGATCGACGGTTTCCTCGACATGAACGTTCCCGAGCTGACCGCGGACGCACGCCCCGAGGAGCTCGTCGCCTACGCCGAACTGCTGGCGACAGTGACGGATCCGGCGGTATCTCAGGCCGTCTACGACACCATCCGGCACCGCCGCACCCCGGGGATCCGCGACGAACGCCGCCTGCTGCTCGATATCGCCGATGCTTGCGTCGCCGTGGCGCCACGGGTCGCCGCGGGCGACCCGCCGGGCCCCGGACCCGAACTGGATCACTACGTCGGCATCCATGCCGAGGCCCGCGATCGCCGCGACACCCCGGACTTCCGGCGCGGACTCCTCGCCGACGCCGCGGGCGCCGATCACCGGGTCCGCCGCTATTGGCGGCTCACCGGCGCCATCACCGGTGACCCCGTCCCCTCCGGGGCGGCACAGCTGTGGCTGTTCGACGCGTTGACCGCGGCCCTCGCCGGGTCGGTGTCCTGACGCGGAGAACGCCACGGGGAGACCGGATTCCGGCCTCCCCGTGCGCGCCGGGCGAACTCAGGGCACGACTTCGACGATATCGCCGGGCTCGAGCCAGTCGTAGTGCGCCTTCGCACCTTCCGGGGTCAGCCGGATGCAGCCGTGGGACTGCTCCTCGGTAGGGCCGATGTGATAGGCGATGTCGCCGTTGAAGAACACCGCGTACTCCATCGGCGCGTTGTGCAGCGTGCTCCAGTGGAACGGCTTCTTGAACGCGACCTTGAACACGCCGGTGGGGGTCTCGTAGCCGGGGCGGCCGTGCGACATCGGGCTGGGCCCGAAGGTGACCTTCCCGTTGTCCATCAGCCAGGCATTGTTGGTCGACAGCTGCAGGCACGCGCGCGCCTGCTCGCTGCACGGCGCCACCACCGGTTCCGGTTCGGGCGCGGGAATGATGGCGGGCACCCCGGGCACATCGGGCCCGCCCGGCCACAGGGGTTCGGCCTGCACCGGTGCCGCCACCGCGGCCCCGACCGCCGCCGCGCAGATCGCCGCGTGCGCGGCCCACCGGGGAATACGACTACTACTCACGAAATCTTGCCTCTCTCGCCGCGCCCACCCCTGGCCGTCGTGCGCCCAGAAACGAGCTCTCAACATCGACACAAGCCTCGGAACATGGAGGTACGACGATCATGGAGTATTGCGATCGTGTTGAGCAAGCGAAGCGGCGAAAGCTAGGCCTCGCGCCTGCGCACCATCTCGGCGATCCAGGTGGGCGCGAACGGTGAGGTGCAGCCCGGCGGCGTCGGGTAGTCCTCGAGCACGCGCAGCCGTTCGCCGATGCCGACCGCCCTGGTCCGGTGCTCGGGGTGCTCGATGCCGATCTGGGCGAGGGTGTGGTTCATCGCCCACTGCAACCGGTCCGGCGCGTCCCGCATCTCGGCCTCGACGACATCGAGCAGCCCGGCCAGATCCAGCCCCGCCGGCTTCTTCACCACCCGCTCGCTGGTCAGCGCCCACCCCGCGCTCGCCACCACCGGATCCGGGTCCGCCAGCCACGCCACCCGCAGCTGCTCGGCGTGCGGGCTCTTCTTCACCACGTAATTCACCAGCCAGTCGTGCACCTTGGGCGTGCCCGCCGCGCGCACCATCGCGTCCAGTTCGTCGCCGGTGAACGCCTTCGGCCGGCAGATCAGCAATGCCACCAGCCGTGCCGCGCTGTCGCCGGTCGCCCAGAGTCGCACGGCCAGTTCCTGTTGCGTCTTCAGTTCCTTGGCCACCGCGCGCAGCTTGGTGAGATTCACGGCGTGATCGTCGCCGTGCTTGGCGTTCACCGCGCGGATCTTCGGATCTTCGAGTGCCGCCAATTGGGCCAGCACCGTTGCCACCTCGGTCACCGGAGCCTCCTGTGCGTCGTATGCCGGATTCGTCCCCGAAGATAGTCCGACCAGGCCGGGAAGTGCCGAGCGAGCGTCCCACTTGACCACTTAGGTAAGCCTGACCTATGCTCAACTCGGCGTACGGATGAGCCGGTGGTCCCGAGGGCTGCGGTCGACCCCCTCATTCATGCCGCGGCGGGCTCCGTCCTTGTGACGGGGTCCGCCGCATCGTTTCGCGGTGACAGGTGAGCGCGGCTGATAGGTCATGGTGTAGACCGGAGTCCATGAGTGAACTGTCGCTGGCCGACCTCTCGCCCGAACTGATGAACGAGGCGAGCAAAGGCACCTTCACCGATCTGATCGGATTGCGCTACACCGAGGTCTCCGCCGATCGGGTGCGCGGGGAGTGGGAGGTGCGTCCGCAGCTGTTCCAGCCCGCCGGGATCCAGAACGGTGGCGTGTACTGCACGGTCATCGAGACGCTGGCCAGTGTGGGCGGCGGAGTGTGGTTCGCGGACCGCGGGTCGGTGGTCGGGGTCAACAACAACACCGACTTCCTGCGCGCGGTCAGCAAGGGCGTGCTCACCGGCGAGGCCACCCCGATCCATCGCGGCCGCACCCAGCAGCTGTGGGTGGTGGTGATCACCGACGCCGAGGGGCGCACGGTCGCGCGCGGTCAGGTCCGGTTGCAGAACCTGTCCGCCTGAGCGCATTCACCCCTCGGTGGTGACCCGCCAGCCGTCGCGGTCGAGCACGCGGGTCACCAGCGCGCCGATGTTCCACGCGTCGTCCTCGCCGCGGTGGTGTCTGCCCTCGAGCGGCAGTTCGGCGATGCCCAGCGCGCCCGCCATGCCCTGGCGCCTGCGCAGGCCGTAGGACTCGGCGAAGACCTGTTTGGCATTGGTGTGCTGGCTGCCGAACGGATACGGCACGCCCGTCTCGGCGCACTGGACGACGAATTGCTTGCGGTCGTAGTCACCCCAGCTCGCCCACGGCCGGGTCCCTGCGGCGAAGTCCGTCGTCAGGATCCGGCACGCTTCGGCGAAGTCGACGCCGGTGTCGACCTGCTGCTGGGTCAGGCCGGTCAGTTCGGTACAGAACTCGCCGACGGTGGAGCGGGTGGGGCGCACGAGGATGCCGTGCTTGCTCACGCGCGTGTGGGTGGTGAGATCGACGACGGTGAGGCCGATCTCGATGATCTCGCTGGTCTGGCCGGGTGGGGGCGAACCCGTCCAGCAGGTGGCCTCGATATCGACCACGTTCAACAGCCCGGAATGTTCCTGCATGTCGGCGACGGTACCCACGAGTTCGCCTGGCCTCCACCGGTTTTCCCCACCGGTGCGCGAGCGGGTCCGTGCGGTGGGGTCCGCTGTGCGGCGGGTTCGGGACGGACATGCCAGAATATCTGGTCATCCGCCTAGTCGATCGCCGAGGAGAGACCCGATGCGCCTGTCGCCGCACGAGCAGGAACGGCTGCTGCTGAGCTACGCGGCGGAACTGGCCCGGCGCAGGCAGGCACGGGGGCTCGCACTCAACCATCCCGAGGCGGTCGCGCTGATCACCGATCACGTGCTCGAAGGGGCGCGTGACGGGCGGACCGTCGCCGAGCTGATGTCCTCGGGGCGGTCGGTGCTCACCCGGGCCGACGTGATGGAGGGTGTGCCCGAGATGATCCACGACGTGCAGGTCGAGGCGACCTTCCCCGACGGCACCAAACTCGTCACCGTGCACCACCCGATCGGATAGGTGACGCCCATGATTCCCGGTGAATACCTCTGTGCCGAGGGCACGATCGAACTGAACGCGGGCGCGGTGCGCGTCGAACTCGAGGTCGTCAACACCGGCGACCGGCCGGTGCAGGTGGGCAGCCACGTGCACTTCCCGCAGGCCAACGCCGCCCTCGACTTCGACCGCGCCGCCGCGCACGGCCACCGGCTCGACATCCCGGCCGGCACCGCCGTGCGATTCGAACCCGGCCTGGCGCAACGGGTCTCGCTGGTCCCGCTGGGCGGCACCCGCGAGGTGTACGGCATCAGTACGCCCGCACCGGGCCACCTCGACGCGACCACCTCGGGAGAGAACCGATGACCGAACTGAGCCGCGCCCGCTACGCCGAACTGTTCGGCCCGACCACCGGTGACCGGGTCCGCCTCGCCGACACCGACCTGATCGTCGAGATCACCGAGGACCGCAGCGGCGGCCCCGGCCTGGCCGGCGAGGAAGCGGTCTTCGGCGGCGGCAAGGTGCTGCGCGAGTCGATGGGGCAGTCCCGCGCCACCCGCGCCGACGGCGCGCCCGACACCGTGATCACCGGCGTGATCGTCATCGATCACTGGGGCATCATCAAAGCCGATGTCGGCATCCGCGACGGCCGCATCTGCGCCCTCGGCAAGGCGGGCAACCCCGACACGATGACCGGTGTGCACCCCGATCTCGTCGTCGGGCCGTCGACCGAGATCATCGCGGGCAACGGCCGCATCCTCACCGCGGGCGCCATCGACTGCCACGTGCACTTCATCTGCCCGCAGCTGCTCGACGAAGCGCTCGGCGGCGGCATCACCACCCTCATCGGCGGCGGCACCGGCCCCGCCGAAGGCTCGAAAGCCACCACCGTCACTCCCGGCTCGTGGCACCTGGCACGGATGCTGGAAGCCCTCGATCACTGGCCGATGAACATCGTGCTGCTCGGCAAGGGCAACACGGTCAGCCACGAATCGATGTGGGAGCAATTGCGCGGCGGCGCTTCCGGGTTCAAACTGCACGAGGACTGGGGCTCCACTCCGGCCGCGATCGACGCCTGCCTGACCGTCGCCGACGCGGCGGGCGTGCAGGTGGCGCTGCACTCCGACACCCTGAACGAGGCCGGTTTCGTCGAGGACACCCTCGCCGCCATCGCCGGTCGCGGCATCCACGCCTATCACACCGAAGGCGCGGGTGGCGGGCACGCACCCGACATCATCACCGTCGCCGCACATCTCAATGTGCTGCCCAGCTCCACCAACCCGACCCGGCCGCACACCGTGAACACCCTCGACGAGCACCTCGACATGCTCATGGTCTGCCACCACCTGAGCCCGTCGATCCCGGAGGACCTGGCCTTTGCCGAGTCCCGGATCCGCCCGTCGACCATCGCCGCCGAGGACCTGCTGCACGATCTGGGCGCCATCTCGATGATCGGCTCGGACTCCCAGGCCATGGGCCGCATCGGCGAGGTCGTGATGCGCACCTGGCAGAGCGCGCACGTGATGAAACGCCGCCGCGGCGCCCTGCCCGGCGACGGCGCCGCCGACAACTTGCGCGTGCAGCGCTACATCGCCAAATACACCATCTGCCCGGCCATCTCGCACGGCCTAGACGACGAGATCGGCTCGGTCGAGGTCGGCAAACTCGCCGATCTGGTGCTGTGGGACCCGGCGTTCTTCGGCGTGCGCCCGCACGCGGTGCTCAAGGGCGGGATGATCGCGTGGGCGGCCATGGGCGACGCGAACGCCTCGATTCCCACCCCGCAGCCGGTGCTGCCGCGGCCGATGTTCGGCGCCGCCGCGCCCGCCGCGGCGGCCACCTCGCTGCACTTCGTCGCCGAGCAGGCGATCGAGGACGGCCTGGCGAACCGCCTGGATGTGCGGCGAAAGCTGGTGCCGGTCAAGAACGTCCGCCGGGTCACCAAGGCGGACATGCCGCACAACGAGGCGATGCCGCGCATCGAGGTGAATCCGGATACCTTCACCGTCCGCATCGACGGCGAGATCTGGACCGAGGAACCGGCCACCGAACTGCCCATGGCCCAACGTTATTTCCTCTTCTGAGACCGGAAACGCCGATCGCCGGCCCCGCGTGTGCGGGACCGGCGATCGGGGTATGGGCTGAACTCAGTCGATCGAGCAGCCGCTGACCGGCTTGTCGGCGAGCCGGTCGAGCAGGTAGGTCACCGCGTTGTCGGGACCGAAACCGTCGATGATCTCCGGGCCGAAGTGGTTCGGGATGGTGAAGCCCGGCATGATCGGCGGCAGCTCGTTGGTGCGGAAGGTGACCGTGGCGCCCTGGGCGCACCAGTCCTCGGCGAGGCGACGGGCCTGACCGTAGGGGACGGTGTCGTCGTTGCGGCCGCTGGTGATCAGCACCGGGGTGGCAGGCGCGCGGCTGCCCAGCCGCAGTTCGGCGAGCACCGGTGCGGCCTCGGGCATCTCGGCGAGATGCTCCGACAGCGAACGGCCGTCCACGGTGAGCGAGTTCGTCCGCAGGAACGGGTGGTAGAAGATCAGGTCGGCCACGCACGAATCGCTCAGGGTGGCGAGAGTGGCCTTGCCCTCGGGCGAGACGACCCGGTCCACCGCCGCCTGCAGCTCGGGGTAGCGCGCCAGCATGCCGTTGATCCCGAAACCGATCGCGCCACCGATCAGCGCGCCGTCGATCTGCTTCAGGATCTCACTCAGATCGGCGACCGGACCGCCGGCCCAGGTGCCCTTCAGATTCAGCTCCGGCGCGTAGTCCGGCGCCATCTCGGCCGCCGCGGCGGTGGCACCGCCACCCTGGGAGTAGCCCCACAGCACCAGCGGGGTCTCCGGGCCGACACCGCCGAGGGCATTGGCCGCGCGGGCGCCGTCGAGAATGGCGTGGCCGCTCTCGATCCGGTTGGCGTAGGTGTGGATGCCGGGGGTGCCCAGGCCGATGTAGTCGGTGATCAGTACCCGGGCGCCCAGCGCGCTCCACACCGCCGAGGAGGGCAGTTCCTGGTTGGCCGACAGCCCGAGCGCCGGATCGGCGGTCACCGAGACGCCGGTCGAGAACGCCACCGACATCGCGCAGCGGTCACCCTGGCCGGACGTGCCGGGGCCGATCACCACGGTCGGGCGCGGCCCTGGCCCCTGCCACGGGTTGGCCGGCTCGATGTAGGTGCCCGACACCGCGACCGGCGAACCGTCCTGCAGCCGCGAGGTGTACATGACGTGCTGTGCCTGGGTCGGCCAGCCCGCCGCGGTGGGTGGGGTCGCGAGAATCGTCATCGGCGCGGTCTTCACGATCGCGCCGGGCGCCTCGGGCAGCTGCGCGGGCGGGATGTAGAACGCGCTGACCGGCTCGGCCGCCGCCGGTCCGGCACCGACCAGGTGACCGGCCATCGTGGCCACGCACACCAGTGCCGTCATCGCCGCACGGCTCGCCACTGAGCGTGAATGCTGCATACAACTCTCCATCAACCGTTACCCCGCCCTGTTACGGGTGTGTCCTGAGCCGCAGAGCCCGTGCGGCATGATGTGCATCACGGGATCCGAACGTACGCGACAGTAACATGGTTACTGTGGCAGTCCTAACGGCGGTCCGGTGGACCCGGTCAGGGCGGCGGGTCGCGCGTTCGCGGAGGTGGGCTAGGCTCTGCGCGATCCGAACGGGGCGGTTCAGCGTGCGCCCTGCCGTGTAGCGCCGGGGAGCCCCGGCAGGAGGGGACCGCAGTCATGGACGACCTGAACAACGCCGCCGACGAGCTCTCGCGCTGGGCCGAGGACCTGGAACGCAAGGCGCAGCGCTACCAGGAACTGCACGGCAAGATGACCGAGGTCAGCGTCACCGACACCTCGGCCGACGGCCGGATCAGTGTCACCGTCGACGCCAACGGCTCCACCACCGCGATCACCCTCGCCGCCGCCGTCCGCGGCATGGATCCGACCGCCGTGGCGGCCGAACTCATGGCCTGCACGCACCGGGCCCAGGCCCGGCTGCGCGACCGGGTCACCGGTCTGGTGCACGACATGGTCGGCACCGACGAAGCGGGCGAGGCCATCGTCGGCCAGTACGCCGAGCGTTTCCCCGATCCGGAGTCCGAGCCCGCCACCCCCACCCCGCCGCCCGCACCGCCCGCGCCCCCGGCCGCGCCGGCGGCCCCCTGGCCCGCCGCCACCGCACCGGAGGCACCCGCCACCCGCAAGCCCGATCGGGACCGGGTCGTCGCTCCCGAGGAGCCGTCCGACGAGGACATCTTCTACCAGCGCAAGTCCTGGCTGCAGTAGTCGCGGAAACCGGTCGGCGCGGCGAGGGAACCGAATCGGGGTCTGCCGCGTCCAACCTTTCGAGACAGTGCGGATATCGGCAAGCTCCACCACGACGAGGAGGACTCAGGGTGACGTGTTCTGTGAATGTGAGTACGGATGCGATCCGGACGCACGCGGGAACGGTGAGCAGCGTCTCCGCGGGTGTGGGTGAGGCGCTCGAAGCGGCGAACTACCTCGCGCACGCCGACGACGGATACGGGCTGCTGGTGAAGCCGTACGCGGTGATCACGCTCAACGACCTGCACGACGAGATCACCAGTGCGCTGGAATCACTCGACACCACCACCGGTGAGATGCCGGGCAAACTGAACACCGCCGCCGACACCTTCGACACCTGCGATACGACCAGGGCGGGCGACATCTCGACCAAGACCGCCGAGATCGAGAGGAACGTCTAGTCATGGCCGACGGACCCAACGCGGTGGGCACGTTCCTCAACGAGACCACCCTGCCCGGCACGATCAACACCTTCGACGATGCGGCCGCGCCGAAGAACGAGCTGCTCGCCGACGGCGTCGACTACCGCGACACCTACTACCAGGAGTCCAACCCGGTTCTGAGCAATGTCGGCCTGCCCGGGCTCAAGGAGAACAGCAAGGGCGAGGACGAGGCCAACGGGGGCGTCCTGAAGGGGACCCTGGCCGGTGACGTCTGGGAGAACGGCTACGGCCTCTACGACGGACTGACCGGCGACGGATCGGTCCTGGACAAGGCCGACGCCATCGCGAAGGCGGCGACCACCGCCAGTGATGTGAAGTCGGCGGTGACCATGTTCACCAAGGCGATCAAGGGCACCAGCACACTGGCGAAGTTCGACCCTTTCAACTTCCTCGGTGCGCAGCTGATGAGCTGGATGCTCGAGCACGTCGAGCCCCTGCGCAAGACTCTGGAATCGCTCACCGGCAGCCCCGACATGGTCCAGGCGTATTCCGACTCCTGGGGCAAGATCGCCACCCACCTCGAGGAGACGGCCAAGGCCTGGGCCGCGGCACTGGACACCGGAATCGGCGCGTGGACCGGCGCGGCGGCCGAGGCGTATCGGGCCACCGCCACCGACTTGACCGGCAAGATCGCCGAGAAGGCCGCGCTCGCCCAGATCCTGTCCGATGCCAACGGCGGGATGAAGCGCATCGTCGAAGCGGTCAAGGCGGTCGTCACCGAGGTGCTGACCACCCTCGCCGGAATGCTGGCCGAGATCACCGCCATCCTGATCGCCTCCGCCGGGACCGCCACTCCCGCGCTCATCTCCCGGGCGCTGTTCGGGATCTCGTCGGCGTCGATCACGATCTCCCAGTTGCTCATCAAGATGGCGCAGGCGCTGGTTTCGGTGAAAACACTCGTACATCAAGGTATCCAGGTCGTCCGGGGTGTCGTCGAGGTCGAGACCGCGAAGGCGTAGCGGTGGCACACTGGCGCCCATGACTGACAACGATTGGGCAGGCGTCGATCGGTACCTGGTGGACACGCTCGTCGGCGACGCGGGCGCGCCCGCGCTCAGCGCCAATGCCGACGCGGGTCTCCCGCCGATCGATGTGTCCCCGCCGCAAGGCAAATTCCTGTATCTGCTCGCCCGGACCGCGGGCGCGCGGCGGGTACTCGAGATCGGCACGCTCGGCGGGTACAGCACCGAATGGCTGGCGCGCGCGGTCGGCCCGGACGGCACCGTGGTGACCCTGGAATTCGAGCCCCGGCATGCGAAAGTGGCGCGGGAGAACCTGGATCGGGCCGGGGTGGGGGATCGGGTCGAGATCCGTGTCGGCGCGGCCCTGGATTCGCTGCCGGGTGTCGCCGAGGATCTGACCGCGCCCTTCGACCTGGTGTTCATCGACGCCGACAAGGTCAACAACTCGAACTACGTGCAGTGGGCGTTGCGGCTGACCAGGCCCGGCTCGGTGATCATCGTCGACAATGTGGTGCGCGGTGGTGCGGTGGCCGACGAGCAGACCACCGATCCGAACGCGCTCGCCGGCCGCGAGCTGGTCGAGTTGCTCGCCGCCGAACCCAGCCTCGACGCGACGGTGATCCAGACGGTCGGTGCGAAGGGCTGGGACGGTTTCGCCTACGCGGTGGTCAACGGGCCGGTGTCCTGAGCGGACCCGGCGCGGTCAGCGGGCGCCGGCGCGCAGCACCACCTTGCCGTTGCGGCCGGGGGTCTCCGACAGCACGGCCGCCTCACCGGCGTGGTCCAGCCCGAACTCGGCCTGCACGTCGAGGCGCAGTGTGCCGTCGGCGGCCAGGCCGACCAGCTCGGAGATCAGCCGGACGTAGTCGGCCGGGTCGATCTCCGCGCTGCGCTGCTGGCCCCAGAAGCCCTTGACCACCGCCTGTTTGAAGATCACCGCACCGGTCTCGATGACCAGCGGCTGACCCGAGAGCGCCCCGAAGGAGATCAGCTCACCGCGCGGCGCCAGCAGCGACATCAACGCGCCCGCGGCCGGACCGCTGACCTGATCGATGCCGCGCACGATCGGTTCACCGTTGGTGACCGCGGCCGCGTGCGCGGCCCAGCCCTCGACGTCGCTGTCGATCACCGGACCGTAGCCGAGCTGCTCGAGTGCCCGCACCGACGCCGCGCCGCGCACCAGGCTGACCACCTTGACCCCGCGCTGCTGGGCGAACAGATTCACCAATCGCCCGACCGCGCCGTTGGCGGCGTTCACCGCGATCCACTGCCCGGGCTGCACCCGCAGATCGTCGAGCAGCATGAGCGCGCTCAACGGCATGGCCAGCAGCTGACACGCCGTCTCGTCGGGCACCGAAGCGGGAATGGGGACCGCGCGATCGGCGCGGGCCAGGAAGAAATCCGCCCACGCCGCGTGGATACCGGCCATCGCCACCCGCTGCCCGACTGCGAGTCCCTCGGCGCCGGGACCGACGGCATCCACCACACCGACGGCTTCGGTGCCGGGTACGGCGGGCAGCGGCGGTTTATAGCCGTAGACGCCACGGATGATCGCCAGGTCGTGGTTGTGGATCGGGGACAGTGCCGTCGCCACCCGCACCTCGCCCGGCCCCGGTTCCGGGGTGGGCACGGTCTGGGCGGTGAGCACGTCCTTCGGATCGCCGAACCGGTCGATGACAACAGCCTGCATGTCCGCCTCCGTGGTGGTGTCGAATCCCCGCACGAGCACGATCGCGATCCATTCTGTCACCGCGCCCGCGTCGGTCCCGCGCGCCGGGCGGTTCGGCTGCTTGACTTGCTGACCGTGACTACGCAGCACGCGCGCGGCGCCCGGCGCCGGACCGTCTTCGCGACCACCGCACTCGGCCTGCTGTGCGGACTGGCGGCCTGGCTGCTGTTCGAGTGGTGGGCCTCCGACATCGACGGGTTCGTCGTCTACGACGCGAGCTACGAGCCGCTGCCGGACCCGGTGCCCGAGGTGACGATCGAGCCCGGACCGTCGACCACCGATTCGCCGCTGCGGATCGGCCTGGTGGCGGTACCGACCGCGATCGGGCTGATCGCGGGCTGTGTCGGCGCCGCGTGGGGGCTGCGGTTGCACAAGGCCGCGGACTGACCGGACCGCACTGAGCCACCCGCGTCCGGGAACGACGCCCGGATCACCCTGCGGCGCGCCGGAATTCGGCGCGCCAGCGGTGCAGGCCGGGAATGTCGGGCCGGGGCAGCAGGTCGAGGTGGACCGGCGCGATGTCGTCCCCGCCGAAGGATTCGATCTCGGCCCGGGTCAGCGGCCAGGGCGGCCCGCTCGTCGGCGTGGCCGCGCTGACATCGGCGACGACCAGCAGCGTCGCCCCCGGGGCGAGCGCGGCGCGGATGCCCGCGATGGCGGCGGCATGGACCTGCGGCGGCAGGGACTGCACGGTGATCGACTCGACGACCAGATCGAAGACGCCGCGCCAGGCGGCGGGCGGTGCCAGCAGATCGGCCACGGTATAGGTGACCGGTGAGTGCGGAAAGCGGGTCAGCGCACCGTCGATCGCGGTCGGCGACACATCGAACGCCGTCGTACGGAAGCCCTGGGCCGCAACATGTTCGGCGTCGGTACCGTATCCGCAGCCGACGACCAGCGCGGTGCCGCCCGGTTCGCCCGAGCGTCCGGCGAACCATTCGGCCAGCAGCGGATTGGGATCCTCGCGATCCCACGGCACGACCGAGGTGCCCGCCGCCGCCTCGACGTAGAGCGGCTCGAACCACCCCGTCGGATCATCGGCGGCCAGGGCCTGGGCGGCGAGACGACGGTCGGCGGGCAGCGGCTCGGTAGGCATCACTCCACTGTCCCTCATGCCGTCGCGGCGGGTACCGGTGGGGGAGAAGTCAATACGCCGCAGGGTGGACCGCGAGGACCTGGGGGTGCGACCCGGTATCGGCCGCGCGGTGGACGACCGGGAGTGCACCGGTTGCCTACCCTCGACCCATGGCAGCGGCAATCGGGACCCGGACGCCGGCGGCAGCGTCGGGGCGGCGCATCGCCGAGGTCGATATCCTGCGCGGGTTCGCGCTGTTCGGGATCCTGATCACCAATGTGATCGTGGCGACGACGCTGTGGAGCGCGGTCGGCACGCGCGAGGATCCGGTGTCACTGTTCGACGGCACCGTCGACCAGGTGGTGCGCGCCACGGTCGACGCCCTGTTCACCGGCCGGTTCTACCTGTTGTTCGCCTTCCTGTTCGGCTACTCGTTCACCCTGCAGATCGCCGCCGCCGAACGCGCGGGGGCCGCCCCGGCGCGGCGGTTGCTGCGGCGCTCCGCCGCGCTGCTGGCGATCGGCCTGGTGCACGTGTATCTGCTGTGGGTCGGCGACATCCTCACCCTGTACGCGGTCCTGTGCCTGCTGCTGATCGCCCTGCGCCGGATGCGGCCGAAGACCGCCGTGATCACCGCGGCCGTGCTGTATCCGCTCTGGTCGGTGTGGAGTTTCCTGTCCGGTGACGACGGCACGCTCGGCCTCGGCGAGTTCTTCGATCTGCCGAAGCTCTCGGCCGACTACACCGGCTCCTTCGCCGACACCTTCGCCGCGCAGACCGCCACCGCGCCGCTGTTTCTGCTGCTGATCTGGATCGGTCAGGGTGTGCCGAGCCTGGCCATGTTCCTGCTGGGGACGGCGGCGGGCAAACGCCGTCTCTTCGAAGATCCGGAGACGGTGCGCCGCTGGACGCCGCGGGTGCTGCTGGCCGGTTTCGGGCTCGGGCTGCCGATCTCGGCGGCGACCTTCGGCGAGTCGATGCACTGGTGGAACGCGCCGTTCGTCCTGCACGGACTGCAATATCTGATCGCCCCGGCGATGACCTTCGCCTATATCGCCGTCGTCCTGCGGGTGGCGCGATCGGCCCGCACCGGCCGGTTCGCCGCCCTGCTCGCCCCCGCGGGCCGGATGGCCGCCTCGAACTATATCGGCCAGTCGGTCGTGCTCATGGTCGTCTACACCGGCTACGGTTTCGCCCTTGCCGACGACATCGCGCCGCTGGGCGTCGTCGCGATCGCGCTGCTGACCTTCGCCGCGCAGCTGGCGCTGAGCGCGTGGTGGTTGGGCGGGCACCCCTACGGTCCGGTCGAATGGGTGCTGCGGGCCGCGACCTACCGGACCGTGCCCGCCTGGCGTAAGTCCGCGCGGGACTGACCCGCCGCGCGGGCGGCGAACCCGTCGCACAGCGCGTCCAGGCCGAGGAACAGCAGATCCTCGGAGGTGAGTTCGCTCACGCCCGCGCCGTGCAGCTCCGCCAGCGCGGGCGGCACCGGGGACGTGGGTGTGCCGTCGAGCAGATCGCGCAGGCCGTTGGTGTCGTCGGTGGCGGTGCGCTGCCGGTCGAGCAGGGAACCGCCGACCACCGGCAGGCTCGCACCGGAGATGTAGTTCCAGACGGTGAACGCCATGGTGGTGGCCTCCCGGGCCGACACGTCGAGTGCGCGCAGGCCATCGACCAGCCAGGCGAGACTGGCCAGACTCTGCGGGCCGAAGCTGTAGCGGGGGATCGCGAAGGTCAGCAGGACCCACGGATGCTGCTGGTAGAGCCGCCAATCCACTTCGGCGGCGATGCGCACCCGATCGCGCCACGTCCAGCCCTGACCGGCCGGGTCGGGGTAGGGGAAGCGTGCGGAGATCTCGTCGGTCATGGCCGCGATGAGTTCGTCCTTGTTGCCCACGTGCCGGTACAGCGACATGGTGCCGACATCCAGGCGCTCGGCGATGCGGCGCATCGATACCGCGTCCAGGCCGTCGGCGTCGGCGAGGCCGATGGCGGCGTCGACGATCGCGGTGCGGGTGAGTTTCGCATCAGTCATCCCATGACTCACTTCCGTTTTCTGCCTACTGCTGCGTACACTGTACCCATTTCCCGCGTACGGCGTACGCAAACCCCTGGAAGGATGTCGGAATGACGAAGCTGGAACCGGCGGTGTCCACTGCCGTCGCCGGTGGCCGCCGCGCCTGGCTCGGGCTGGGCGTGCTGCTGCTGCCGGTGCTGCTGGTGTCGATGGACATCTCGGTGCTGTTCCTCGCCATGCCGACGCTGACCGTCGACCTGGAACCCAGCGCCGCCCAGCAACTCTGGATCCTCGACATCTACGGATTCATGCTGGCCGGGCTGCTCATCACGATGGGCAACCTCGGCGACCGGATCGGCAGGCGCAACATCCTGCTCGCCGGCGCGGCCGTGTTCGGGCTGGCCTCGGTGCTGGCCGCCTTCGCGCCCAGCGCCGGTGTCCTCATCGTGGCGCGGGTGCTGATGGGCATCGGCGGCGCGACCCTGCTGCCGTCGAGCCTCGCGCTGATCTCCAACCTGTTCCCCGACGCCCGGCAGCGCGCGACCGCGATCGGCATCTGGACCGCGTTCTTCGCCGGCGGCTCGGCGGTCGGGCCGATCATCGGCGGGCTGCTGCTGCACCACTTCTGGTGGGGCTCGGTGTTCCTGATCAACATCCCGGTGCTGGCGATCCTGCTGGTGTTCGGCGCGTTCCTGCTGCCCGAACACCGCTCGGCCGCGCTGGGCCCGATCGACCTGCCCAGCGTCGCGCTCTCCATCGGCGGCATCCTGCCGTTGGTCTACGGGATCAAGCACATCGCCGCCGAGGGCTTCGACCTGCTCGCGCTGGGCATCGCCGCGATCGGCGTCGTGCTGCTGGTGCTGTTCGTGCGCAGGCAGCGTCATCTCGCCGAACCGCTGCTCGATCTGTCGCTGTTCGCCCGGCCGCTGTTCCGGGTGGCGATCGGGGCCAGCACCGTCGGCATGATGTCGCTGGCCGCGATGAGCTACCTGACCAGCATCTACCTGCAGTCGGTCACCGGCCGCGACGCGCTACAGGCGGCGCTGCTCGGCATCCCGATGGCCGTCGCGGTGTTCGTCTGCTCGATGAGCGGCGCGAAAGCCGGTCTGCGCTGGGGTGTCCGGACAGCGTTCACCCTCGCGCTGACACTGTCCGCGGTGGGCAATCTGATGCTGCTCGGCGTCGGTGTCGACGGCGGGCTGATGTGGTACGTGGCCGGTTCGGTGATCGCCGGCGTCGGCTACGGCATCTCCTTCACGCTGGTCTCGGATGTGGCGGTCTCGGCGGTGCCGGCCGAACGCGCGGGCTCGGCGGTCGGCATCTCCGAGACCAGTTTCGAGCTGGGCAACTCACTGGGCCTGGCGCTGCTCGGCTCACTGGCCGCGCTGATCTTCCGCTCCGGCGGCGACTTCGGCGAGACCCTGGGCGACACCATCGTCCACTCCGGCGGCGACGCCGGGCTGGTCGCGGCCGCGCGCGAATCCTTCGTCAGCGGCATGCACATCGCCACGGCCTGCGGCGCTCTGCTGTTGCTGGGGATGGCCGTGCTGGCCTGGCGGTCGGCCCGCGTCACCCGCTGAGGCGACCGCCGGGCGGGGCGAGCCCGACACGGACGGTGCGCAGCCCTCAGCGGGCGGCTGTCCGGTCCCGTTGCATAGGATCGGCGGATGCGAAACGAGGGTGCGGCGGGCTTGGCGACACTGCTCGCCCTCGCCGATTCGCGCCTGCCCATCGGCGGGCACGTGCATTCCGGCGGGGTCGAGGAGGCGGTGGCGGCGGGGTTGCTGCGCGACGCCGCCGGGGTCGAGGTGTATCTGCGGCGCCGGATCACCACCGCCGGACTGGTCAGCGCCTCGCTCGCCGCCGCGGTCTGCGCCGGGACGCTCACACCCGAGCGCGCCGAACTCGAAGCCGACGCCCGGACACCCTCGCCCGCGGCCCGCGCCGCCTCCCGCGCACAGGGACGTGGTCTGCTGCGGCTCGCGAAACAGCTGTGGCCGCACCATGATTGGACGCCCGCCGGTGTGCGTCCGCATCTGTCGACGGTGTTCGGGATGGTCGGGGTGGCCTGCGGCGCCGGGGCGCGCGAACTCGCGGGCGTGGTCGTCTACACCACGCTGACCGGTGCCGCCACCGCCGCGCAACGGCTGCTCGCGCTCGATCCCGCCGCGGTGGCCGCGGGCACCCTGCGACTGGCGCCGGTGTGCGACCAGGTCGCCGCCGAGGCCACCGACGGGCTCGCCGCACTCTCCGATCCGCTCCAGGACGCGCTCTCGGAACGACACCTGCTCCGCGATATGCCCCTGTTCGCCTCGTAACCGCCCAGCAAGAATGGAGAACCACCCATGCCGCCTCATCTGATCGACGGTGAACCGCACGAGCACAGCCACGACCGGCCCAAGCGGGACCGCGCCACGGGGGAAGCACTGCGTATCGGCATCGGTGGCCCGGTCGGCTCCGGCAAGACCGCGCTGGTCGCCGCGCTGTGCAGGCAGCTGCGTGACGAACTGTCCCTCGCCGTGCTGACCAACGACATCTACACCACCGAGGACGCCGACTTCCTGCGCCGCCACGCGGTCCTGCCCGACGAGCGGATCACCGCCGTGCAGACCGGCGGCTGCCCGCACACCGCCATCCGCGACGACATCACCGCCAACCTCGACGCCATCGACGACCTGGTCGCGGCCAACCCGCCGCTGGATCTGATCCTGGTGGAATCCGGCGGCGACAACCTCACCGCGACCTTCTCCTCCGGCCTGATCGACGCGCAGATCTTCGTCGTCGACGTGGCCGGTGGCGACAAGGTGCCGCGCAAGGGTGGCCCCGGCGTCACCTTCTCCGACCTGCTGGTGGTGAACAAGACCGACCTGGCGCCGCTGGTCGGCGCCGATCTGGGCGTGATGGAACGCGACGCAGCCAAGGTGCGTGAAAACCGCCCGACCGCGCTGGTGTCGCTGACCGAGGACCCCGCCGCCACCCCCGTGCTGGCCTGGGTGCGCGAGCAGCTGCGCACGGCCGCCGAGCAGGACGCGGCCGCCGGCGTTGCGCACTGAACTGAGCATCGTCGCCGAACCGGGCAGGTTGCCGCGCATCGACGCGGTCGGCGGCTTGGCCGGCCGGCACACCGGTGCCGACACCGTGCACCTGATCGGCACCGCCGCCACCCCGCTGGGCGGGGACGAACTCGACATCCGGATCGTGGTGCGCCCCGGCGCGCGGCTGGTGGTGCGCTCGGTCGCGGCGACCATCGCGCTGCCCAGCACGCGGACACCACTGTCGGTGGCGCACTGGCGGTTCGAGGTCGGTGCGGGCGCGGAACTGGACTTCGATCCGGAACCGACGATCGTGGCGGGCGGCGCGCAGCATCACACGGTGACCACCGTGCACGTGGCGCCGGACGCGCGCCTGCGCCTGCGTGAACGTGTGCAGCTGGGACGCAGCGGCGAGGACGGTGGCGGCTGGCGCGGTGACCTGTGCGCCGACCTCGGCGAGATCCCGCTGCTGCGGCACCGGCTCGCACTCGGTGCCGCCACCGCGACCGACGATCGGCTGAGCGCGCGACGGGCGCTCGACAGCGAACTGGTCTATCCCGACGACCGCCCGGCCTGGGCGGGCAGCCTGGACGACGTGCGGCTGCCGCTGGCAGCCGGCGGCTCGCTGGCCACCCGGACCAGTGCCCGTCTGCATGCCACGGCACCGGAGCTGCTCGGCGTCCGCTGAGGACAGCAGTGGGAGCCGGGTAGGTCACCCGGCTCCCACTCGTGAACGATCGCTCAGGCGCTGACGAGCTCCACCCCGGCGTCCATTGCCCCGGCGTCCACCGTGCCGGGTGCCGCCGCCTGAGGTGGCGCAAGGAATCCACTCGCCGCACCCACTGCCGCACCGACCCCGGCGCCGACGACGGTGATCGGCACCGACACCGCCATGTACGCGGCCATGCCACCCAGGATCGGCCCCGCGACCAGGCCGATCGGCAGAAACGGGATACCGGCGACGAGCCCGGCCACCGCACCGCCGGTGCTCGCCATCATCGCGAACGGGATCGCCACGGTCGAGCCGACCGCCGCGCCACGAGCCGCCGAGCCGAGGGTCGAGGAGGCGATCCTGTCCGAGCGGCTGCGCTCGAGACCGACCGAGTCGAGGAAGGTCGCCAGGTTGGCCTCGGTGTGGGCGGCGGCGTCGTTGATCTGAATCGAGGTGTCGACCGGCACGAAGTCCGGCACCGGGACCAGCTGGTCACCGAAGCGGAACTGGCCGGGCGGCGGCAGGATCGGCGGCACCGGCGCGACCGGCGTCGGCGCGTGCAAGGTGCCCACCGGCGAGAGGTAGTCCGTCTCCGGCCCGGTCCGCGACCACTGCAGCGAGCTGCGGGTGTTGGCAGGCATCTGCGGTCCCACATAGGGGGTGGCGTTGGGCGCCACCGCGTCGAACTCCGGTCCGGCCGGATGCTCGGGCTGGGTCACCGCCGTCTGCGCGGGATCGGCGTTCGCGGTGCCCGTGCCGATCAGGGCCATGACCAGGGGGACCGCTCCTGCCGCGACGACCGAACCGACTCGCTGTCGCTGCGGGCTCGGCGCCCTGTGTTTCCCCGTCGCCATAGATCGCCTTTCATCCGGGGGATTGGTCACACATATGACCTCCGGCATTCGGACCGGCGCCGGACCCGGATGGGTCCGAAACGCGGACATCCCGGAATCCTGGTGTCCGGACACACGAAACAGGCCGGACGGTTCGTGATGAACCATGCGGCCTGTCGTCTTTCTCGGAGCTAGCCGACCTCGCGCTCGGCGGGTTGTCTGCCGTTCCCGGTGGTTGGCTCGCCCAGCTCGGCGGCCAATTGTTTGGCTTCGGCCCGATCGGCGTTGACCTCCTCGATCGCCAGCCGCGCGAACAGCCACTGCTCGGTGGCCGCCATCTGCCCGCGGTTGCGGCCGAGGAACGAGACGAACCAGCCGATCACGGTGACGATCCGGCTGCGGTAGCCGACCAGGTAGTAGAGGTGCAGCGCCAGCCAGGCCAGCCAGGCCAGGAAACCGCTGAACTCGAGCTTGCCGATCTGGCAGACCGCGTCGAAGCGCGAGATCGTCGCCATCGAGCCCTTGTTGAAGTACTTGAACGGCGTGCGCTCGGCCGGGGTCTGGCCCTCGAGCCCGGCCTTGATGGCCTTGGCCGCGTAGGTGGAACCCTGGATCGCGCCCTGCGCCTGACCCGGCACACCCGGCACCGACATCAGGTCGCCGACCACGAACACGTTGGGATGACCCTTGACGGTGAGGTCGGGCTCCACGACGACGCGGCCCGCCCGGTCCACCTCGGTGCCGTCGGAGCGCTCGGCGATCATCGCGCCCAGCGGGCTGGCCTGCACACCGGCCGACCACACCTTGCAGATCGCCTCGATCCGGCGGGTGCTGCCGTCGGCGTCCTTGACCACGACACCGTGCGCGTCGACATCGGTCACCATGGCGTTGAGCTGGATCTCCACCCCCATCTTCTCCAGCCGCTTGGCGGCCTTGGCGCCCAGCTTGGGACCCATCGGGCCGAGCACCGCGCCCGCGCCCTCGAGCAGGATGACGCGCGCGTCGCGGGGATCGATGGTGCGGAAGGTGCCGTCGAGAGTGCGATCGGCGAGTTCGGCGATCTGCCCGGCCAGCTCGACACCGGTCGGGCCCGCGCCGACGACGATGAAGGTGAGCAGCCGGTCGCGCTCCTCCTGAGTGGTCGCCAGTTCGGCCTGCTCGAACGAGCCGAGGATGCGCGCGCGCAGCTCGAGCGCGTCGTCGATGGTCTTCATGCCGGGCGCGAAGGTGGCGAAGTGGTCGTTGCCGAAGTACGACTGCTGCGCGCCGGTGGCGACGATCAGGCTGTCGAACGGGGTGACGGTGTCGCGGTTGAGCAGACGCGAGGTGACCTGTTTGCCCGCGAGGTCGATGTCGACGACCTCACCGAGTAGTACCTGGGCATTCTTCTGCTTGCGTAACACCAGCCGGGTCGCCGGCGCGATCTCGCCGGTGGACAGGATGCCGGTGGCCACCTGATACAGCAGCGGCTGGAACAGGTGGGTGGAGGTCTTGGAGATGAGGGTGACCTCGACATCGGCCCGGCGCAGGTGCCTGGTCCCGAACAGGCCGCCGAACCCGGACCCGATCACCACCACGCGGTGCCGACCATTCCCGACAGACTGAGTGCTCATCGTCCTGCTCCTCGACAGACTGGGGCGGGCCCCGCGATGTGATGACGGGTTCAACCGTAGTCGGCTCCGGAGGCCACGTCGCCACGAGATCCCGGATCCGATCTTGATCAGGCGCTAGACCTGATCGAGGATACGGGATGGGCAGGTCAGCGACCGGCAAGCAGGATCTCGGCCAGCCTGGTGTCGGTTTCGGCGCCCTCGGTGTAGCCGCCCTCGTTGCCGAGGGAGTTCATGATGGCCAGGGTGTAGCGCTCGTTGTCACCGGCCACGCCCACCGAATTGACCACCCAGCCGTCGGCCTCGGCCGACCAGCCGTTCTTCAGGCCAGGCCGCATCGCCGAGCCCGCGCCCCACACGCCCCAGTGCTGGTTGGAGTCCACCGAGCGCATCCGGTCGAGCAGGTAGGCCAGGTCGTCGGGGTGCATGGTGTCGAGGATGTTGTTCATCAGCCGGTCGAGGTCGGCGGCGGTGCACTTCTGGAACGACCAGTCCGGGAACAGCGCGGTCGCCGTCGGCTGCGGGATCAGCGAGACCATGCCGTAGGCGCGGAAGGCGCTGTTGTAGGCCATCCGGTCGAAGCCGATGTACTTGTTCCAGAGGATGTCGGCGGCCTGGTCGTTGGAGGTGGCCAGCATCGATTCCATATTGGCGCGGTCCGCGGGGGACAGGCCGATGGCGCCGACCCGGGCGCGGTTGAGCAGGTCGGCGGCGATGGCCAGCTTGATGGTGGAGGCGGTCCACACCTGGTTCTCGGCGTGTTCGTTGGCGTAGACGCCGCCGGTCTGCCGGTCGCGCAGCACGTAGCCGGTGACGCCGGGGCGCCCGGCGAGGTAGGCGTCGGCCCGCGCGATCCGGGAACTCAGGTCGGCGTCGAAGCCCGACACCTGGGTCAGCGCGGGGGGCGCGGCCTGGGCGGGAGCGACCAGCACGGGGACGCCAGGGGACAGGACGGCCGCGGCGGCGAGGAGACAGGCGGTTGCTGCGACCCGGGAAACGACGCGGGCTGAGGGGGAACGGTCACGCACGAAGGAACACACTCGCACACCCGGCGCCGAAGCGCACTACTTGAGGAGAAGCCCGAAGTGTGTTACAGCGCCGTTGCGCCGCACCGGATTTCCGCTCAGTGATGAGCCGCGTGCGGGGTGGCGATGGTGCAGCCGTTGAGCCGATGGCAGTGTTCGAAGGCTTCGCTGTGCCGGTCCAGTGGCCAGGAGTGCAGCACCTGATCGGGCCCGAAGCTCCGGGAATTGATCAGTTCCCAGCGGTCGCCTGCTCGCCGGACGACGAATCCGGCACGGGGAACCAAGGGGATTACCTGCGCGATCATGAACCGAACCAGCCTTTCGCCCGCGGCCGAACTGTCCCACCCGAACCGCTACGATCCCACGGCCGCCCGGCGCCGCCGCGCAGGCGCGACGGTAACGCGTTGCACTGTGGCCCATTTCACTCGCCCGGTGCGGTGGTGGCACCGGGCCGCACGATTGCGCGTCGGTCGCTGGGCGTATAAACGACGGATGCCGCTGCACCTCCATCGCGCCGAACGCGCCGACGCGCTGGCCGACGGACTGGGTGCGGTGCTGGGCGCCGCGCCCGCCGATCCGTTCACCACCGAGGTGGTCGCGGTGCCGGCCAAAGGCGTGGAGCGCTGGCTCGCGCAGCGGCTGTCCAGCGTGCTCGGTGTGACGGGCACCGGCGACGGTATCGCCGCCAATATCGCCTTCCCCGCACCGGCGGCCCTGGTCGCCGAGGTGCTCGCCGCGGCGAGCGGGGTGGCCCCCGCTGACGATCCGTGGGCCGGGCAGCGGCTGGTGTGGACGCTGCTGCGGGTGATCGACGAGGCCGCCGCGCAGCCGTGGGCCGCGGTCCTGGCCCGCCACCTCGGCCTGCCCGGCGCCGGTCACCGGGTCGGCAGGCGCTACGCCACCGCCGCGCACCTGGCGACTCTGTTCGATTCCTATGCCGCGCAACGCCCGCGGGTACTGCTGGACTGGGCGGCGGGCACCGACACCGACGGCGCGGGCAACCCGATCCCCGACGATCTCGCCTGGCAGCCGCCGCTGTGGCGGGCCCTGCGCACGGCCGTCGGCGCCCCGAGCCCCGCCGAACGCCTGGCCGCGGCCTGCGCCCGCCTGCGCACCGACCCCACCTCGGTGGACCTGCCGGAACGGCTGTCGGTCTTCGGCCTGACCCGCCTGCCCGCCGACCAGCTCGCCGTCCTCACCGCACTCGCCGAGCACCGCGAGGTCCACCTGTGGCTGGCGCACCCGAGCCCGGCGATGTGGTCGGCGGTGTCGGCGATACGACCGGCCACCGGTGGTGCCCCGTTCGTCGCGACCGATCACCCCGCAGGTGCAGAGGCGTCGACGGGTGGTGCCGGCGCGCACCCGGGTGGTCGGAATGTCGGCGCTGCCGAGACGGCGAGCGGTGTCGGTGGGGACGAGGGTGGGCGGTCGGTCGGCGAAGCCGGGCCCGACACAGCAGCCACGGGTGATCGCGCAGGCGCTCGTGGCGGGTTCGCCGGGCCCGGTCGCTCGTGTCCGCGTGCCCTCGACGATTCCGTCGATGTGGTGCGGCACCCCTTGCTGGCCGGGCTCGCCCGTGATGTGCGGGAATTGCAGCAGCGCCTGAATCCCGTGCTGGACACCGATATTCATCGTCCCGCCGAGATTCCCGCGCAGGGCCTGCTCGGCGCGGTGCAGGCGGCGATCCGTGACGATCTGGCGCCCGCTGCGGGTGCGGTCGCGGACGGGACGGTCGAGATCCATGCCTGTCACGGGCCCGCGCGGCAGGTCGAGGTGCTGCGGGATCTGCTGCTCGCCACCTTCGCCGCAGATCCGACCTTGGAACCGCGCGATGTGCTGATCATGTGCCCGGATGTGGAGGCGTTCGCGCCGCTGGTGCGGGCCGCGTTCGGGCAGCGCGGCGCTGGTGCGGTGGATGTGCCCGCCGAGGGCGAGCATCCCGCGCATCAGCTGCGCGTGCGCCTGGCCGATCGCGGGCGGGCGGTGACGAATCCGATGCTGGCGGTGGTGCTCGAGCTGCTCGAACTGGCCGACGGACGCGTCACAGTGACACAGGTGCTCGATCTGGCGGCGAGCGAGACCGTGCGCCGCCGTTGCGGTTTCGACGACGACGATATCGAGCGCCTGCGCGAATGGGCGGCCGAGTCGGGGGCCCGCTGGGGGATCGGGCAGCGCCAGCGCGAGGCGTTCGGCCTGGCCGACTTCGCGCAGAACACCCTCAATGCCGCCGTGGACCGCATCCTGCTCGGCGTCACCGCCGACGAATCCGGCGACGACTGGCTGGATCTGGCGCTACCGCTCGACGACGTCGACTCCAACGACGTCGACCTGGCCGGGCGCTTCGCCGAGTTCGTCGACCGGCTCGCGGTGTGCTTGCGCGACCTGCGCGGCCCGCGGCCCGCCGCCGAATGGACCGCGGTCTTGCTGCGCGCGGTCGACCTGCTCACCGACGTGCCCGACGCGCACTCCTGGATTCGCACCGAGGCCCGGCGCGAGATCGTCGCCGCCACCGAACACGCCGCGGCGACCCCGCTGCGGCTGGCCGATGTGGCGGTACTGCTGACCGGACGGCTCGCCGGCGGGCCCGGCCGGGCCAACTTCCGCACCGGCGAGCTCACCGTCTGCACCCTGGTGCCGATGCGCTCGGTGCCGCACCGGGTGGTCGTCCTGCTCGGCCTCGACGACGACGTCTTCCCCCGCCCCGGCACCGTCGACGGCGACGACCTGCTCGCCCGCGACCCGCTCGTCGGCGAACGCGACGCCCGCAGCGAGGACCGGCAACTGCTCCTCGATGCCGTCCTGGCCGCCGGCGAGAAGCTGCTGATCCTGCACACCGGCGCCGACCCGGTGACCGGGGCGTCGCGCCCGCCCGCGGTCCCGGTGGCCGAGCTCCTGGATGTGCTCACCACGCACGTCGGTCCGGCCGCCATGGCTGCGGTGCACATCCGGCATCCCTTGCAGTCCTTCGACCGCCGCAATTTCGCGCCCGAACACCCCCGCAGCTTCGACACCGTCGCCCTGGCCGGTGCGCGCGCGGCGGCGAGGCCACCGAAACCCCGGCCGCCGCTGCTGCCCGAACCGCTCCCGCCGCTGCCGCCCGGCGACATCGCCCTGGCCGAACTGATCGCCTTCGCCGAACATCCGGTGCGTGCCTTCCTCTGGCAGCGCCTCGGGCTGCGCGTGCCCGAGGAATCCGAGGACATCGCCGACCAGCTGCCGATCGAACTCGACGGACTGGCGAAATGGGACCTGGGCGAACGCATGCTCACCGCCCGGCTCACCGGCGCCGACCCGGCGGGCCTGCGCGCCGCCGAATGGCGCCGCGGCAGCCTGCCGCCCTTCGCCTTCGGCGCCGAGGTGCTCGACGAGGTCGAAGGCACCGTCGACACCCTCGTGCGCACCGCGCAGCCCGACTACGAGGCGCCTCCGCGCGCCGTCGACATCGCCGTGGACCTGGGCAACGGCCGCACCCTCGCCGGCACCGTGCCCGAGGTGCGCGGCGAGACACTGGTGCGCACCACCTATTCGCGGCTGGCGCCGAAACACCGGCTGGCCGCCTGGGTGTCGCTGCTGGCATTGGCCGCCACCGAGGACCGGTCCTGGCGCGCGATCAGCACCGGGCGCGGGCAATTCCGCAGCAGGCCGGTGACCCGGTCGGTCATCGTCGCGCCGGAACCGCCCGCGGCACTGGCGATCCTGCGCGATCTGGTCCGGCTGCGCGACGAAGGATTGTGCGCGCCGCTGCCGGTCGCCCCGGCCGCCACCGCCGCCTACGCCGAACGCCGCTTCCGCGGTGACAGTCTCGCCGACGCCCTGCTCGCCGCCGAGCACGCCTTCGACGGCGGCCCCAACGGGCCCGACAAATTCGGCGACCACACCGACCGCTACCTGCGCTATGTGTGGGGCCGCGCACCGCGATTCGGCGGTCTCGCCGCCACACCCGCACCGCCCGGCGAACCCGAGAGCACCCATTTCGGGGCGATCGCGCGCCGCTGGTGGGCGCCGCTGCTGGCCGCCGAGCGTCAGGAGCAGCCGTGACCGGCACGATCTCGGCCCCTGCCGCCTTCGACGCCGCGGGTCCGCTGCCCGCGGGCACCACCGTGCTGGAAGCGAGCGCGGGCACCGGCAAGACCCACGCCATCGTCGGCCTGGCCGTCCGCTACGTGGCCGAGGCGGGCATCGCGATCACCGAACTGCTGCTGGTGACCTTCAGCCGCGCCGCCACCCAGGAACTGCGCGAACGCACCAGAGACCGCTTCGTCACCGTCGCCACCGCACTGGCCGATCCCGACACGGCCCGCGCGCACCCCGACGACCTGGTCCGCGCGCTCGCCGCGACCGACCCCGCCACCGTGCGCCTGCGCAGACACCGATTGCTCACCGCCCTGGCCGATTTCGACGCGGGCACCATCGCCACCACGCATTCGTTCTGTCAGCGCATGCTCGACGAACTCGGCCTGGCCGGCGAACACGATCCCGGTGCGCGCCTGGTCGAATCGGTCGACGACCTCGTCGCCACCGTCGCCGACGACCTGTACCTGGCCCGCTACGCCCGCGACCGCGCCCCCTTCACCCTGCGCGAGGCACACACCCTCGCGCTGGCCGCCGTGCACGACCGCCACGCCGAGCTGACCCCGCGCACCGACGGCGCGGCCGGCGAGCGGGTCGCCTTCGCCACCGCAGTGCGCGCGGAGACCGAACGCCGCAAACGCCGGGCCGGCCTGCGCGATTTCGACGACCTGCTGGTGTTACTGCACGACGTGCTCGCCGACCCCGAGCACGGACCGCGCGCCCGAGCCCGCATCCGGCAGCGGTATCGCGTCGCACTGGTCGACGAATTCCAGGACACCGACCCGCTGCAATGGGACATCCTGCGCCTGGCCTTCCACGAACACGCCACCCTCGTCCTGGTCGGCGACCCCAAGCAGGCCATCTACGCCTTCCGTGGCGCGGAGGTGCTCAGCTACCTCGATGCCGTCGCCCTCGCCCAGCGCCGCAGCGAACTCACCCGCAACTGGCGCAGCGACGCCGGGCTGCTGCGCGCGATCGACCATCTGTGCGGCGGTGCCGAACTGGGACACCCGGAGATCAGCGTCTACCCGGTGACCCCGACGCAACCGGCGACCCGGCTGCACGGCGACCCCGAGGTGATCACCCCGCTGCGGATGCGGGTGCTGCCGCGCACCGGCGCGGGCCCGCGCAACCGTTCGGGGTTCCCGGCGGTCGGCAGGCAGCGCGCGAAGGTCGCCGACGATCTGGCCGCCGACCTGGTGACTCTGCTCGAATCGGGTGCCACCATCGCCGCCAAACCCGAACGCGGCGCGGATCATTCGCTGACCGAGGTCGGTGACGGGCGGGTCAGCAGGCCGATCGGGCCCGGCGACATCGCCGTGCTGGTGCGGACCCGGACCCAGATCGACGTGGTGCGCGCGGCGCTGGACCGGGTGGGTGTCGCCTCGGTGCTGGCCGGGGGCACCAGCGTGTTCGCTACACCGGCGGCCACCGATTGGCTGTGGGTGCTGCGCGCGCTGGAACAACCGCATCGCGGTGACCGGGTGCGGCTGGCCGCGTGTACCCCGATCCTCGGCGTCACCGTCACCGAGATCGATGCCGGCGGCGCGGATCTCGTCGGCCGGGTGTCCACCCAGCTGCGGGAGGCGGCCCGGCTGTTCGGGCGCGCCGGGTTCGCCGCCGTCTTCGACAAACTGGCCACCGAGACCGATCTCGCGCCCCGGCTGCTGGCCGGGGAGAACGGCGAACGTGAACTCACCGACCTGCGTCACCTCGCGCAGTTGCTCGACGAGGTCGCCGTCGCCGAGGGGCTCGGGCTGACCGCGCTGACCCGCTGGCTCGCCGACCGGGTCCGCGATCCGGAGGCGGGCAGTGTCAGCGGGCGCAGCCGCCGGCTCGATCGCGACGCCGCTGCGGTGCAGATCGCCACCGTGCACGCCAGCAAGGGACTCGAGTTCCCGATCGTCTACCTGCCGTTCGCGTGGGACAGCGCCAAGAACCCGTACCCGGCCACGCTGCTGTTCCACGACGACAGCGGCACCCGCGTCCTCGATATCGGCGGCAAAGCGGCGCCCGGCTACGGTGAACGCCAATTGCGCTGTGAGGCAGAGGAATCCGGGGAAGAACTGCGGCTGCTGTATGTCGCGCTGACCAGGGCCATGTGCCAGGTCGTTGCCTGGTGGGCGCCCGCGATCACCACCGCCGCTGCCCCGCTGCACCGGATGGTGCTGGGCAGGCGGCCGGGATCGGCGCAGGTGCCGCGCCGCGCCGACATCCCCGCCGACACCGCGGCCGTGCAGCGGCTCACCGAATGGGCCGCGCCGGCGAGCGAGGTCATCTCGGTGACCGCGGTCGATCGCCCCGAGGACGTGGCCCCGCGCCGCGTCCGCACCGAACTGCCGACCGGCGAGCTGGCCGCCGCCGCGTTCACCCGCACCCTCGACCAGCAGTGGCGCCGGACCTCCTACTCCGCGCTCACCGCGGGCGCGCACGATCTCGCCGGGGTGAGCGAGGGCGAGCCCGAGGACGGGCCGGGCCCCGACGACGAACCCACCGAGGCACCCCTGGACGCGATGACCGGCAGTACCGCGGCACCGTCGCTGATGAACGCGCTGCCCTACGGCGCCGAGTTCGGCACGCTCGTACACGGTGTGCTCGAGACCGTCGACACCTCGGCCGCCGATCTCGCCGCCGAGGTGCGCGCGCAGTGCGTGGCGGCGGTCGAACACACGATGGCCGAACTCGACGTCGACGTGCTGTCGGCCGCGCTGCTCGAAGTGCTGCGCACCCCCGCCGATTTCGGCTCGCTGGCCGCCCTCGCCACCCGCGACCGGCTGTGCGAACTGGAATTCGAACTGCCGCTCGGCGGCGGCGACAGTCCGGGCGCGCGGACAGCGAGTATGCACGCCGTCGCCGACCTGCTGCGCACCCACCTGCCCGCAGGCGACGACCTGCGCGGCTATGCCGACCATCTCGCGGCCCTGCCCGACACCGTGCTGCGCGGCTATCTCACCGGCAGCATCGACGCCGTCCTGCGCGTCCCCGACGGCACCGGATCGCACCGCTATGTGATCGTCGACTACAAGACCAACCGTCTCGGCACCGGCGATCTCACCGTCGAGCACTACCGCCGCGACCACATGATCACCGAGATGATCCGCTCGCACTATCCCTTGCAGGCATTGCTGTACGCCGTCGCCCTGCACCGCTACCTGCGCTGGCGGTTGCCCGGCTACGACCCCGCCCGGCACCTCGGCGGCGCCCGCTACCTGTTCGTGCGCGGCATGATCGGCGCGGACACGCCACCGGGACACGGCATCCTCGACTGGTATCCACCCGCGGAACTGGTGGTTGCGCTGTCGGATCTGCTGGCGGGAGGCGCATCGTGACCGCCGTCGGGGTACTCGGGCCGTGCGGGGCCGCGGGCGAGGGCCGGGCGCCGGCGAGCGGAGGCGGGCGATGACGTCGATCCAGGTGGCGCAGCGCGGAACCGGGTTGCTGCGGGTGTTCAACGAGGCGGGGATCTTGTCCGCGGCCGATGTGCACGTGGCCGTGCGGCTGGGCCGGATGGGACACGAGGACAGCGAGGACGTGCTGTTCGCGGCGGCGCTGGCGGTGCGTGCGGTGCGGTCGGGTTCGGTGTGCCTGGAGCTGGCGCGGATGCGCGAGATCGGTGTCGACGCCGACGAAACCCGTGACACCGCAACAGGAATCGACCCGGCGATGCTGCCGTGGCCGGACGAGGACCGGGTGCTGACCGCGCTGCGGCGCAGCCCGCTGATCACCGGCGGGCAGCGCGGGCCGCTGCGGCCGCTGCGGCTCGTGGAAGCCGATGCCGAGGGCGGCGCGCTGCTCTACCTCGACCGCTACTACCAGCAGGAACAGACCCTGCGCCGGGTGCTCACCGAGCGCGGCGCCGACCATCCGGTGATCGACACCGACCTCGTTCGCGCGGAACTGGACCGGCTCTTCGCCGACCCACTCGGCGCCGGCCCCGACCGGCAGCGGCTGGCCGCGGCACTGGCCGCCACCCACTGGACCACCGTGGTCGCCGGTGGGCCCGGCACCGGCAAGACCCACACCATCGCCCGCATTCTCGCCCTGCTCACCGCGCACCGCCGCGCGAGCCCCAAGCTGCCCGCCCTGCGCATCGCCCTCGCCGCCCCCACCGGCAAGGCCGCTGCCCGGCTGCAAGAAGCCGTCCGAGAACAGGCCGCCGAACTCGGACTCCCCGAACTCACCGCGTCGACCCTGCACCGGCTGCTCGGCTGGCAGCGCGGCCGCACCACGAGATTCCGCCACCACGAACACAATCGGCTGCCCTACGACGTGGTGGTGGTCGACGAGACGTCCATGGTGTCGCTGACCATGATGAGTCACCTGTTCTCCGCCCTGCGCCCCGACACCCGCCTGGTCCTCGTCGGCGACCCCGACCAGCTCGCCTCGGTGGACGCGGGCGCTGTGCTGGCCGATCTGGTCGCGGGTCCGGTGCGTAGCACGCCCAATCCGGTGCTGGCCGGACTGCTCGAGCCGGCCGACGCCGGAGCGACCACAGATGGTTCCGATCCGGCGGCGCGCGCGGAATCGGCCGGCGGGGGATCGGCGCTCGGGGCGGGTTCCGATCCGGTGCGGTGCTCGGACGCGGTAGCGGGGGATTCGTCACTCGGCGACGGCTCGGGCGCGCTCGCCGGTCCTGAAATCACCAGGGCGACAGGGCAATCAGATCCGGAATCGCTGAGCTCGCTGGAACAGCGCAGGCTGCGCGGTGGGATCGTCCGGTTGACCAGGGGCAGGCGATTCGGTGGGCACATCGCCGACCTGGCCGTCGCGGTCCGCGCCGGTGACGCGGACGCCGCGCTCGCGATTCTGCGGGCCGGCGGCGACGATGTGTCGCTGTGCGCGCCGGAGGACACCGCCGCCGTGCGCGCCGACGTCACCGCGTCGGCGCTGGCGGTGACCGCGGCGGCGGAGGCGGGTGACGCGGTCGGCGCGCTCACCGCGCTGGAATCGCATCGGCTGCTGTGCGCGCACCGGCAGGGCCCGTTCGGTGTCGAACGCTGGGACCGGCAGGCCGCCGACTGGGCAGCCGCCGGTGGCGCGGGACCCGAAGGGCCCCAGGCGGTCTGGTATCCGGGCCAGCCGCTGCTGGTCACCGCCAACGATCACGAGGCGCGCATCTACAACGGCGACACCGGCGTCATCGTCCGCCGCCCCGACGGTTCGCTGCGCGCCGCCCTGCAACGCGGCAGCGAACCGTATCTGGTGCATCCCACCCAGTTCCCGGCGGTGGTCACCGTGTTCGCGATGACCATCCACCGCAGCCAGGGCAGCCAGTACGACACCGTCTCGGTGGTGCTGCCCGAACCCGAATCCACGCTGCTGACCAGGGAACTGCTCTATACCGCCATCACCCGCGCGCGCAGCCACGTGCGGATCATCGGCACCGAGGAATCCATTCGCGCCGCCATCGGCCGCCGGGTGCTCCGGGCCAGCGGACTGGCCAGGAGCGGGCGGGCGTAGTCAGCGCGCGGAACTGCGCGAGAGGTTCCACGCCCACCAGGGGTCGCTGTCCAGATCCGCGAGGATCGGGGTCTCGATCTCGGTGCGCAGCGGCGCGGGCAGCTCGGTCAGCGCGGGCAGGACGTCGGGGGAGAGCTCGCGCAGATAGCTGGTGTCGAGGCGTTCGCCGTCCTGCCAGCGGGCGATATTGCGTTCGGCGACAAAGCGTTCCGGGTTCAGCAGGGCCAGCGCGATGAGGGTGGCGAGCGCGGTGCCGATCGCCGCGCGCGACACCCAGCTCCAGCGCAACCGCGCGATCGCGACCAGTACGAGCACATACACCAGGCCGACCCACAGCTCACACACCTCGACCAGCAGCCGCAGCACGGTGAACCCGTAGGCCTGCTGGTAGGTCCACATCCGGCCCAGTGCCGAGCACACGATGACCAGTGTCAGCACACTCAGACCGCTGAGCAGTACTCGCAGCCAGCGCCGGTCCGCCGCGGATTCCTGGGCCGACCAGTGCAGGACGGCGAGGATCACGCCGAGAGTCAGAATGCTCACCGCCGACAGCTGCCAGAAGCCGCTGCGCGCGTACTCGGCGTAGGTCAATCCCGAGGTCCGCTGCACGTAGTCGTCGCCACCGAACAGCGCGACGAACTGGGCGCCGACGAACACCGCGAACAGCACAGTCAGCGCACCGACCGGCAGCACCCACTCACCACGCGACCACAGCCGCCGTGGGCGGCTCCCCGCCGAGGCTGCGGTGGGTGGTCCGGCCAGCAGGTACAGCGCGCCGAGGGCGCCCATCCCGACGACGGCGAACAGCACAATCCACTGCCACGCCGACGCGGCGTCGACCTCGGGTACCAGGCCGTTCAGCAGTCCGGCGAAGGTCGCGTCGGCCCCGCCGAGCAACGGCACGAACACCACCAGCAGCGCCACGGTCGCCCCGACCGACACCCCGTAGCGCCCCCAGCCGCGCGTGTTCGGCCGCACCCGGCTCGTCCCCGAGAACGCCCACGGCACCGCCCCGAACACCGCCAACGGCACCGCGATCATGTCGTGCACCACCCCCCGCGAACTCCGCCGCCCGAGCACCGCCAGCGACCCGGCCACACACGCCGCCAGCACACACAGCACGAACAACCACCCGGCCGCCCGCACCGCCCCGACCCCCAGCAACACCAGCGCCGCCCCAGCCCACCAGGCCCGATCCCGCAACCCGGGCCGCGCCGCCCCGTCACCCGAGTCCAACCCGCTCGCCGTGGTCGCGCCCGCTCCGGGCACCGGCGTCGCCGGCCCAGCTCCCGCCGCGGGCAGATCGCCAGTGCCTGGCACTGTCACCGGCGAATTCCCGCCCGGAGCCGCACTGTCACGACTCGCGGCGAGAGCCTGCCGGGCAACCTCGGACAATCCACTCGCGGGCCCCGCCTCGGTCACCGAGTCCTTCACCGGCACAATACTTTCAGCGTCCGCACCAACGACGAGCGCAACCGGCTCGGCGCCCGCCGCGCTCACGTTGTCGACATCAGCGGTCTCGGCTTGTGGTGCTCCCGCCTCGCTGATGACTGCCGCGGCTGAATCGGCGTGTGCTGCGCCTGCCGTGTCGGTGTCGGCGTCACTCTCCGCTCGCGCCGCGCCCGCCTTGATGACATCGACCGCGGGCATCGAGCCCGCGGGCTCCCGGGAATCCGCCGCGGTCGTCCCGGCATCGGTCCGCGACCCGGCATCCCCGGCCCTGGCACCGCCGTCTCCGGACGCGGCGGAGTGGGCTTCAGCCGCAGCCGCCTCGCTGATGTCGACGGCAGATTCGTCGAGCGGGGCCTTGCCGAGACTGCGGGCGCGGTAGTCGACGGCGCACAGGGCGGCGGTGATGGCCGCGCCGGTGAGGAACCAGCCGATACCGGGGCGATCGAGGGGGATCAGGGTGGCGCCGACGATCCCCGCTACGGCCGCGGCGGGGAGGACACCGGCGGGGCGGGCGACGAGCTGCCAGCGGCTAGGGACCGCAGGTAGCGGCGGCGGCGGCGGTGGCATCGGGGGCATGGTGCCGGCGGTACCGGACTGGTTCCGGCTGGTGGCGTGCAGCTGGGCGATCCCGCTGGACTGTTGCCCGGCATCCGATTTCGCCGGTACCGGAGCCTGCGGCCAGGGGATGGGCGGTCCATCGAGCACAGCGACGGGGTCATCGACCGTCGGGGTCGGGTCCGGGTCGGACGTGGATTGTCGGTCCGTGCGGTCGGGTGTGGGTTCTTCGCTCATGGTGGGTCCCCTCGGAGGTGCGGGATCGGCCCCGGACCGGGTGGTCGGGGTGCTGATCGGGAAGGTGGGTCAGATGGTGGGCAGGACGACGCGGATGCGGGAACCGGGGCCTGCCACGGCGATACTGCCGCCGTGCAGGTCGACCACCCAGCGCGCGATGGCCAGGCCGAGGCCGGTGCCGCCGCCGTCGGTGCGGCCGCCGCGGGTGAAACGGTCGAAGACGGTGGCGCGGTCGGACTCCGGGATGCCGGGGCCGTCGTCCTGGATCTCGAGCACTGTCGCGTCGGGTCGGGCCAGCACCGAGACCCGCACCTCGCCGCCGGACGGGCCGTGCCGGGCCGCGTTGTCGAGCAGGTTGAACAGCACCTGGTGCAGGCGGGCCCGGTCGGCGTGGACGGTGGCGTCGGCGGGCTCGATCGCGGTGGTGAACCGGACACCGCGTCCCAGCGCTGCCGTCATCACCTCGGCCTCGGCGATCACCTCGGCGAGTAGCGGTGCCAGCGGCAGCGTTTCGCGGTCGAGGGTGAACGCGCCCGCCTCGATACTGGACAGGTCGAGCAGTTCCGAGACCAGCAGCCCGAGCCGTTCGGTCTGCGCGAGCGCGGTCCGCAGCGTCGCCGGATCGGGTTCGCTCACCCCGTCGACGAGGTTCTCCAGCACAGCGTGCAATGCCGTCACCGGCGTGCGCAGTTCGTGGGACACATTGGCGATGAGGTCACGGCGCTGCCGGTCGGCCGCGGCCAGATCGGCGGCCATCTGATTGAACGCCGACGCCAGCTGTCCCACTTCGTCGCGGGAGGAGGCGCGCACCCGGAAGCTGTAGTCGCCGTGCGCCATCCGGCGCGCCGCGGCGGTCATCTCGCGCAGCGGACGGGTGATGCCGTGTGCCAGGAACTGCGAGGTCACCAACGCGATCACCATGGCGGTGAGGGTGGTGAAGGTGGGCAGCCAGCCGAGTCGCGACCAGAAGTAGGCGAACGCGACCGCACCGGAACACACCATCAGCACGGCCAGTTTCAGTTTGATCGAGCGCAGCCGGTCCAGCGGGCGGGGGAGCCGTTCGGCGACGCGATCGAGCAGCGTGGTCATCGCGGCTCCAGGGCGTAGCCGACACCGTGCACGGTGCGGATCAGATCGGCACCGAGCTTGCGCCGCAACGCTTTCACGTGACTGTCGACCGCGCGGGTGCCCGCCGCGTCCGACCAGTCCCAGACGTCCTCGAGCAGCCGCTCCCTGGCCAGCACCGCCCGTGGCCGTTGCGCGAGCCGGGCCAGCAGCTCGAATTCCAGTGGCGTGAGCCGGGCTTCGGTCTGTCCGCGCCACACCCGGCGCTGATCGAGATCGATGCGCAGATCCCCGACGAGGATGCTGGCCTCGCCCCGGTCGGCGGCCCGCTCCACCCGCCGCAGCAGCGCGTGCACCCGCGCGGCGAGCACCCGCAGCGAGAACGGCTTGGTGAGATAGTCGTCGGCGCCGACGCCGAGGCCGATGAGCTGATCGGTCTCGTCGGTGCGCGCGGTGAGCATGAGCACCGGTACGTGCCGGTCGGCCTGGATCCGGCGGCACACTTCCAGGCCGTCGAAACCGGGCAGCATCACATCCAGTACCACCAGATCGGGTTCCCCCGCCGCGGCCGCGGCCACCGCTCCCGGTCCGTCGTGGGCGAGCTCCACGTGGAAGCCCTCGGCGCGTAGTCGCGCCGCCACCGATTCGGCGATCGTCACCTCGTCGTCCACGACCAGCACCCGGCGCGCCGCCGGTCCTGTCGTGCCCCCAGTGAGTTCCATGCCCAGACCCTAGCGAGCGGCTGTGGAGAGGACCGTCCGGAAGTTGTGGAGATTCTGTGTGGACCGGCTCACGCGTCCGGGAAGATCCCGGGCAGTTCCATCGCGTAGGCGAGATCGTCGCGGGTGCCCAGGGTGACCAGCAGCACGCGGATCATGGTGACCCTGGCCTCGGTCGCCAGCGCGGGATCGGGGTCGCTGCCCGGCGCGGTGCCCACAGTGAGCCGGTAGACGATGTATTCGCACACGTGCAGCGCCGCGTCCAGATCGAGCGCGGCCGGGATCGGGCGGCCGAGCTCGCCGAAGGTCTTGCGGACCAGATCGCGGATGTCGTCGAGCGCGCGTTCGCGATAGGCCGACACCGGCGAACCGGGATCGTGCAGTTCGGCGAACAGCGGCCGCAGCATCGGCCCGTGCCCGCGCGCCCAGTCGACATAGGCGTCGATCAGCCGGATACCGAGCTGGACCGGCTCGTCGGTCCCGGTCAGCGCGGCCCTGATGCCACCGACCAGGCCGTCGTTGGAGGCGTCGAGCACCGCGCGCAGCGGCTCGGAGGCATTGCCGAAATAGCGGTAGAAGGTGGGCCGGGCCAGTCCGGCCTGCTCGATGATCTGGGCGACGCTCAGCCCGCGCGAACCGTTGCGGGCGAACACCGCCGCGGTCGCCTCGACGATGCGGGCGCGGACCTCCTCGGCCTGCTCCTCGGTCTGCGGCGGCCGCCCACGGCGGACCGCGGCCGGATCTGCGGTCATCGCACCTCCTCACACCCTTCGGACCTCGACGGAAAGCTTGACACGGTACCGGGCGCAACTATTAATCTAACACCAGTGTTCAGCAAATAGCCGACCGAGCGCGACCGCTCCGGCGCGCTGCCGACCGCCGCTTGCAGTACCCATCTGATGAGGAGAAGGGCCGACAATGACGACAGCCCCCGAGCTGACCGCCGAACCCACCGCGCTGCCGACCGCCCTGGTCAAGCCCCTGTTCGACCGCGCGGTCGCCGGTGGCGCGCCCGCGGTGGCGGTCTTCGCCCCGGCCACCGGACACAAGATCGGCGACCTGCCGCAGTCCTCGATCGCCGATATCGACCGCGCCTTCGCCGTCGCCCGCCACGCCCAGCGCGACTGGGCCAAGGTGCCGGTCAAGGAGCGCGTGGAGATCGTGCGCCGCTTCCACGACATCGTGCTCGCCGAGCAGGACACCATCCTCGACATCGTGCAGACCGAGACCGGCAAGTCCCGCCCGCACGCCTTCGACGAGGTCGCCGACGTCGCCCTGAACTCGCGCTACTACGCCGCCGTCGCGCCCAAGCTGCTCGCCGACCGCAAGCCGCGCGGCGTGCTGCCGGTGCTCACCTCCATCGAGGTGCACCACCGGCCCAAGGGCGTCGTCGCGGTCATCTCGCCGTGGAACTACCCGCTGGCGCTGTCGGCCTCCGACGCGCTGCCCGCCCTGGTCGCAGGCAACGCCGTCATCGCGCGCCCCGACAACCAGACCGCGCTGTCGGCCCTGTGGGCCATCGACGCCGCCGAGCGCGCCGGATTGCCGCGCGGACTGTGGCAGGCGGTGCTCGGGCGCGGCCGCGAGATCGGCGGCGACGTGATCGCCCGCGCCGACTACGTCGACTACACCGGCTCCAGCGCGACCGGCCGCACCATCGCCCAGCAGGCCGGCGAGCGGCTGATCGGGTACTCCCTCGAGCTCGGCGGCAAGAACCCGCTGCTGGTGCTCGCCGACGCCGATGTCTCCAAGGCGGCCCGGCTGGCCGTGCGGGCCTGCTTCTCCTCGGCCGGTCAGCTGTGCGAGTCGATGGAGCGCATCTACGTCGATTCGAGTGTCTACGACCAGTTCGTCGCCGAATTCGTCGGCAATGTCAAGAACATGTCGCTCGGCGGCGAACTCGACTACAGCCGCGACATGGGCTCGCTGACCTTCCAGCGTCAGCTCGACACCGTCACCGCACACGTCGACGACGCCGTCGCCAAGGGCGCCAAGGTACTCGCCGGTGGCCGTGCCCGCCCGGACCTGGGCCCGTACTTCTACGAGCCGACCGTGCTGGTCGACGTGCAGCCGGGCATGACCGTCTACCGCGAGGAGACCTTCGGCCCGGTCGTGTCGGTGTACGAGGTCGACTCCGACGAGGCCGCCATCGAGGCAGCCAACGACACCGCCTACGGCCTCAACGCCAGCGTGTGGAGCAAGGACGCCGAGCGCGGCAAGAGCGTGGCCGCGCGGATCAATGCCGGCTCGGTCAATGTCAACGAGGGCTTCGTCGCGGCCTGGGGCAGCGTCGACGCGCCCTCCGGCGGCCTGGGCATCTCGGGGCAGGGCCGTCGCCACGGTCCCGAGGGCCTGCTGAAGTACATCGACACCCAGACCGTCGCGGTGCAGCGCGTGCTGCCGATCGCGCCGCTGCCCGGCATGTCCGAGCAGATGTGGGCCAAGACGATGACGCTGGTCTTCGGCGTCATGAAGACGCTGCGCCAGAAGTAGCAGCGCGAACAGAGCAGGGGATAGGCAGATGAAGTTGGAAACGGTCGCGGGCAAGCGGGTGCTGGTCACCGGCGCCGCCATGGGCCTGGGCAAGCTGTTCGCCGAGCACGCGGTACGCGAAGGCGCCGACGCGGTGGTGCTGTGGGACGTCAACGAGCTCGCCCTGCGCGAGACCGCGGCGCAGCTGACCGCCCAGGGCGGCAAGGTGCACCCGTACGTGGTCGACGTGTCCTCGCAGGACTCCATCAAGGAGAACGCCGAGGCGGTCCGCAAGGAGGTCGGCGGCATCGACATCCTGGTCAACAACGCAGGCATCGTGCGCGGCAACACCTACTTCTGGGAAACCGAGAACCGCGCCGACATCGACAAGACCATGGCGATCAACTCGCTGGCGCCGATGTACATCGCGCTGGAGTTCCTGCCCGGCATGGTCGCCGGCGCCGGCGAGGCGCGCATCCTCAACATCGCGTCCTCGGCCGGTCTGGTCGCCAACCCGCGCATGGCCGTCTACGCGGCCTCGAAGTGGGCGGCGCTGGGCTGGTCGGACTCGGTGCGCCTCGAGCTCGAGCAGGCGGGTCATCAGCACGTCAAGGTCACCACGGTGTGCCCGACCTACATCAACACCGGCATGTTCGACGGCGCCAAGGGCATCCTGTTCACCCCGATGCTCGAGCAGCACGACGTCGTCGACACCTCGTGGTCGGAGATGAAGAAGGGTGGCGCCCTGGTGGTGCTGCCGTGGACCTCGCGGATGAACCGTGCGCTGACCGGCCTGCTGCCGATCAAGATCCGCGATCTCTACCTCAACGCGGTGGGCGTCTACCACTCGATGGACCAGTTCACCGGCCGCAAGTAGCTCCACCGGCCGAGAACGGTTGTCGACCGGTCGGCCGTGGCGAATTCGGAAAACCGAAGCGCCACGGCCGATCCATGAGCTGGATCGTGTGTGGCGAGCGGGCCGGTGCGGGCGAGTTCACCCGGTGTCCGTTTGCTCCACTGTTTCGATATCTGTCAATATCGATGGATGTCGAACCAAGAGCTGCCGCTGAGTGTGGCCGCGCCGGGGTGTGCGCCCACACCCAGCACCCGCCCGCCGATGACCGGCGAAACCGCGGCCGAGCTGGCCACGGTGTTCAAAGCCCTGGCCGACCCGGTCCGGCTGCGTCTGCTCTCCGCGATCGCGGCCCGCGCCGACGGCGAAGCTTGCGTGTGCGATCTGTCGGCCGGGATCGATGTCACCCAGCCGACTATCTCGCACCACCTCAAAGTGCTGCGCGAGGCCGGGCTGCTCACCAGTGAACGCCGCGCCTCCTGGGTCTACTACCGGGTCGTCCCGCAGGCGCTGACCAGGCTGGCCGATGTGCTCACGGCCGAGGCCGCGACGGTGATCAGCGCGTGAGCACCACCACCGACACCCCCGCCGTCGTCGGCAAACTCTCCACCCTGGACCGGTTCCTGCCCGTCTGGATCGGCGTGGCCATGGCCGCCGGCCTGCTGCTGGGCCGCCTGATCCCGGGCCTGGGCGACGCCGTGAGCGCGATCGAGGTCGACGGGATCTCGCTGCCGATCGCCATCGGGCTGCTGATCATGATGTATCCGGTGCTGGCCAAGGTCCGCTACGACCGCCTCGACACCGTCACCGGCGACCGCCGACTGCTGCTCAGCTCCCTGATCCTGAACTGGGTGCTCGGCCCGGCATTGATGTTCGCCCTGGCCTGGCTGCTGCTGCCGGACCTGCCCGAATACCGGACCGGGCTGATCATCGTCGGCCTGGCCCGCTGCATCGCCATGGTCATCATCTGGAACGACCTCGCCTGCGGCGACCGCGAAGCCGCCGCCGTCCTCGTCGCCTTGAACTCGGTGTTCCAGGTGATCATGTTCGCCGTCCTCGGCTGGTTCTACGTCTCGGTCCTGCCGGGCTGGCTCGGCCTGGAACAGACCACCATCGACACGTCACCGTGGCAGATCGCGAAATCGGTGCTGATCTTCCTCGGCATCCCCCTGCTCGCCGGATTCCTCACCCGCCGTTTCGGCGAACGCGCCAAGGGCCGCGACTGGTACGAATCCAGCTTCCTGCCCAAGATCGGGCCATGGGCGCTCTACGGGCTGCTGTTCACCATCGTGATCCTGTTCGCTCTGCAAGGCGACCAGATCACCTCCCGGCCCTGGGACGTCGTCCGGATCGCGATCCCGCTGCTGGCCTACTTCGCCATCATGTGGGGCGGCGGCTACGCCCTCGGCGCGCTGCTCGGCCTGGGCTACGAGCGCACCACCACCCTCGCGTTCACCGCCGCGGGTAACAACTTCGAGCTCGCCATCGCCGTCGCGATCGCCACCTACGGCGCCACCTCCGGCCAGGCCCTGGCCGGAGTCGTCGGCCCGCTCATCGAAGTTCCCGTCCTGGTCGCCCTGGTCTACGTGTCGCTGTCGCTGCGCCAACGATTCCCCACCACCGAAAGGCTCAGCGCCCCATGACCACCAAGCCCAGCGTGCTGTTCGTCTGCGTGCACAACGCCGGCCGCTCCCAGATGGCCGCCGGATTCCTGGCCCACCTCGCCGGCGACGCCATCGAGGTCCGCTCCGCAGGCAGCGCACCCGCCGATCAGCTCAACCCAGCGGCGGTCGCGGCCATGGCCGAACTCGGCATCGACATCGCCGATCAGACCCCGAAAATCCTCACCTACGACACGGTGGAAACCTCCGATGTGGTGATCACCATGGGCTGCGGTGACACCTGCCCCGTCCTGCCCGGCATCAGCTACCGCGACTGGGCCCTGGACGACCCCGCCGGCCAGGGCCTCGACGCGGTCCGGCCGATCCGCGACGAGATCAGGACCCGCGTCGAAGCGTTGATCACCGAACTCCTGTAGCGGCCGTCACGCACCCGGTCAGGCCGGATCGGTACGCGTGCCGATCGCGACGGTGGCGTAGTACTCCTCGGAGTGCTCGATCCGCGGCTCCAGCCCGTGGGCGAGCAGCGCGGCACACGCGGCATCGGTCTGCCCGGTCCCGATCTCGATCAGGACCGACCCGCCCGGTCCCAGCCAGCCTGCGGCGCCCGCGACGACCCGGCGGAACACGTCGAGGCCGTCCGCGCCGCCGTCGAGGGCGACCAGCGGTTCGTGCTCGCGCGCCTCCGGCGGCAGATCGGCCACCCGCGCGCTCGGCACATAGGGCGTATTCGCCAGCAGCACATCGACGCGCCCGCGCAGATCGGCGGGCAGGGCGTCGAACAGGTCACCGGCGAACACCGGCGCGTTCACCGGCGCGAGATTCTCCCGCGCACACGCGACCGCGACCGGATCGATATCGGCCGCGACGAGTTCCACCGTGTGCCCTTGCGCACCCAGCTCCCCGGCGGCGCTGAGCCCCAGCGCACCGCACCCGCAACACAGGTCGACCACACAGACCTGCGCGGCATCGGACGCCACCCCGGCGACGGCCTGCTCCACCAGAAACGCCGTGCGCTGGCGCGGCACGAACACTCCCGGCCGCACCCCCACCCGCAGCCCACGGAACTCCACCCAGCCGAGCAGATACTCCAGCGGTGTCCCCGTCACCCGCTGCGCCACCAGCGCGTCCAGCCGGGTGCGGTCATCGGCGGCGGCCTCGATCAGCAAGTCCGCCTCGTCTTCGGCGAAGACGCAGCCCGCGCCGCGCAGCGCCGCGATCACCTCACCCGCAGTGGTAGTACTCATGCCGAGATTGTCCCCTGCCGGGCAAATGGATTAACGCCTCAGCGCGAACTGTCGAGCTGGAAGGTGCGGGTCGCGTCCAGGTAGATCCCGCGCTGCGCGCTGCGCGCGGGCGGCGGCAACTGCGAGACCAGCTCGTCGAGCGAGGTCATCGCCCCGACGACATGCGTGCCCGCCACGATGAAATCGGCCACCGCGCGGCGGATGTGGTTCGGCGAGGTCACCACCACAGCACTGGTCGCACCGAGATCACGCAGCAACTGCGTGCTGAACAGCGCGTTCTGCACCGTCGACCCGGCTCGTTCCTCCACATGGATGCGATCGGCGGGCAGGCCGCGCCCGATCAGCCAGCGCCGCATGGCCTCGGCCTCGGAGATCCCGTTCTGCGGGTTGCCGCCGGTGACGATCACGGGGGAGAACGGCGCGGCGATCGCCTGCAACCAGGCCGCGGTCAGCCGGTTCTCCAATTCGGGACGCAGCGCGCCGTCGGGCAGCAGGCCGTAGCCGAGTACCACGATCCCGGTCTGCGGACCGACCAGCGCGGGCAGCGGATTGGGCAGGGTGGACACGGCCGCGGTGACCGCGTGCAGCACCCGGTTCGTCCCGGCCGCCATCGCGGCGTCGACCGCGCCGAGCCGGCCCAGCGCCTCGCCGACCGCCGCCGGATCACCCGCATAGTGCGACCAGATGGCTTGCAGGGCAAGCGCTTCCGCGTCGTGCGGGTCGGCGGCGATGAGCGCGCGCAGATCGGCGCGGCCCGCGGCGTCGTCACCGTCGAGGAAGTGCTGCTGCGCCGAGTTGTACAGCGCGGTCACCTCGCCTTCGGCGGTGGCCGGGCCGACCCCGGCGGTGGTGAGGGTCGCGGCCACGGCGAGCGCGGCGGCCACGTGCTTCCAATGCCTGGAGATCTTCACAACAGTCGACACCCTTCCGGCGAACGGTTCGGTACGTGCTGGCGGAGCTGAGGGCAGAGCTGGGCACACCCTACGACCGGCCGCGCCGGGCACCGGGGAACCCCGGCCGTGCCGCGTGGCGCGGCCCGGCGGTTTCGGCGCGGGCCGCGCGGCGGATAAGCTGACCCACCGTGGATACCGCTTCGCTGACCGGCAAGGAACTCGCCGCCGCCATCAATGCCGACACGTCGGTGCGCGCCGCCGCGCTCACCACCGCGGGCACCGCCCCGACGCTGGCGCTGATCGTCGCCAACGACGACCCGGCCAGCGCCTGGTACGTGAACTCCCTGCGCAAGGCCGCCGGACGGCTCGGTATCGCCTGCGAGCGCATCGATCTCGGCGCCACGGCGAGCGCCGAGCAGATCCGTGCCGAACTGACCGCGCGCAGCGCCGACCCGGCCACCGACGCGATCATGCTGCAGACCCCGCTGCCCGCCGGTGTCGCGCTCGACGACGTGAGCTCGGCCATCGCCGCGGGCAAGGACGTCGACGGGGTCAGCCCGCTGTCACTGGGCCTGCTGGCCTCCGGCCTGGACGGTTTCGTGCCCGCGACCTCCGAGGCCGTGGTCGAACTGCTCAAGCATCACGGCATCGCCCTCGAGGGCAGGCTCGTGACCGTGGTCGGCCGCTCCAATATCGTCGGCAAGCCGCTGGCGCATCTGCTGCTGGCCGAGAACGCGACGGTCACTGTGGCGCATTCGCGCACCGCCGACCTGGCCGCGGTCACCACCCCCGCCGATATCGTGGTCGCCGCCGCGGGCCGGATCGGGCTGGTTACCGGCAAGCACATCGGCGAGGGCGCGGTCGTGGTCGACGTGGGCACCAACGAGGCCCCCGACGGCGGCATCGTCGGTGACGTCGACGCCGCCTCGGTGCTCGGCAAGGCCGCCGCGCTGAGCCCGGTGCCCGGCGGTGTCGGCCCGGTGACCACCGCGCTGCTCATGCGCCATGTGGTCGTTGCCGCCGAAAAAGCCCGCGGCTGACCGTTTTTCGCACCTCGACCGGGTCTAGCGGACCGGCCCGATCGAGGTGATCAGCGTCTTGCCGCCGACCACGGCGGTCCCGACCAGCTGCGGGTTGTAGCGGATCGGCACCTCGTCGGGCCGGTACTCGGTGATGGTGACCAGGTACTGGCCGTCCTCGCTGCCCGGCACGATCGCCAGGCAGTGGGTGGTCCCGGCCGGGATGGTGTCGATACCGGCCTGGATGTCGGCGCCCGAGGGCAGCGCGGCATTCGCGGCCACCAGCGTGCGCGCCTGATCGCCCGAACGCGCCACGTAGTACGCGTGCTGGAAGGCCAGAATCGCCGAGACGCCGCTGTCGGTGCCACCGGGGCCGTTGCCCTGGATCTGGTTGCCGACCTGCTCGGCGGGGCAGGAGCCCGCCGCGGTCGTCACCGCCGGGGTCTCGATGGGGCTGCTCGCGGCCGTGGATGCCGGTGCGGGACCGCGGAATTGGAGATAGCCGCCACCGATCAGCGCGGCGCCGGCGACCGAGGCGGCCAGCGGGGCGACCCAGCGCGGCACACTGCGCCTGCGGGAGCGGTCGATCATCCGGGCGAAGACCTCGTCGTCACCGTTGTAGTCCGGTGCGGGCCGGGCGGATTCGGTGTCCGGGCCGGGCGCAGGGGGCTCCCACGGCGCCCGGTGACCGATGGTCTCGGGGGCGCGGGTGTCCGGGGTGATGATCGGCAGTTCGTCGGTGTCGGGGCCGTTGTCAGGCTCCTCGATCGCGAACGCCGTATCCGGCAGGGCATGGCGCGCAACGGGATCGAACCGGCCGCCGACGACCGGCAGGCGGTCGGTGGGGAAACTGTCCTCGGTGACGATCGCGGCGACCGGGATGACCGGGATCCCGGCGGGCGTGGTCGGACCGCCCTCGACGCGATGACGGGGCCCGGCCGGCGACGGCTCGGCCGACTCGGTCAGCCGCCGCGGGCGCGGTGCGCCGCGGTCGCGACCGGTTCGGTGCGCCGACCCCGGGTCGTGCTGCCGAGCCCCGATCGGTCTGTGTGCATCCGGTCGATCCATCGCCCCACCTTCATCAGGCTGTCGCCGTCAGGTCTGTCTCGCAACGATTTCGTTACGGGCACGATACTGCGCTGACGGTGGGATCGCCGAATGCCACGAGGGATCAGTTCACCAGTGGATGTAGACCTGATCGCCGATGCCGACGTTCTCGTAGTACCAGGCGGCGTCGTCGGGGGCGAGATTGATGCAGCCGTGGCTGACATTGGCGTTGCCCTGGGAGTCCACCGACCACGGCGCGGAGTGCACGAACACCCCACCCCAGGTGAGCCGCACGGCCCATTCACCGTCGATGATGTAGCCCTCGGGGGAGTCCAGCGGGATGCCGATGGTGCGCGAATCGAACACCAGCGAACGGAACTTCTCCAGCACGGAGAAGGTGCCCGTCGGTGTCTCGAAGCCCGGCTTGCCCATCGACGCAGGCATCGTGCGGACCACCTGGCCGCCGATGCTGACGGTGAAGGTGTGCGCCGACAGGTTCGCCTCGGCGTACACGCCACCGTTGGTCTGGAATTCGGTGCGCTGATCACCGAATCCGGCCGAAATCGGCGCGCTCGCAGGCAAAGTGCCGGTGGGCGTCCACTGCAGGTGGGTGTCGTCGAGCCAGGCGAAGGTGCCGGGCAGGGCGTCGGCGGCGCGGACCGAGGCGGCGCGTTCGGCGCCGGCCCGATCGGCGACCGGGGCCGCGAAGGTGAAGGTCACCGGCGCGGCGACCCCGACGACCTGCCCGTTCGCCGGGAAGATTCCGGTGAGTCGCGCGGTCGGGGAGTCGGCGATCTGCGCCGCGGAGGCGGCACCGGACCAGAACGCGGCGAGTACTGCCGCCATGGTCGCGACGAACAGGAAACGAAGTGCGCTCCTCATAGACGCCACCCCTTCACTCACTCGTAGGCGGACACCAAGTCTAGGCGGCCATGATCAACTCGACCTATCGAAGTGATAACGGCCGACCGGCCCATCGGTGTGTCGTCTTGTGTTCGCCCAGGTGAGGGAATCGAAATATCGTTCCCAGTTCGTGTTCGGCGCGGTGGGGGTCAGCCGCGCACGGCGTGCAGGACGTCGCCGTGCAGGGCGTCGGCGCGCGCGGCGACGGTGTCCACGCGCAGCAGCGCGGCGGCGAACGGGTCGCCGAGTTCGGCGGGCAGCGAACCGACATTGATCTCGATATTGAGCTGCGAGCTCATCGCCGCGGCGCGGGCGGCGTCGGCGGCGGCACCGATGTCGGTGACCACGTTCGGGTTGCCGATCGGGAGCAGTTCGGCTGCCAGCGACAGGATCTCGTCGGCCTCGTCGACCACCGCGGCCGGCACCCGGGCCGCCTCCACCAGCGCGGCGTTGATCGCGGCGGTGCGGGCGGCGATCTCGGCGTCGGTGTCCTTGGGCAGCTTGTAGGCGGCGCCGACCGCGGTGAACGCGGCGGCGTCGGCGTCGGCCAGCGCCAGCGCGCGCCCGAGGGCGGCGTCGGCGGCCTCGATGATCCGGTCGACGACCGGCTTGTGCTCGGCGTCCTTGGCCCGGGTGGTGTAGCGCGCCACCATCGCCACCAGCGCGGCGGCCTGGGCGGCGTGCAGCGCGGCCACCGCGCCACCGCCGGGTGCGGGCACCTTCGCGGCCAGCTGCGACAGATACTGCTCGAGGGTCACCGAACCGAAGGAGGGGGCGATCTGCTGCGGCGATACGGTGGGCTGCGACACGACGGGGTGACCTTTCGATGCGGCGAGAACTGCGAGGGGTATTCGCCCCCAACGCTACCGGGTGCCCGGCCGGTAACCCCGCGCGACCAGCGGGTGTACCGACAGACCGACCGGTCGGGGACGGTGCCGTGGCCGGGGCTATGTTGGGTGTCATGCGCATCGGATTGAGCATCAACTATTCGGGCGGTTTCAAGGAGGTGGCGGCCGAGGTCGCCGACCTGGAACGCGCCGGACTCGACATCGTCTTCGTGCCCGAGGCGTACTCGTTCGACGCGGTCAGCGCCCTGGGCTTCCTGGCCGCCCGCACCGAACGGGTGCAGCTGGCCTCGGGGATCCTGCAGCTCTACACCCGCACCCCCAGCCTGACCGCGATGACCGCGGCCGGCCTGGACTTCGTCTCCGACGGCCGGTTCATCCTCGGCATCGGCGCCTCCGGGCCACAGGTGATCGAGGGCTTCCACGGCGTGCCCTACGACGCCCCGATCGGGCGCACCCGCGAACTGGTGGAGATCTGCCGCAAGGTCTGGCGTCGCGAGAAGCTGAACTACCAGGGCAAGTACTACCAGATCCCGCTGCCCGCCGAGCGCGGCACCGGTCTGGGTAAAGAGCTCAAGCTGATCAATCATCCGGTGCGCGAGAACATTCCGGTGCTGCTCGCCGCACTGGGGCCCAAGAACGTGGAGCTGGCCGCCGAACTCGCCGAAGGCTGGCAGCCGATCTTCTTCCTGCCGGAGAAGGCGCAGGACGTGTGGGGCGACGCGCTCGCCGCGGGCAAGGCCAAGCGTGATCCGGCGCTGGGCGAGCTGGAGATCTTCGCCGGTCCGCCGCTGGCGATCGGCGAGAACGTCACGCCGCTGCTGGAATTCGTCAAGCCGCACCTGGCCCTCTACATCGGCGGCATGGGCGCCAAGGGCAAGAACTTCTATCACACGCTGGCCACCAAGTACGGCTACGGTGCGGCCGCCGACCGCATCCAGGAGCTGTACCTGGCCGGGGACAAGCAGGCCGCCGCGCAGGCGGTGCCCGACGAGCTGGTCCGCGACGTGTCGCTGATCGGCACCGAGAGCTTCGTCAAGGAGCGCGTCGCCGCGATGGCCGAGGCCGGTGTCACCACCCTCAATGTCACGCCGCTGGCCGAGAACGCGGCGGGCCGGGTCAAGCTGATCGAGCAGCTGCGCGGCCTCTGCTGAGACAGCGCGCGACGACGACGCGCCGCCGCCGGAACTGCTCCGGTCGGCGGCGCGGCGTCGTGGCTCGGGTCCTCGCCGGTCAGGACGAGAAGGAGGCCAGTGCGGCCGCCAGGGTGGTGTGCATCGCGAACACCTGATCCAGGCTGGTCATCTTCAGCTGACGGCTGGTGGCCGGCCCGTCGGCGACGACCGCGATCGCGGTGGTGTCGCCGGCGCGCTGATGGGCGGCGACCAGCGTCGCCATCCCCGCCGAGGCCAGGAACCCGACCGCGGTCAGGTCGATCACCAGGGCCGCCGGTTTCTCCGCCAGGATGGCGTCGATGGTGGCGTCCAGCGCGGGGGCGGTCGCCAGATCGACCTCACCGGTCACCGTGAGGACGGTGACGCCGTCGTGTACCGCCGTCGTGGTGGTCATCGTGTCCGTGAGTGGATACGCGTCTCCGGAAGAGTTGGTCACAACCCCACAACACACAAGTTCGCCCGAATACGCAAGCCGATGCCGGCTCACCGCGGGCCGGAATGCTCCGACAGGAGCGCGCGGCGGGCCTCGGAGGCGTCGTTGAGTCCGATGATCTCCACGCGTTTGCCCTTGCCGGCGTATTTGGTGACGATCGCGTCGAGCGCGGCGACGGTGGAGGCGTCCCAGATATGACTCGAGGACAGATCGAGCACGACGTGTTCGGGGTCACCGACGTAGTCGAACTGGTAGACCAGATCGTTGCTCGAGGCGAAGAACAGCTCGCCCCGCACCTGGTAGACCCGCACGTCGTCCTCGGCGCGCACCGGCACCACCTCGGTGAAGTGCGCGACCCGGTGGGCGAAGGCCACCATCGCGACCAGCACACCGACGACGACGCCATAGGCCAGGTTGTGTGTGGCGACCGTGACGCCCACCGTCACCAGCATCACCGTGGTCTCCGCGATCGGCATGTGCCGCAAGGTCTTCGGTGCGAGCGAATGCCAGTCCACCGTCCCGACCGCCACCATCACCATGACGGCGACGAGTGCCGCCATCGGGATCTGCGCGACCAGCCCGCCCAAGCCGACGACGAGCGCGAGCAAGAACACCCCGGCCAGCAGCGTCGAGATGCGGGTGCGCGCGCCGGAGACCTTGACGTTGATCATGGTCTGGCCGATCATCGCGCACCCGCCCATCCCGCCGAAGAACCCGGTCACCACATTGGCGACGCCCTGACCCCAGCCCTCGCGGGTCTTGTCGGAGTGGGTGTCGGTGATGTCGTCGACGAGCTTGGCGGTCATCAGCGATTCGAGCAGGCCGACCAGCGCCATCGCCAGCGCGAAGGGCGCGATCACGCGCAGCGTCTCGAGGTTCCACGGCACCGCGGGCAGTCCGAGGGTGGGCAGGCTCTCCGGTAGCGCGCCCTCGTCGCCGACATTCGGCACGTCCAGCGAGAACGCCATCGTCACCGCGGTCAACCCGACGATGACCACCAGTGGCGCGGGGACCGCGGTGGTCAGTTTCGGCAGCAGCACCAGCACCGCCAGCGCGACCGCCACCATCGGATACACCAGCCATCCCACCCCGATCAGATGCGGCAACTGGGCGAGGAAGATCAGGATCGCCAGCGCGTTGACGAACCCGACCATCACACTGCGCGGAATGAACCGCATCAGCCGGGCCACCCCGGCCACACTCAACGCGATCTGGAACACCCCGGCCAGCAGCACCGTCGCGACCAGATAGTCGATCCCGTGTTCGCGGGCGACCGGTGCGATCACCAGGGCCACCGCGCCGGTGGCGGCCGAGATCATCGCGGGCCGCCCGCCGGTGAACGCGATCGTCACGGCCATGGTGAAGGAGGCGAACAGCCCGACGCGGGGATCGACCCCGGCGATGATCGAGAACGAGATCGCTTCCGGGATCAGCGCCAGCGCGACGACGAGTCCGCCGAGCACTTCGGTCCGTAACCGGCGTGGGCTGCGCAGTGCGGTGAGGACTGGTCCGTCCCACCAGGAAGGCGAGGCGCCCATGTCGAACTCCGTTTCCGCTGAGGTGCCGGCCGGTCCGGCAGCCGACAACCCTAACCGTGCGTGCGGTGGGTGTTCCGGGCGGCCGGTTCGGGTAGCCGGGGTGGGGTCCCGGGCGAGGGGGTGCCGTCGTACTGTGTGGGCGTGAACATCGATGTGACGCCTCTACCGGGGATCGGCGTATGTAAGGACTTTCCGCTGGCGGAGGCTCGTCGGCGGATCGGCGTGATCGAGCACCGCGACGGTTCGGTCGATCTGGTGGTCTCGCGTCCGGGCGATTTCGACACCACCACCTCGATTCCGTTGTCGGTCACCGAGATCGGCGTGCTGGCCGGCCTGCTCGGCGCGCCCCAAGTGGTCCAGAAGACCCGCGACGTGCCCGGCGTGGCCGAGCTGTCCACCAGGCAGTTCGCCATCGATCGGGGCAGTCCGTACGACGGCAGGCCGTTGCGCGACACCGAGATGCGCACCCGGACGAAGGCTTCGGTTGTCGCGGTCGTCCGGGCGGGTGAGGTAACTCCCTCGCCGGGAACCGATTTCACCTTCGTCGCCGGTGATCTCGTCGTGGTCGTCGGCACCGACGAGGGCCTCGACGCTGCTGCGCGGTTGCTCGACCAGGGCTGACCGGGCGCATCGATAGTAAAGAGAAGGTAAGGTATTGCCTAGCTGAAGTTAGGTGATCCTATGAATGTAGATGTGACTTCCCTGCCGGGAATCGGTGTCCGGAAAGAATTTTCGCTCACGAAGGTCGACCGCCGGATCGGCATCGTCGACCATCGGGACGGCGGAACAGACCTGATCTTCACCAAGATCGGTGACTCCGACACGACCGTACAGATCCCGCTGTCCGATGCCGAGGCCCGCACGCTGGCCAGCCTGCTCGGCGCACCGCAGCTGGTCGCGCAACTGCGCGAAGAGCATCGCGAACTCGACGGAGTGAGCACCCGGTCGCTGCCGATCCCGCCGAACTCCCCGTTCGCCGGCAAACGCCTGGGCGACACCGAGATGCGGACCAGGACCCGTGCTTCGATCGTCGCGGTCCTGCGCGCGGGGCAGGTACTCGCCTCGCCGGGACCGGAATTCGGGTTCGTCGGCGGCGACGTGGTCGTGGTCGTGGGGACCAATGCCGGGCTCGACGCCGCCGCTTCGATCCTCTCCGGCGGCTGAGCCCGTGCAGATGACCGGAACAACGCTGGCATTGATCCAGCTGGGGGCAGTGTTCTTCGGATTGGGTGTGCTCGGCCGCATCGCGGCACGCATCGGCCTCTCACCCATTCCGCTCTATCTTCTCGGTGGCCTGGTCTTCGGCACCGGCGGCCTCATCGAGCTGCACGAGGTGGAGGACTTCATCCATCTCGCCAGCGAGATCGGCGTGGTCCTGCTGCTGTTGCTGCTCGGGCTCGAATACACCGCCGGTGAACTGGTCACCGGTATGCGCAAATCCTGGGTCGCGGGTCTGCTCGACCTGGTCCTCAACGCGACACCCGGCGTGATCGTCGCGCTCATGCTCGGCCTCGGGCCGACCGGCGCGATCGCCATGGCCGGTGTCACCTATATCTCGTCCTCCGGCATCGTCGCCAAGGTGCTCAACGACCTGGGCCGCCTCGGTAACCGGGAGACCCCGACGATCCTGTCGATCCTGGTGTTCGAGGACCTGGCGATGGCGGTCTACCTGCCGGTGCTCACCGCGGTGCTGGCCGGTGTCGGATTCGTGGCCGGGCTGACCACCGTGGGGATCGCGCTGGTCGCGGTGACGTTGGTGCTCGTGGTCGCGTTGCGCTACGGCAAATACGTCTCGGCGATCGTGGCCAGCGAGGACCGCGAGATCTTCCTGCTCAAACTGCTCGGCTCGGCGCTGCTGGTAGCCGGTATCGCCTCGGCGGTGCAGGTGTCGGCGGCGGTCGGGGCGTTCCTGCTCGGCATCGCGATCTCCGATTCCACCGCCCACGACGCGACCAAGATCCTCGAACCATTGCGCGACCTGTTCGCGGCGATGTTCTTCGTGCTGTTCGGCCTGAGCACCGACCCGGCGAGCATTCCGCCGGTGCTCGGCTGGGCGATCCTGCTGGCCGTGGTCACCACCGCGACCAAGATCGCGACCGGCTGGTGGGCAGCCAAACGCGCGGGCGCCTCGCAACTGGGCCGGGCTCGCGCGGGTACCGCGTTGGTGGCCCGTGGCGAGTTCTCGATCGTCATCGCGGGTCTGGCGGTGGCCGCGGGTGCGGTGCCCGACGGGTTCGCCGCGCTGGCCACCACCTATGTGCTGCTGATGGCGATCATCGGTCCGATCGGCGCGCGCGTCGTCGAGCCGGTCATGCGCCTGATCGTCGGCCGCAAGCAGGCCGTCCAGGTGGATCCGGTCTCGGAATGAGACCCCACCCCCGCGGCGTCGCGCCGCGGGGGTCCCGGTCGTGTTCACGGCTCGATCAACCCGGCGCGGATGGCGTATCTGGTCAGGTCGAGCCGGTCACGTAAACCCAGTTTCTGCAGGATGTTGGCCCGGTGCCGGTCGACGGTCTTGACGCTGATCACCAGCTCGGCGGCGATCTCGCGCGCCGAGTACCCCTCGGCGATCAGCTTGAGCACCTCCTCCTCGCGCGGGGTCAGGATCGTCTCCGGCAGCGCCGAGCCCTGCCGGGCCAGCTGGAGGTAGTCGCGCACCAGCGCGGTGATCGCACCCGGGTAGAGGAACGACTCCCCGCGCATCGTCGCCCGGCAGGCCTCGATGAGATCGCGGTCGGCCACCGACTTGAGCACGTATCCGGACGCGCCCGCCTTCAGTGACTCGAAGAAATACTGCTCGTTGTCGTACATCGACAGCATCAGGACGCGGACCGCGTGGTTGGTCCTGGTGATCTCGCGGGCGGCCTGGATGCCGGTCATCCGGGGCATGGCGATATCGAGGATCACCAGGTCGATGCTGTCGTCGGCGAGCGCGGTGACCGCGTCGAGCCCGTTGGCCGCCTCGGCGACGACGAGCAGGTCCGGCTCGTTGTCCAGGATCATCCGCAGCCCGCTGCGCACCAGCGCGTGATCGTCGGCGAGCAGGATGCGGGTGGGGGAGTTCACGCCGGAACCTCCTCGCGCCGGGCCGCGACCGGGATGACCAGCTCCACCGAGGTGCCGCCCGCGGCGGGGGAGGTGATGGTCAGGGTCGCGTCGATCAGCACGGCGCGCTCGCGCATGCCGCGGATGCCCGCGCCGTCCTCCACCGCGCCGCCGCGTCCGTTGTCGGTCACCTGCAGGAGCACGCTGCCGGGTCGCGGTTCGATCACCAGGGTCACCTCGTCGGCGCCGGCGTGGCGCGCCACATTGGTCAGGCTCTCCTGCGCCACCCGGTAGCAGACGAGTTCGATGTCGGGATCGAGTCGGCTCAGCGCCGGGTCGACCTCGCGGCGCACGGAAATGCCCGCCGAGCGGGTGAATTCGTGACACAGCGCGGTGATCGCGCTGGGCAGGCCGAGGTCTTCGAGCACGTCGGGCCGCAGCCGCGCGGCGATCCCGCGGACCTCGTCGAGGCAGCCGCGCACCGTCTCCTGCGCGGCCTCGACCTCCTCGCGCAGCCCGGTGGGCGCCCGGTCGACGACCCGTTTGAGCCGCAGCAGCGCCACCGTCAGGCTCTGGCCGATCTCGTCGTGCAGTTCGCGGGCGATGCGCCTGCGCTCGCCCTCCTGGGCGGCCAGTGCGGTGCCGCCGGCGACCGAGCGCTCCGATTCGAGCCGGTCGAGCATCGCGTTGAAGGTTTCGATCAGCTGGTGGAAATCACCGCTGGCGGGCCGGTCGACCCGGACCGCGCGCCGCGGCGGATCGACCCGGCGCATCGAGGCGACCAGCTCGTCGAGCGGCGCCAGGCTGGTGCGCAGCGCGACGGCGTTGGCGGTCAGGATCACCGCGAGCCCGATGACCAGCACCGGCACCTCGGTCAGCCGCAACCGGGCCGAGACGGTGGCCGGGGAGAGCGCGAGCACCAGCGTGCCCAGGGTGAAGATCACGCCGTTGAGCAGGCAGATCCGCCAGAACAGCGCCGTCACCGGGGTTCTGATTCGCTGCTCACGTCCTGCTCGCAGCGCTGCGAGACGGTTCATGCCACCAGCATGCTGGCGCTCCACTGATCTGTCCATGGGGTGCGACACCCATCGAACCCGCCGATCCCGGTACCGACCGGCCGCGGAGATGGGTGTCACGGCCGATGGTGGCTCCGACCGGCCCGGCACAGACTCGATGCACAGGCAATCGACCGTGCCAGGAAGGACCGCTGGGGATGGATATCGACCGGACGACGATCCCAGGAGCGGGCGTGCTGCACAGCTTCCGCACCCGCCGCGGCACCCGATTCGCCCTGCTGACCGAGTCGGCCGGCGACCGCCGCCTGCTCGCCTACCTCGAAGACAGCGACGAACCCGCGGTCGACATCGTCCTGGAGCCCGACGAGGCAGACCAGGTCGCCGAGCTGATGCACAGCAGCCCGCTCGGTGACCGGCTGGCCCGCGTGGAACAGCGGCTCGACCACCTGACCGGGAAGCGAGCCCACCGTTGAGCACAGTCGAATCCCCCCGGAGCCACGCCATGCGCGCACGCGATATCGCGATGAACCTGCCGACCGTCCGTACCAGCGATCCGGTCGCGCGGGCGGTGCGGTTGATGGTGGTCAACCGGCTGCCCGGGCTGATCGTCGTCGACGAGGCGGACCGCCCGGTCGCGGTGCTGCCCGGAACCCAGGTGCTGCGCCTGGCGATCCCGGCCTCCTATCAGGACGACCCGAGCCTGGTCCGCACCATCGACGAGGTGCACGCCGACCTGTTCTGGCAGGAACCCGGCAGCCTGACCGTCGGTGACTGCCTGCCCGACGGCGCCGCCACACCGGCCACCGTCACCCCCGACGCGACTCTGCTCGAGATCGCGATCCTGATGGCGCGCAAGCACAGTCCGCTCATCGCCGTGGTCGACCGTTCGCGTGTGCTGCGCGGCGCGATCACCCTGGAACGGCTGCTGACGAGCCTGGCCGTCGTCGGCCCCGGCGACTGAGGCTGTCGGCGATGGCCGCAGCCCTCGCCGTGCTGATCTTCGTGGTGGCCTTCTTCTTCATCGCCACGGAGAAAGCCGACAAGGTCAAGACCGTCCTGATCGCCTCGGGCCTGATGGCCGTGCTGGGTTTGATCCCCGGCGACGAGGTGTTCTTCTCCCCGCACGAGGGCATCGACTGGAATGTCATCTTCCTGCTGCTCGGGATGATGATCATCGTCGGGGTCGTCAAGCAGACCGGCCTGTTCGACTATCTGGCGATCTGGTCGGCCAAGCGGTCGCGGGGCAATCCGTACCGCCTGATGGTGATGCTCATGCTCATCACCGCGGTCGCCTCGCCGTTCCTGGACAATGTCACCATCATCATGCTGGTGGCGCCGGTGACGCTGGTGGTGTGCCGCCGGCTCGGTATCGCCGCACAGCCGTTCATCATCGCCGAGGTGCTGGCCGCCAATATCGGTGGCGCGGCCACGCTGATCGGCGATCCGCCCAACATCATCATCGCCAGCCGGGCGGGCCTGACCTTCAACGACTTCCTGATCCACATGACACCGATCGTGGTGATCACCTTCGTGCTGTTCGTCGCGCTGACCAAAGTGCTGTTCCGCTCCGCGCTGCGCGGTGACCCGGGGTCGGTGGAGGCGGTGATGGCGCTGCAGGAGCGGCGTGCGATCCGGGATCCGAAGCTGCTGGTCCGTTCGCTGATCGTGCTGGCCGGGGTGGTGATCGGGTTCTGCCTGCACAGCGTCGTGCACGTCGAGCCGTCGGTGATCGCGCTGGTGGGCGCCGGGGTGATGGTGCTGGTGTCGCGGCTGGATCTCGGCGACATCCTGCACGAGGTGGAGTGGCCGACGCTGGTGTTCTTCATGGGCCTGTTCGTGATGGTGGCCGGCCTGGTGCACACCGGGGTGATCGCGGCCATCGGCAACACCGCCACCGGGATCGTCGGCGACAACTTCTTCGCCGCCGCGACCGCGCTGGTCTTCGGTTCGGCTGTCCTGGGCGCGTTCGTCGACAACATCCCCTACACCGCGACCATGGCGCCGGTCGTCGAGGACCTCGTGGCCGGCGCTCCCGACCCGGCCACCGGTCAGTCGCTGTGGTGGGCCTTCGCCCTCGGCGCCGACTTCGGCGGCAACGGCACCGCGGTGGCGGCCAGCGCCAATGTGGTGGCGCTGGGGATCGCGGCCCGCGCCGGGCAGAAGATCACCTTCTGGCAGTTCACCAAGTACGGCATGCTGGTCACCTTGCTCAGCAGCGTCATCGCCTGGATCTATGTGTGGGTTCGCTACTTCTGATCAGCCGGCGCGCACATGCCCGGTGACCAGGCGGTGGATCAGCCGGGCCGCGGTGCGGGCGGTGCGGGCGTCGATATCGAGTTCCGGGTTGAGCTCGGCGATCTCGGCGACCGCCAGCACGCCACTGGCGGTGACCTGATCGCAGATCGCCTGGACGGTGGGCAGTGCGACACCGAATGCCGCCGGGGCGCTCACCCCCGGGGCGACGGCGGCGGGCAGCACATCGAGGTCGATGGTGAGATACAGCAGGTCGATCCCGGCCAGGAATTCGGTGACGAAGGCGGCGGCCCGTTCGGGTGCGCAGTCGTCGTCGAGCAGGTAGCGCACATCGAGCCGGTCGGCGGTGTCGAACAGGACCGTGGTGTTGCTGGGCTGGCTGATCCCGATCACGGCGTAGCGCACGTCGGCGTCGGATTCGAGGATCTGCCGGAACGGGGTGCCGGAACTGGCGACCGGATCGGGGCGCAGATCGAAGTGCGCGTCCAGATTGAGGATGCCGATCGTGGTGCCCGTGGTCCGGCGCGCCGAGCCCGCGACGCCCAGATAGGTACCGAAGGCGACTTCGTGGCCGCCGCCGAGGACCACCGGGAAGGCGCCGGCGTCCAGCAGCGCCGACACCGTCGCGCCGAGCCTGCGCTGTCCGTCTTCGAGTCGCCCGTCGGTCACCGTGACGGTGCCGGCGTCGTAGGCGCGCAGGGGAGTGGCCAGGGCCATCGGCGCCAGCGCGCGCCGCAGTGCGTCAGGTCCTGCGGCCGCGCCGGGACGGCCCTTGTTGCGGCGCACCCCTTCGTCACTGGCGAAGCCGACGAACACGCACGCTCCCGGGTCGCGGCCCGGTGTGTACGGCGCGACGGCCTGATGCCAGCGCAGATGATCGGCGGTGGCACCGTCTACGCGGCCGGTCCAGGCAGTCATCGCGGACTCACTTTCCCACCACGAGTACGCCGCCACGCCACACCCGGCTGATCAACGGGACACCGGGCCGGTAGGCCAGATGCAGATGCGAGGGAGCGTCCAGAGCGATCGCGTCGGCGCGCGCGCCCGGGGTCAGTACCCCGATATCGGTGCGGCGCAAGGCTTTCGCGCCGCCCGCGGTCGCCGACCAGACGGCTTCATCGGGGGTCATGCGCAGCTCGCGCACCGCCAGGGCGATACAGAACGGCAGGCTCGTGGTGTAGCTGGTGCCCGGATTGCAGTCCGCGCCCAGCGCCACCGTGACACCGGCATCCAGGAGTTTCCGCGCGTCCGGGTAGGCGTTGCGGGTACAGAAGTCGGCGCCGGGCAGCAGGGTGGCGACGGTGTCGCCGCCGGCGAGGGCGTCGATATCGGCGCCGGTCACGTGCACGACGTGATCGACCGACGCCGCGCCCAGCTCCACGGCCAGCTGTACGCCGGGGCCCTGGTGCAGCTGGTTGCCGTGCACGCGGGGCACCAGGCCGTGCGCGATCCCGGCCGACAGCACCGCGTGCGCCTGGTCCCGGTCGAAGGCGCCCTGCTCGCAGAACACATCGATCCAGCGCGCGTGCGGCGCGCACCGCGGGATCATGTCCGCGCACACCATCGCCACGTAGTCGTCGGCGCGCCGGGCGTACTCCGGCGGCGGCACGTGCGCGGCCAGCAGGGTCACCTCGTCGGTGTGGCGGCCCGCGATCCGTACGCTGCGCAACTCCTCGGCCACCGACTGCCCGTAACCGCTCTTGCATTCGACCGTGGTGCTGCCGGCACGCACCGACTCCGCGAGCAGGCGGCGCAGATTCGCGTCGAGCTCGTCGTCGCTCGCGGCGCGCGTGGCCGCGATGGTCGTGCGGATACCGCCCGCGCCGTAGGGGCGCCCGGCCATCCGGGCGGCGAACTCCTCGGCCCGGTCGCCGGCGAACACCAGATGCGCGTGCGATTCCACGAATCCCGGCAGCACCGCCCGCCCGCCGAGGTCGATGCCGATATCGGCGGCGGGGGCCGTGGCACTGTCACCGACCCAGCTCACCCGGCCGTCGGTGAAGGCGATCGCGGCCCGCCGACGCAGACCGAGCGGGCCGTCGCCGAGCGTGGGATCGTTGGTCACGAGGGTGCCGATATTGCTCAGCACGGTGGTGGGCACGGGCGTTCCTCCTGGCTGCGGGTGTGTGCGCCGAGTCACTTCCGGTATGTATATGCCTGTATAGCCTCCGCTCCTCGTCGAATCCGGGAGGTTGCTTGTGAACAAGCCTGCCGCTGTGCTGACGCGGGGGACTCACGGCCCGCCACCTTCGCGACCTTATTTCTGATGGGAGAACCATGGTGAGCATCGCAGCGGGGAACGCCGGTGCGGCGGTCGTCGTCGGTACCGGGCCGGTCACGCCCGAGGAGGTGGTGCGGGTGGCCCGCGCGGGCGCCGGCGTGCGGCTCGCGGCGGAGGCGTTGCGTGTGATCGGCGTGAGCCGGGCGCGGATCGAGGCACTGGCCGCCGACCCGAAACCGGTGTACGGGGTCTCGACCGGATTCGGCGCGCTCGCCGTGCGCCACATCCCACCGGAACTGCGCACCCAGTTGCAGCGCAGCCTGGTGCGTTCGCACGCGGCGGGCTCCGGCGCCGAGGTCGAGCGGGAGGTGGTCCGCGCGCTCATGCTGCTGCGCCTGTCCACGCTGGCCACCGGCCGGACCGGGGTGCGGCCCGTCGTCGCCGAGACCTACGCGGCGCTGCTGAACGCCGGGATCACCCCGGTCGTCTACGAATACGGCAGCCTCGGCTGCTCCGGTGATCTCGCGCCGCTGGCGCACGTGGCGCTCGCGGTCATGGGCGAGGGCACCGTGCGCGACGCCGACGGCACCCTGCTGCCCGCGGCCGACGCACTGGCCGCGGCCGGCATCGCGCCGGTCGAGCTGGCGGAGAAGGAGGGTCTCGCGCTGATCAACGGCACCGACGGCATGCTCGGCATGCTGGTGCTGGCGTGTCGCGACCTGCGCGATCTGCTCCGGCTGGCCGATGTCACCGCCGCCATGAGCGTGGAGGGCCTGCTCGGCACCGACAAGGTTTTCGCCGCCGATCTGCAGGCGCTGCGCCCGCAGCCCGGCCAGACGGTCGCCGCCGCCAATATGTCCCGGCTGCTGGCCGATTCGGCCATCGTCGCCAGCCACGCCACCCCCGACTGCACCGTCGTGCAGGACGCGTACTCGCTGCGCTGCGCACCCCAGGTCGCCGGCGGCGCCCGCGACACCCTCGCCCACGCCGAGCGGGTCGCCGGCTACGAATTGGCCAGTGCCGTGGACAATCCCGTGGTCACCCTGGACGGCCGCGTCGAATCCAACGGCAACTTCCACGGCGCCCCGCTCGCCTATGTGCTGGACTTCCTGGCCATCGTGGCCGCCGATCTGGCGAGCATGAGTGAACGCCGCACCGACCGCTTCCTGGACAAGGCCCGCAACCACGGCCTGCCGCCGTTCCTGGCCGACGACCCCGGCGTCGACAGCGGTCACATGATCGCCCAATACACCCAGGCCGCGCTCGTCTCCGAACTCAAACGCCTCGCCGCGCCCGCCTCCGCCGACTCGATCCCGTCCTCGGCCATGCAGGAGGACCACGTCTCGATGGGCTGGTCGGCCGCGCGCAAACTCCGCCGCAGCCTCGACGGCCTCACCCGCGTCCTGGCCATCGAGGCACTGACCGCGGCCCGCGGCCTGGATCTGCGCGCCCCACTCACCCCGGCCCCCGCCACCGCCGCCGTGGTCGCCGCCCTGCGCACCCGGGTCCCCGGCCCCGGCCCCGACCGCCACCTCGCCCCCGAAATCGAGGCGGCCGTCGAGCTGGCAGCGTCGGGCGCGCTGGTGTCCGCCGCGGAATCGGTGACCGGCCCGCTGGCCTGACCACCGATACGGCCCAGCCGCACCGTTACGGGCGGAGTCCGGTGGCCGGGCCGATCTCGGTGAGGCCGTGCAGGACCGGCGGCAGCGGGCCCTCGTGCAGGACGCCGAGGCGCTGGGTGGCACGGGTCAGCGCGACGTAGAGTTCGGCCGCGCCGCGTGGGCCGTCGGTGATGATCCGCTCCGGGTCGACGAGCAGGACCGCGTCGTATTCGAGGCCCTTCGTGGCCGAGGCGGGAATCGTTCCCGGGACACCCGGCGGTCCGATCACCACGCTGGTGCCTTCCCGATCAGCCTCCGTGCGCACGAATTCCTCGATGGCCGAGGGTAATTCGTCGGCAGTGACCTTGCGCGACCACGGTGCGACACCGCAGGCGCGCACCGATTCCGGTGGCCGGATCTCGGGCGCGAAGTCGCCCAGTACCGCCGCCGCGACCGCCATGATCTCGGCCGGGGTGCGGTAGTTCACCGACAGCGGCCGGTACACCCAGCGGTCCGGGACGTACGGGTCGAGCATGGTCTTCCACGAGGTGGCGCCCGCGGCGGAGCGACGCTGGGCCAGATCGCCCACGATGGTGAACGACTTGCCGGGGCAGCGGCGCATGAGCACCCGCCAGTCCATCGCCGAGAGCTCTTGCGCCTCGTCGACCACGATGTGACGGTAGGTCCAGTCCCGGTCCGCGGCGGCGCGTTCGGCGAGTTCCCTGGTGTCGCGTTCGAGGAAACGTTCGGCCAGGTCCTCGCCGAAGAGCATGTCCTGGGCGAAGAGGTGGTCCTCGTCGTCCATCATGTCCGCGCGGTCGACCATGTTCTCCAGCACCGCCGTGGCGTAGGCGGCCTGTTCCTTCGCCTCCTTCTCGGCGGTCCGGTCGATCGGCTGGTCCGGGCCGAGCAGGTCGACGAGTTCGTCGAGCAACGGCACGTCCGAGACCGTCCACGCCGTGCCGTCCGCGCGTGCCAGCGCGGCGTCCGCGCCGGCCGCGCGCAACCGTTGCGGCGAGGAATACAGCTGGGACAGCAGGGTTTCCGGCGTCAGGATCGGCCACAGTTCGTCGACGGCGGCGGTGAACGTGGGGGTGCCGGCCAGTTCGGCGCGCAGATCGGCGCGGATCTGTTCCCAGGTCTGCTTGTCGGACCGGCTCAGCCAGCCCGCACCGATCCGCCCGATCGCCCGCTCGGTGAGCGCCCAGGTGAGTACCTCGAGGAAGGTGGCGCGGGCCTCGTTGTGCGGCCGTCCGCCGGCGCGCGCCTCGTCCCTGGCCCACTCCGTGATCGCCGCATCGATCCGGACGGTCACGTCGGCCAGCTCGATCAGGATCGGCTCCGCGGGCAGCCGCTGCCGGTCCGCGATCGCCGCCGCGAGCACCGCCAGGATCGCCGTCGACCCCTTGTGCCGGGCGGCCTCGGGGGAGTCCTCGGCGGTGACGCGCAGTCCGGGCAGCAGCCCGCCGGTGGTCGTGAACACCACGTTCGTCTCGCCCAGCGACGGCAGTACCTGCGAGATGTGTTGCAGGAACGCCGGATTGGGCCCGACGACCAGCACGCCCTGACGTTCCATCCGTTCGCGCTGGGTGTAGAGCAGATACGCCACCCGGTGCAGCGCCACCACCGTCTTGCCGGTGCCGGGACCACCCTCGATCACCAGGACGCCGGGGTGCTCGAGCCGGATGATCTCGTCCTGCTCGGCCTGGATCGTGGCGACGATGTCCCGCATCCCCGGCCCGCGCGGCGCGTCGACGGCCGCCAGCAGGGCCGCGTCGCCCCGGTCCTCGGTGTCGGGCCTGCCCAGTACTTCGTCGGTGAAGCCGACGAGGTGCCTGCCCCTGGAGTGGAACTGGCGGCGTCTGCGCATGTGCTCCGGGTTCGCCGCGGTGGCGACATAGAACGGTCGCGCGGCCGGCGCCCGCCAGTCGAGCAGCAGTGGCTCGAAATCGTTCGCCTCGTCGAACAGGCCGATCCGGCCGATGTAGGAGTGCTCGCCGGAGACGGCGTCGAGCCGGCCGAAGCACAGCCCGTTGTCGGCGATATCAAGCCGCTTCGCCTCCTTGGCCAGTGCGCGAACCTCGAACTCGCGCTCCATCGGCGAACCGCTCTTGTCCCGCAAGGCGGTGCGGTAACGGCCCCGCACCCGGGCGCGTTCGGTGTCGAGGCGCGCGTAGAGCCCGTCGACATACTGCCGCTCGGATCGGAGTTCCTGGTCGTACTCGTGCGTTGACATGTGCTCCTGACGTATCGAAGGGATCGGGGACGGGCCGGTTCAACCGGCCAGCAGGCGGTCCGCGGCCACCGCGACACCGTCGGTGCGGACCTGCGCGGCCACCTCGCGTGCCCGGTCCGCCGTCGCGGGGGACAGGGCGACGGCGAGCGCGGCGGTCAGCGACTCCGTCGTCGGTGTCGCGCCGTCGTGCGCCGCACCGATCCCGAGCGCGGCCACCCGGCCCGCCCAGTACGGCTGATCGGCCAGCTGCGGCACCACCACCTGCGGCGCGCCCGCCATGGTCGCCGTCGTCGTGGTGCCCTGGCCGCCGTGGTGGACCACGGCCGCGACTCGGGTGAACAGTTCCTGCTGGTTGACCTCGCCGACGACGAAGCAGTCGTCGCGATCGTCGGCCGCGCCCAGCTCCGCCCAGCCGCGCGCCAGCACCACCCGCCTGCCGTGCGCCCGCACGGCCGCGAGCGCCACCTGCGCGACATCGGTCGAGCCGTGCAGTGCCATGCTGCCGAACCCCACATAGACCGGCGGCGCGCCCGCTGCGAGGAACGCTGTCAGCTCCGGCGGCAGCGGCCGGGTGTCGGGCCGGATCCACGACCCGGTCTGCACCACATCGAGCTCGGGCAGCCCCGTCCACGGATCCAGCACCGGATCGGTGGCCAGCCACGGCTGCTTGCCGACGACATAGTCGCGCACACCGTCGACCGGCGCCAGCCCCGCCGCGGCCCGGTTGGTGTTCAGCGCCGCACCGAACAGCTCGTCGATACTGCGGGCATCGAGCTCCCACAACTGCGCGATATCGGTGATCTCCGGCGGGAACGGCTTACCCCGGTACGCCAGCGGTCCGCGCTGCCGCGACGGCAGGGTGAGCTGCTGGAAGGTCACCGACACCGACCGCACCCCGTACTTCTCGGCCACCGACAGCGCACCCGCCGCCGCGGGCATCGCCCCGGTCGCCACCAGCAGATCGGCACCCTGGGTGACCTCGCTCATCGCCGCGAACTGCGCGGCGATGATCTGCCCGGCCCGCTCCGGCAGCGACACCGTGGCCGGCGCAGCCCTGGTGAGCTCGCGCGCCGACGGTCCCACCGGCACCATCGCCACCCCGGCATCGGCCAGCAGCGCCGCGAAATCCTCGTCCGGCGGCGCGCACACCACCACCTCGGCGCCCCGCTCGCGCAGCGGCAGCGCGAGCCCGACCAGGGGTTCCACATCGCCCCGCGACCCGAAAGTCGACAACACCACTCGCATGCTCAGCTCCTCCACCTCAGCCCGGTTCCGGCCTGAGCGCACGATTGTGCAGCATCACCGGGGCCTTGCCGCAAGCCCCGGTATGCGCTATATATTGAAATGGGAAGAAGGGTGCACTCCTCTTCCACCTTCGCCGTATCCGGCATTCTCCGGGAAATCCCGCCGTCGACGTCGTCGCGTCGCCTGCCACCGCCGTGCCCCACCGGGCTAGGGTCGCTGGCACATGCACGCCGCGTACGAGTCGGAAGGATGCACCCGTGGACACCACGACAGCCGCGAAACTCGAACTGCTGCACCAGAACCTGAGCGCCGCCCGGGAGCCGTCGGGAGCGGCCGGGGTGGCCAAACGAGCGGCCAAGGGCATTCCCGGGCCACGCGAGCGCATCGACATGCTGCTCGATCCCGGAAGTTTTCTCGAAATCGGCGCCCTGGTCCGGCAACCCGCCATGCCGAACGCGCTCTACGGTGACGGAGTCGTCACCGGGCGGGGGACCGTCGAGGGCAGGCCGGTGGTCGTGATCGCCCACGACCAAACCGTTTTCGGCGGGTCGGTCGGAGAGATGTTCGGGCGCAAGGTCTCCGCCGCGATGGACGCCGCCGCCGACATCGGCTGCCCGTTCGTCGCGATCAACGATTCCGGTGGCGCGCGCGTGCAGGACGCGGTGACCTCGCTGGCCTGGTACGCGGCGATGAGCCGCAAGCAGCTGCGGCTGTCGGGGGTGGTCCCGCAGGTGTCGCTGATGCTGGGCAAATGCGCGGCCGGTGCGGTGTACTCACCGATCAACACCGATGTGCTGATCGCGACCGAATCGGCGTACATGTTCGTCACCGGGCCTGAGATCATCCGCGAGACCACCGGCGAGGACGTCACCCTCGAGGAACTCGGCGGCGCCTTCAACCAGGCCGAACGCGGCAACATCCACCATGTCGCGCGCGACGAGGCGGCCGCGTTCGCCTGGGCCAGAAGCTATCTGGGCTACATGCCGTCGAGCTGCTTCGAACAGCCGCCGATCGTCAATCCGGGCCTGGAACCCGAACTCACCGGCTCCGATCGCGAACTCGACGCCCTCGTCCCCGACTCCGACCGGGCCGGTTACGACATGTACGAGGTGCTGCTGCGCATCTTCGACGACGGCGAGTTCCACGAGATGGGCGAGAACGCCGCCCGCAATCTGATCACCGGCTTCGCCCGCGTCGACGGCCGCGCCGTCGGCGTGGTCGCCAATCAGCCGCTGGTCGCCAGCGGCGCCATCGACGCGCGCGCCTCCGACAAGGCCGCCCATTTCATCCGGTTGTGCGACGCGTTCGGTCTGCCGCTGGTCTTCGTCGTCGACACTCCCGGCGTGCTGCCCGGAGTGGAAGAGGAGAAGATCGGCGTCATCAAACGCGGCGGCCGGTTCTTCTATGCCGTGGTCGAGGCGACGGTGCCGATCGTCACCGTGGTGACCCGCAAGGCCTACGGCGGCGGCTACGCGGTGATGGGCTGCAAACAGCTCGGCGGTGACGTCAACCTCGCCTGGCCCACCGCGCGCATCGCGGTGATGGGCGCCGAAGCGGCCGTCGGCCTCACCCAGCGCCGCCTCCTCGACGCCACCCCCGAAGCCGACCGGCCCGCGCTGCGCGCGCAGCTGGTCGACTTCTACAACGCCACCATCGCCACCCCCTGGATCGCCGCCGAACGCGGCTACATCGACGCCGTCATCGAACCCTCGGCCACCCGCCGCGAGATCCGCAAAGCCCTGCACCTGCTCCGGGACAAGAACGTTCACCACGGACCACGCAAGCACCGCCTCATGCCGTTGTAGAGCGCCGGGTCATTTCTCCCACAGAGGGATTCGCACACCGTGTGTGCGGGCGACCTCGGCGGCGTGCGGGTAGCCGGCGTCGACGTGGCGGATCACGCCCATGCCGGGGTCGTTGGTGAGGACGCGTTCGAGTTTGCGGGCGGCGAGTTCGGTGCCGTCGGCGATACAGACCTGACCGGCGTGGATCGAGCGGCCCATGCCGACACCGCCGCCGTGATGGATCGACACCCACGAGGCGCCGGAGGCGGTGTTGAGCAGGGCATTGAGCAGGGGCCAGTCGGCGACGGCGTCGGAACCGTCGGCCATGGCCTCGGTTTCGCGGTAGGGCGAGGCGACCGAGCCGGCGTCGAGGTGGTCGCGGCCGATGGCCAGCGGCGCGGACAGTTCGCCCGTGGCGACCATCTCGTTGAACTTCAGCCCTGCCCGGTGCCGGTCGCCGTAGCCGAGCCAGCAGATGCGCGCGGGCAGGCCCTCGAAACGGACCTTCTCCCCGGCCAGGGTGATCCAGCGCCGCAGATGCTCGTTGTCGCCGAACAGTTCCAGGATCGCCCGGTCGGTGGCGGCGATATCGACCGGGTCGCCCGAGAGCGCGGCCCAGCGGAACGGGCCCATACCCTCCTCGAACAGTGGGCGGATGTAGGCGGGTACGAAACCGGGGAACGCGAAGGCGCGGTCGTAGCCGCCCTTGCGCGCCTCGTCGCGAATCGAGTTGCCGTAGTCGAACACCTCGGCGCCCCGGTCCAGGAACCCGACCATCGCCGCCACGTGCACGGCCATCGACGCCTGCGCCTCGGTGGTGAACCACGCCGGATCCTTCTCGGCCAGGGTGTGCCAGTCCTCGAGCGCCACCCCGAGCGGCAGATAGGACAGCGGATCGTGGGCCGAGGTCTGGTCGGTGACGATATCGATCGGCGCGTCCATGGCCAGCAGGCGCGGGAACACCTCGGCCGCGTTGCCGACCACCCCGATCGACAGCGCCCGCCGCTGCTCGCGTGCCGCGATCGCGAGATCCAGTGCCTGCTCCAGGGATTCGGCCCTGGTGTCGAGGTAGCCGTGCGCGATCCGCCGGTCGATGCGCGCCGGATCGCAGTCGACACACAGCGCGACACCCTCGTTCATGGTGATGGCCAGTGGCTGCGCGCCACCCATGCCGCCGACCCCGGCGGTGAGGGTGATGGTGCCTGCCAGGGTGCCGCCGAAACGCTTGCGCGCCACCGCGCCGAAGGTCTCGTAGGTGCCCTGCAGGATGCCCTGGCTGCCGATGTAGATCCACGAGCCTGCCGTCATCTGGCCGTACATCATCAGCCCCAGCTGCTCGAGCTTGCGGAACTCCGCCCAGTTGGCCCAGTCGCCGACCAGATTCGAGTTGGCCAGCAGCACCCGCGGCGCCCACTCGTTGGTGCGGAACACCCCGACCGGCTTGCCCGACTGCACCAGCAGCGTCTCATCCGATTCGAGGGTCTCGAGCGTGCGCACGATCGCGTCGTAGGCGGCCCAGCTGCGCGCCGCGCGCCCGGTCCCGCCGTAGACGACCAGGTCGTCGGGCCGTTCGGCGACCTCGGGGTCGAGGTTGTTCATCAGCATCCGCAGCGCGCCCTCCTGCTGCCAGCCCCGCGTGCGCAGCTGCGACCCGCGCGGGGCGGAGACCGGCCGGGGGCCGGGCTGGGAGGCGGTGGCGTCGGTCATGGGAGCGCTCCTCGCAAGGCAGTGGTGTGCCGGGTCACGATCACCCGGGATGGTGGGTTGGTCATGTATATACGAGCTGATCTGATCAGGTGGATTATCGACTTGCCGCGATCGTGCGGGTATCTTGTGCGACGCGCTCGCGCCGGTGCTCGGAATTGTTATCCGATCTGAATATGATTCAGCTCGGGCAAACCTTCCGCAAATGCGAAATGGAGTACTGACCTGGAGCTTTATTCGGTGTTACGCAGAACCGCCGTTTCGGGTTATCACTCTTTCGTGACGAACTCCGCTGTGCGCCCGATTCCGGATGTACGTTTAGTCCCCATCAGTTCGCTGGATCCCATACGGGTAACGGAGAGGGCGGAAATGGCTACAGTGACTCGGCACTACGCCGCGGCGAAATCGACGATGACGCCCTCCACGCTGGTGACTCTCGGCTTGATTCTGCTGATCCCCGTCCTCGCGACCGCGGGCCCGATCGCCGCCTCGGCGCTGATCGCCCGCTACGGCGGCCTCGGCTGGTCGGGGTGGTCGGTGTACGCGGTGATCGCCGTGGTGGTGTGTGGTTCGGTGGCGGCCTCGATGTGGGCGTTCCGGCTGGCGTGGCGGCGTGGTTCGACCGCGGCATCGCACTCGTCCGATTCGCTAGCACGCTAGGAGTACCCCCATGCAGACCCACCGCTACGCGGCTCTGCCCGCCGCACCCCTGATCGACCCCGTTTCCCCCGATACCGACGAATGCCGTCGCCTGCGCATCGTCGCCCGGATCGACGACACGCACCGGTGGGACCTGACCGCCGCCCGGCTGCTCGACAGCGGCCACCGCCGGTGGCGGGGCAGGCCCGACATCGCCGACCACCCGGCGCTACAGCGCTGGGCGCGCCTGCAGGAAACTCAGGAGCTGCTCGAACCTCCGTGCCTGCGTGCGGTTTTCGCCGCGATCGCGAGCGGCCGGGAACTCACCACCGGTGACCCGTGCGCCGACTTCGCCGGTGCGATCATGCTGCTGTCGAGCTGCCCCGCCGAGGCGATCCTGCAGACCGACCCGCTCGGCGAACCGCACACCGTGCGCTTCTCGGTCTACGCCTACCGCGACGACGACCTCCCCCTCGCGGAGGCGCTGATCACCACCACGATCCAGACCTGCGGCGCCGTGCTGGCCCGCCGTTGCGCCGTGCTACATCCGGCCACTGCGGTCCGGCCGCCGGCTCCCACCGTGGACCGTCCGGTCCCGGACGTGCTGGTCCTGCGCACCGGCACCGCCGCCCGCTGAGGGGCGCGCGGGCGTCAGGTGTCGCGCAGCGCGCGGTAGACCGCCGCGCCAACGAAGGCGCCGAGCGTATCGGGGGTCCAGGTGCCCGCGCCGGAGAGCAGGCTGCGCACGGCACTCTCGCCGGCCGAGATCCAGAGTTCCACCAGGACAGGGAGTTTGGTCTCCGCGTCGACGGTGCCCCAGGCCCGCAGGGTGGGGCGGAGCAACTCGGTGCAGCGCGACAGCACCAGGGCACGGCCGTGGCCGAACGAGGTGGCGACATCGGGATCGGGATTGCCGTAGGCCAGGCGCCAGGAGTCCGGGTTGGCGGCGACCACGCGCAGCAGCGCCTGGAAGCCGTCGACGAAGACCGCTTCGCCCGCGTCGACCGCGCGGGCTGGGGTGGCTTCCAGGACGCCGTCGATGATGCGGCGTTCCTCGCGGGCGACGAGTTCGCGCAGCAGCTCGACCCGGTCGCCGAAACAGGCGTAGACGACCGGGCGGGTCACCGCCATCCGATCGGCCACCGCGGCCATGGTCACCGCGCCGATGCCCTGGTCGACGGCGATCGCGAGGGCGGCGTCGAGCACCTGCGGCCGTCGGCGTTCCGGACCGAGATGGGCGGCGCGGCGGCGCGGCTGCACGGTCGGGTCGGTGGTCACCGTGTCGACTCTAGCAGTGCCGCGCCGCGCCGCCGCCGAGTTTCCTACGCAGCTGTAGGATAATGATACGCTGACGTAGGAAGTGGTCCGGTGCCTGGTCGGCGCCGGATTCCCGCGATCAGGAGTCCACGATGACCGAAGCGTTGTTCAACCCGAAGACCGCCGACTTCGCCGAGTTCGACCCGGCGACCCGCAGGCTGCTGCGCGCCACCGTCGACTGGTTCGAGGCCAGGGGCAAGGCGGCGCTCAAGCGCGACGACCGCGACCGGATCTGGTACTCGGAGTTCCTCGACTTCGTCAAGCGCGAACGAGTGTTCGCCACCTTCCTCACCCCGGCCGCCGAAGCCGCGGGCGACCCGGACAAACGCTGGGACACCGCCCGGATCGCCATGATGAGCAAGATCCTCGGCTTCTACGGCATGTCCTACTGGTACGTCTGGCAGGTCACCATCCTCGGCCTCGGCCCGATCTGGCAGAGCGACAACGCTGCGGCCCGCCGCCGAGCCGCCGCAGGCCTGGACTCGGGGGAGATCTTCGCCTTCGGGCTCTCGGAGAAGGAACACGGCGCCGACGTGTACTCCACCGACATGGTGCTCGACCCCGACCCGGCCGGTGGCTACCGTGCGCACGGTGCCAAGCACTACATCGGCAACGGCAATCTGGCCAGGATGGTCTCGGTGTTCGGCCGCCGCGCCGACAAGCCGATCATCGACAGCGCGCAGGCACTGCGGACGGCGCCGGGCGAGGACGATTACGAGGGGTATCTGTTCTTCGTCGCCGACTCCCAGCACGAGAACTACCGGCTGCGCCGCAATGTGGTCGACAGCCAGATGTATGTCGCCGCTTTCGATCTCGACGACTACCCGGTCGCCGAGGAAGACATCCTGCACCGGGGTGCCGCGGCGTTCCACGCGGCGATGAACACGGTCAACGTCGGCAAGTTCAACCTCGGTTTCGGCGCGATCGGCGCCTGCGAACACGCCTTCCACGAGGCCATCGATCACGCCGAGCACCGCATCCTGTTCGGGCACCGGGTGACCGAGTTCCCGCAGGTACGCACGCTGGTCACCGAGTCCTACGCCCGCCTGGCCGGCATGCGGCTCTACAGCGAACGCGCCATCGACTACCTGCGCTCGGCCTCGCCGGAGGATCGGCGCTACCTGCTGTTCAACGCCATCGAGAAGATGACGGTGACCCGCCAGGGCCAGCGCGTCATCGAGGACCTCGCCGATGTGATCGCCGCCCGTGGCTTCGAGAACGACATGTACTTCCCGATGGCCATGCTCGGGCTGTTCGGCCTGCCGCGCCTCGAGGGTACGGTGCACGTGAACATGGCGCTGTCACTGAAGTTCATGGCCAACTACATGTTCCATCCGGCCGATGCCGGGCTGGCCGCACTGGCGCTGGTCCCCGGTGCGGGCACCGCGCCGAGCGGGACCGTCCGCGCCGTCGCCGGCGCGCTGAGCTGGTCGAGCAGGCGGCTCACCCCGACGATGGGCAAACTGGTGCCGAAACTGCGGGCCGAGTTCGGTGGCGCGACCTACCGGCCGATCGGCACCCGCCGCGACGCCGCCGACGACGAATTCCTGTTCCGGCAGGGGCCGAGCAGCGGACTGGGCCGGATCCGGTTCGCCGACTGGCGCCCGGTGTTCGACGGCTTCGCGCATGTGCCCAATGTCGCGGTGTTCCTCGACCAGGTGCTCGCGCTACAGGCGCTGCTCGCCGCGGCCACCCCGACCGCCGAACAGCAGCGCGACGTCGACTTCCTCTTCGCGCTGGGCGAATTGTTCACTGCCGTGCCCTACGCCCAGCTGATTCTGGAGCAGGCGGAAGTCGACGGCACCGACCCGGCGATCATCGACCAGCTCTTCGACGGCTTCGTGCGCGAGTTCTCCCGCAACGCGCTCACCCTGCACAGCAAGCCGAATGCCACCCGCGCACAACAGGTTCGCGCGATCGACCTGGTCCGCCGGCCGGTCGCGGACGCGGCCAGGGTGGAGCGGGTGCTGGCGAAGGCGCGCGCCGAGGCGGGTGCCTATCGGATGAATCCGTGAGGCCGCTGCGCCGGTGACCCCTCGAGCTGGTCGCGGCGGACGGTGCCGCGCAGCGGGTTGGCGGTGGGGAAGGTGATCGACGGCAGCGTCACCCACATCCGGACCCGGGTGCCGTCCTCGTCCTGGATGAATTCCAGGTCCTCGGTGAGCACCCGCATCATCTCGACACCGCGGCCACGGACGCCGGGATCGGTGGGCGTCGGGATCCAGCGCCCGGAATCGGTGACCTCGAGGACCACGCGGTCGCCCTCGCAGGTCGCGGTCAGGGTGACCCGGCCGGGTTCGCTGTCGCGATAGGCGTGCTCGACGCTGTTGCTGCACGCCTCGTTGGCGGCGGCGACCAGATCGGCGGCGAGGTCGTGCGGGACCGCGGCGGTGGCGAACCAGCGGTAGAGGCTGCGCCGCAGCCCGGTGAGTTCGGCCGCGGCGGCGGGGATGTCGACCTGCAGGGGCTCGGGCGGCTGCCGGTAGACGACCATCGCGACGTCGTCGTCGTAGCCGGCCGCCGGCGCCAGCCGCGACAGCACGGCGTCGGCGACATCGCGGGGGAGCGCGGCACCGGTCTCGCTGAGCACGTCGGCGATCTTGACGAAGCCCTCGTCGATGTCGTAGCCGCGCTGCTCGACCAGGCCGTCGGTGAACAGCACCAGCGTCGCCCCCGGCGGCAGCGCGGTGGTGGCCTCGGGCCTGCGCGGGGTGTCGAAAGTGGCCAGCGGCACCGCGCGACCGCCCTCGAGTATTCGGCCCGGACCGCCGGGCGGAGCCAGCACCGGCGGCATGTGCCCGGCATTGGAGTAGCGGACCATCCCGCGCCCGGGATCGAGTACCGCCGCGCACACCGTGGTGCACATGGCGCCCGGAATCCGCGCGGCCACCGCGTCGAGTTCGGCCAGCAGCTGCGCGGGACCGGCCCCGCGCAACAGCAATGCCCGTGCGGCGGTACGCAATTGGCCCATCACCACGGCCGCGGACAGGCCACGGCCGACACAGTCGCCGACCACCACGCCGATGGTGCCGTCGCGCAGCGGCACCACGTCGTACCAGTCGCCGCCGATCTCGAGCGGCGGCAGCGCGGGTTCGTAGTGCACCGAGAACCGGGGCGGCAGTTCGATCGGGCCGAGCATGGCGCGCTGCAACGTCAGCGAGGTCGCGCGCGCCTGGTCGAAGTTGCGGGCGCGCTGCAAGGCCACGCTGAGATGGCCGACGAGCAGCGAGTACAGCGCCCAATCGGCGGCACTGACCGCCCGTGGCGCGCCGAACCGCACCCAGAGCGCGGCGTCGCCGGTCTCCCCGAGCGGGGCGAGGACCGCCTGCACGCCCTCGTCCTCGCTGGTGATGGCCGACAGCCCGCGCGCGGACTGCCTGCGGGCCCGGTCGAGCAGCGCGCGGATCTCGTCGTCGAGCGGGACCTCACCGCGCGCGCCCTCGCGCACCGGCGCGGCGGTGAACGCGTCCGGCGACCCGGTGAGTTCGGGTTCGGCGGTCGGCGGCGCACCACAGGAATACACGTCGGGACGCCCGGTCCGGCTCGGCCACACCGCGACCAGCGCGGTCTGCGCGCCCATCGTGCGGCGCAGTTCGTCGAGGCCGACGGCGAGCACCTCCACCATGCTGGTCGCCGCGCCGACCGCGGTGGCCAGGCGCGAGGCCGCCTGATCGCGCGCCTGCGCGTCGTGTTCGGCGGTGACATCGCGCACCGTGCCGACGAAGATACGCTCGTCGTTCTCCTGCTTGACCAGCGAGCTCGCGCTCACCGCCAGCCAGCGCTCGCGTCCGTCCCGGTGCCGCACCGGCATCACGAAACGGGAAGCCTCCGTACCGATCTGGGGATAGCCGGCCCGATCCGGCAGCACCCACGGATGCGGCAGCCGGAACGGCACCTCCCCGGCGCCGTACCCGGTGAGCACCCCGAAGGCCGAGTTCACCTCGACGATGGTGCCGTCGGCGTCGGCGACGAAGAACCCGTCCTGCAGCGATTCCACCAGCGCGGTCCGGAAGGCGTCGCGCCCGGCCAGATCCTCGGCGCGCGAGCGCTGCTGCTCGTAGCGGCGGGTGCCGTCGAGATAGCCGCGGGTGGCGATGTCGAGCGCGGCCATCGTCTGCAACAGGAACTCCAGGGCCACCTCGGCCCGGCGGGAGTCGGCCGGAGCGCCGGCGAATTCGGTGACGGCCCGGAAGTGGTGCTCGGTGAGGTCGAGCAAACTGATGCCCTCGACCAGCGCGCGCCGGCCCAGGTCGTAGCCCTCGGACAGCCCCTCCTGGCCGGGCGCGTCGACATGACGGCGTAGTGCTGCCGAATAGTCGTCGAGAAATGCGGCCAGGCCTGCGCTCATCGGCAACCTCTCATGGACAGGCGCCGCGGAAGCGGGCCGCGAGCACCAGTGCGTCGTCGGTGTCCTTGGCGTCGCGGGCGAGCAGATCGTTCGCGATGGCCGCGGCCGGACGGGCCAGATCCATCGATTCCGCGCCGACCGGGACGATCCCGTCGGTGGCCATCAGCAACAGGTCGCCGGGGCGGATCGGCAGGGTTTGCGGCTGCAGATGCGAGGGCAGCCGGTAGCCGACGATGCCGCCGGTGAGCAGCATGGTCGCGCGCAGCTCCGGACCCGCCGGGCCCAGCGTGAGCAGGCGCGATTCGACATTGCCCACACCGAGCCACTGCAGCGAATCACCCGGCCCGATCAGCGCCAGCGAGACCGCGGCGCCGCGGGTCTCGACCATCGCGCGATGGCACAGCACCATCAGCACGTCCAGCGGTTCGCCGCGATTGTCGGACAGGATGACCGTGGCGCGCTCGGCCGCCTCGGCGGCGGCGGCGCCGTGCCCCAGCCCGTCGAGGACGCCGAACAGCACGCCGCCGTCACCGGTGTCCAGCACGACCCCACGATCACCGGAGACGTCCTGCCCGGGCAGTGCCCGACCGGCCGTCGACCATTCCGTGCGGCCGATGATCCCGTCCTCATGCACCGTCGGGTACCCACTTCCACATCTCGATCAACGTCCCGCGCCCCGGGGCGGAATCGATGGTGAGGCGGTCCATCAGGCGGCGCGCACCGGGCAGGCCGAGACCGAGTCCACGTCCGGTGGAGTAACCGTCCTCCAGGGCGCGGGGAATGTCCCTGATGCCGGGACCCTGGTCCTCGGCCTGGACGATGAGCGCGCGGCGGCCGTCGCGCTGGTCGACGAGCAGGCGGATCTCGCCGCTGCCCGCGTAGCTGGTGATGTTGCGCGCGATCTCGGAGATCGCGGTGGAGATCATCGTGCGGTCGGTGAGGGTGAAGCCGAGTCGTGCCGCCAGTTCGTGTCCGGCCTGACGTGCGGTCACGATGTCCTCCGACACCTTGACCGCGATCGCAACCTGCTCAGCGGCCACTGTCACGACCGTCTCGTCGGCTGCGCGGATGCCGGTTCAGCCAGGCAAGGCCTTCCTCCAGATCCAGCGCGGTATGCATGTCCTCGAAGGTGAGCCCCAGCTGCACCATGGCGAACGCGACCTCGGGCTGGAGCCCGACGATGACCGTCTCCGCGCCGCGTAGCTGGGTCATGTGCGCGATGGTGCGCAGCGAGCGCGCGGCGAAGGAGTCCATGACGTCGATCGCGGTCACGTCGACGATGATGCCGGTCGCGCGGTAGCGGCTGACCTGTTTCATCAGGTCGTCCTGCAACCGCTCGGTATCGGCGTCGGTCAGGGCCGACTGCACCGAGGCGATCAGGTATGTGCCCTGTTTGAGGATGGGAACCGGCATGGCGGAGGTATCAGCGCCCGTCGCGTTCGCCGAGGCGCTCGGTCACCCGGGAGACCTCGTAGCCGAGCAGCCGCTCGGCCTCCTCGATGCCACCCTGCAGGTCGCCGACCGCGTTCATCTTCGACAGGTCCAGGCCGATGGTGACCAGCGTCAGCGCGATCTCCGAGGACAGGCCGGTGATGATGACATTGGCGCCCATCAGGCCCGACGCGTCGACGGTCTGCACCAGGTGGTTGGCCACCACCGAGTCGATCGCGGGCACACCGGTGATGTCGATGACGACCACCTTGGCGCGATTGGCGCGGATGGCGCGCAGCAGCTGCTCGGTGAGCTGGCGGGCGCGCTGGGAGTCGAGCACACCGATGATCGGCAGGATGAGCAGCTGCTCGCGCACCTGCAGCACCGGGGTGGACAGCTCGCGGATGGCCTCCTGCTGCCGGCTGATGACGCGCTCGCGCTCCTGCACGAACGACACACCCACGGTGTTGGCGATCCGGTTGGCGGCGGGCTCGTAGGCGTCGAGCACCTGGTTGAGCATCTCGAAGTTGGACTGGTATTTCGAGAACAGCGAGCGGGCCAGCACGTCGCGCAGCAACAGCACGATGCCGAGCACCTCGTCGGTCTCGACGCCGCGGGGAATGATGCGTTCGGACAGGTCGCGGGCGTAGGCCTGCAGGGCCTCGACGCTACCGGTCTCGAGCACCTCGACGTAGTTGTCGAAGATCGAGGTGGCCTCGGAGAAGATCTCCTCCGGGGTCATCGCGGTGAGCAGCTGGGCCTCGGTGATGCGCCGGGCCCATTCCTCGCGCAGCGCCGTGCGGTTCTGCCGGAGGTGCTCGACCAGCTGGGGGAGCAGGCTGTCAACAGTGCGCGCAGGTACTGATTCCGCCGAAAGACTCGTGGACACCTCGGACATGAAAACTCCTGCCCCTTTCGACGACATTCTCCGTACGCACGGCGCGCATGGACCCGAGCCTACTCATACCCCGTTCCCGGTGCGGTCCAAACCTGCGGGTTGTCCGGCCCCGGCCGGCACATCGGGAGCAAACCCGCGTTCGAGGGCGCGCAGGGCGCGGTCCAGGTAGACGGTGAGGTCGGCGTCACCGCGATCGATCCAGGCGTCGTAGGCGGCGCGGGCCGCGGCCAGGGTGGTGCGCCCGACGGCGAGCGGGACCAGCTCGTCGGGGCCGGTGCCGAGACGTCGGGCGGCGAATTCGCCGACCGCGCGTTCCCACGCGTCGTAGTGCGCGCCCGCGCCGGCCGAGAGCGCGGGCACCGCCGAGAGCAGGCGCATCCTGGTGCGCAGCTCGGGGATGTCCTCGGCGCGATAGCGGTTGGCCGCCACCACGATCCGGCGTACCGCCGCCATCATCGGCTCGTCGTCGGGCACCGCGGCGAACGCGGCGCGCAGGTCCTGGACCTCGTTGTCGAACTGGTCCCAGAGCACCTCGGCCTTGCTCGGGAAGTAGCGGAAGAAGGTGCGTTCGCTGACGCCGGCCTCGGCGGCGATGCGTTCGACGGTGATCTCGTCGAACCCGTGCTCGGCGAACAATCTCATCGCGATCACTTCGAGTTCGCGGCGCGTGGTGCGCGGGGGGCGGCCGCGATGGGTGCGCGGCGTCGGGGCGGACATGGATACAGAGTAGGGACTGCGGCCGGACTTCCCGGGGTCTTGATTATGTCAGTGACTGACGTTAATCTTCGAGCATGTTCGTGGCCCACCTCACATGGCCCGAGGCGGGTGAATGCGCCGCCACGGGAGTGATCCTGCTCATCCCGCTCGGCGCGACCGAGCAGCACGGTCCGCACCTGCCGCTGTCCACCGACAGCGACATCGCCGCCGCGCTGTGCGCCCGCGCCGCCGCCGAGCGCGCCGACCTGCTCGTCGCCCCCGCGGTGCCCTACGGCGCCAGCGGTGAGCACGCGGGATTTCCCGGCACCCTCTCGATCGGGCAGGCCGCGCTGGAACTGCTCGTCGTCGAACTGTGCCGCTCGGCGACCGACACCTTCTCCCGCATCGCGCTGGTCAACGGCCACGGCGGCAATATCGAAGCGCTGCGCCGCGCGGTCGCCTTGCTGCGCACCGAATCCCGCGACGTGCGGCTGTTCTCGCCCGGCTACGGCGGCGACCCGCACGCCGGCCGCGCCGAGACCTCGATCCAGCTCGCCCTGCGCCCCGACACCGTGCGCGCCGAGCTCGCCGAACCCGGCGACACCCGCCCGCTGCCCGAACTGCTGCCGCTGCTGCGCGCCGGCGGCGTCCGCGCCGTGAGTCCCAACGGGATACTCGGCGACCCCACCGGGGCCGACGCCGCCGAAGGCGACGCCCTGCTGACCCTGGCTACCACCGCACTACTGGACGACCTGGGCCGATGGTGGCCACAGGTGCACGAGGAAGGACTCCGTCGATGAATCCCTGGTTCGAGACCGTCGCCGAGGCGCAGCGTCGCGCCCGCAAGCGCCTGCCGAAATCGGTGTACGGCGCGCTGATCGCGGGCTCGGAGCGCGGCCAGACCATCGAGGACAACCAGACCGCGTTCACCGAACTCGGCTTCGCCCCGCACTGCGCCGGCCCGATCGGCGAGCGTGATCAGTCCACCACCGTGCTCGGTCAGCAGGTGTCGATGCCGGTGCTGATCTCGCCGACCGGTGTGCAAGCCGTGCACCCCGACGGCGAGGTCGCCGTGGCCAGGGCCGCCGCCGCGCGCGGTATCGCCATGGGGCTCAGCTCGTTCGCGAGCAAGCCGGTCGAGGAGGTCATCGCGGCCAACCCGTCCACGTTCTTCCAGCTGTACTGGTGCGGCGACAAGGACCAGATCCAGGAGCGGATGGACCGGGCGAAGAAGGCCGGCGCGATCGGGCTCGTCCTCACCCTGGACTGGTCGTTCTCGCACGGCCGCGACTGGGGCAGCCCGGTCATCCCGGAGTCGCTGAACCTGCGCACCATGATGAAGTTCGCGCCGCAGACCCTGGCGCGGCCACGCTGGCTGGCGACCTACCTGCGCTCGGGCAGCATCCCCGACCTCACCGCCCCCAATATGGCGGTCGGCGGCGGCGCGGCACCCGGCTTCTTCGGCGCCTACGGCGAATGGATGCAGACCCCCGCCCCCGACTGGGACGACGTGGCCTGGATCTGCGCGCAGTGGGACGGCCCGGTGCTGCTCAAGGGCGTGATGCGGGTCGACGACGCGCTGCGCGCCGTCGACGCGGGCGTGGCCGGCATCTCGGTGTCCAACCACGGCGGCAACAACCTCGACGGCACCCCGGCCGCCATCCGCGCGCTGCCGGTGCTCGCCGACGCGGTGGGCGAGCAGATCGAGGTGCTGCTCGACGGCGGCATCCGGCGCGGCAGCGATGTCGTCAAGGCCGTCGCGCTGGGCGCCCGCGCGGTGCTCATCGGCCGCGCCTACCTCTGGGGCCTGGCCGCCAACGGGCAGGCCGGTGTGGAGAACGTGCTCGACATCCTGCGCGGTGGCATCGATTCCGCACTGCTCGGCCTGCGTAAGACCTCGATCGCCGACCTCGACCGCGGTGACATCATCGTGCCGGACGGATTCGAACGCGCGCTCGGTGTGCCCGCGGACTTCCGGCGATAGCGCACCGGACAGGATCTCGCGCGTCAGCAGTGGCCGGTGTTCGCCCGCGGAGCCTCCGGGTTCCGCGGGCGTTTCGGCGTTCGCGGGCTGGGCATACCGGTAGGGTCGGTGGCCGATCGTGTTCGGCCGGAATACGCAGTGCCCGAGGGGGAATCGTGAGTGGGGGAACACCGGGTACGAGTCGTCGTGCCCGAGTCATGAAGTCGCGCAGCGTCACCTGCACGCTGCCCGCCGTGGTGGCGGTGGCCCTGGTCTCGGCCGGGTGCGGCAGCGGGGTCGAGTCCACGTCGCAGCGGGTCACCACGACCAGCAAACCCGCGGTGACCACGTCGAAGACGACCACCACCACCCGGCCGACGACCACCACCAGCGGTGCCGACCAGCCCACCGCGGTGGGCGTGTGTGTCGACACCACGACGAATACCCGGGTGGCCGACGCGAAGTGCGACACCGCCGACGACCGCTACAAAACTTTTTGGTACCGGCACACCGACACCTTCCTGTACCCGGCCGTCGGCGCCGCTGTGGTGCTGGCGGCGGGAAGTTTCATCCGCCCGTCCGGCAGCGGCGTCTACGACCGCGGGGTACCCACCACGGGTGGCAAGGTCCTGCGCGACGGCTTGGGACAGCGCCCGGACAGCAGCGGGTCGAGCGGCTCCTAGCTCGCGGTCTCGGCGCTCGCGGTATCCGGATCCGGCCGGCGTAGGCCGGGTGTGGCGCCGCCCGCGCGGTGATGGTCGACCAGCACGTCGTAGATCTCGGCGAGTGCGGTGAGCTGACCACGGTCGAGCACATCGATCATGTGCCTGCGCACGCTGCGCACATGCGCGGGCGCGGCGGTGGTGAGCAGCTGACCGCCCTCGGTGGTCAGCTTGGCGACGGTGCGCCGCGCATCGTGCGGCATGGTCTCGCGCGCGACCAGGCCGCGTTTCTGCATGCGGGTGATCTGATGCGAGAGCCTGCTCTGCGACCACTCGAGCGCGCCGGCCAGATCGGCGAAGGTGAGCCGCTGACCCGGTGCGTCGGCCAGGTAGACCAGCACCGAGTACTCGACCCAGCTCAGGTTCGCGGCCCGGCCCGCATCGCGGCCGATCGCCGCGGCGATCAGGTCGCGGGTCCGCACATAGCCGAGCCACGCGCGCATTTCGACATCATCGAGCCACTGTGGATCCGTCACGATCGAGCTCCAGATTCTCCGGTGCAGGCTTCGGGGTGGAACGGTGCACGCCCCCCACCGTCCGGGAGAATGGGTAGCACCGTTTGTGTTGAACGTGCAACCTCGACATTTATTCTGATTCTTTGGTCGAGGGTTACCAAGGGTCGCCTTACCTGCGGGTGTTCGCGCGTGCTCGATAGGCTGCGGATTGCTTTGTGACCAGCCCTGGCTGGTGCTCCGCACTGGTGCGGTGCCCGCCCTGCCCGAAGGAGTGCGATCCGTGACCGCGCCGGAGTTCCGCTATTCCGATCTGCTGCCGATCGGCGCCGACGAGACGCCCTACCGCCTGCTCACCACCGAGGGGGTCAGCACGTTCGAGCACAACGGGCGCACCTTCCTGCAGGTGGAGCCCGAGGCGCTGCGACTGCTGACCGAGACGGCGATCCACGACATCAGCCACTACCTGCGCCCCGCGCACCTGCGGCAGCTGCGCAAGATCATCGACGACCCGGAGTCCTCGGGTAACGACCGCTTCGTCGCGCTCGACCTGCTCAAGAACCTCAACATCTCCGCCGGTGGCGTGCTGCCGATGTGCCAGGACACCGGCACCGCGATCGTGATGGGCAAGAAGAGCGAAGGCGTGCTCACCGGCATCGACGACGCCGAATGGATCAGCCGCGGCGTGTACGACGCCTACAACCGGCTGAACCTGCGTTACTCCCAGCTCGCCCCGATCACCATGTGGGACGAGAAGAACACCGGCTCCAACCTGCCCGCGCAGATCGAGCTGTACTCGACCGAGGGCACCCCCGACAACCCGGTCTACAAGTTCCTGTTCATGGCCAAGGGTGGCGGCTCGGCCAACAAGTCGTTCCTGTACCAGGAGACCAAGGCCGTCCTGAACCCCGAGCGCATGCTCGAGTTCCTCGACGAGAAGATCCGCTCGCTGGGCACCGCGGCCTGCCCGCCGTACCACCTCGCCGTGGTCATCGGCGGCACCAGCGCCGAATTCGCCTTGAAGACAGCGAAATACGCCTCGGCGCACTACCTGGACAACCTGCCCACCGAGGGCTCGATCACCGGCCACGCCTTCCGTGATCTCGAACTCGAGGAAGAGGTCTTCCAGCTCACCCGCGAGTTCGGCATCGGCGCGCAGTTCGGCGGCAAGTACTTCTGCCACGATGTGCGCGTGGTCCGCCTGCCCCGCCACGGCGCGTCCTGCCCGGTCGCCATCGCGGTGTCCTGCTCGGCCGACCGCCAGGCCCTCGCCAAGATCACCAAGGACGGCATCTTCCTCGAGCAGCTGGAAACCGAACCGGCCCAGTACCTGCCGGAACAGACCGAGGACATCCTCGGCGGCGACGTGGTGCAGATCGACCTCAACCGCCCGATGGACGAGATCCGCGCCGAACTCTCGAAATACCCGGTGAAGACCCGGCTTTCGCTCACCGGCCCGCTGGTCGTGGCCCGCGACATCGCGCACGCCAAGATCAAGGAACGCCTCGACGCGGGCGAACCCATGCCGCAGTACCTCAAGGACATGGCCGTCTACTACGCCGGTCCGGCCAAGACCCCCGAGGGCTACGCCTCCGGTTCCTTCGGCCCCACCACCGCCGGTCGGATGGACTCCTACGTCGACCAGTTCCAGGCCGCGGGCGGCTCGATGATCATGCTCGCCAAGGGCAACCGCTCCGCCCAGGTCACCAAGGCCTGCGGCGAACACGGCGGCTTCTACCTCGGCTCCATCGGCGGCCCCGCCGCCCGCCTGGCCCTGGACTGCATCAAGAACGTCGAGGTCCTGGAATACCCCGAACTCGGCATGGAAGCGGTCTGGAAGATCGACGTCGAGGACTTCCCCGCCTTCATCGTCGTCGACGACAAGGGCAACGACTTCTTCGCCGAAACCTCCAAGCCCATCGCCCTGCGCGTGCGCACCCGTTCCAAGGAACGCGTGTAACTTCCGCTGCCGCCGACGACCCGGCCCCGCCTGCTGCGCGGGACCGGGTCGATTGTTCGTCCGCCCGTGGGCGCGGTGGTGCGCGTGTAGGGTGACGCGAGACGTATCGCCCGAGGTCCGAGGGGGTTGGAGATGGTCGCCGCCGGAGTACCTGGAGTACCTGGGGGACGGGTCGCGCGCAGTGCGAAGCTGGGACAGCTCGCGGCGGGACAGGCGGTGCGTGGGGTCGGGCGCAAGCTGTCGATGATCGGGCGCACCGAGGAGGCGCGGCAGGTACTGGCCGAGCGGTCGGCGATGACGACCGCGCAGCAGATCGTCGCGGTACTCGGCAGCATGAAGGGCTCGGCGATGAAGCTGGGCCAGATGGCCTCGGTACTGGATCTGGACTTCGTACCCGAAACCCATCGCGAACATTTCCGCCGCCAGCTCGCGGCGCTCCAGGATCAGGCGCCCTCGGTGGCGTTCCCGAAGATCCGCCGGGTGATCGAGGACGATCTCGGGCCGCTGGCGCGCGTCTTCCGGGATTTCGACGAGACGGCGATCGCGGCGGCCTCGATCGGCCAGGTGCACCGCGCGGTCCTGCACGACGGGCGCGAGGTGGCGGTCAAGGTCAAATATCCGGGGGTGGAGCGCGCCGTCCACGCCGACATCGGCAATCTGGAATTTCTCGGCAAGATGGGCAGGTCGGTGCTGCCCAGCGTGGCCGACAGCGGCGTACTCGAGGAGATCGCGGACAACCTGCGCAGCGAACTCGACTACCTGCGCGAGGCGCGCACCCAGCATCAGGTGGCGCAGCGCTACCGCGGCCACCCCCTGGTGATGATCCCCGACGCCATCGGCGCACACTGCTCCCACAACGTGCTGGTGACCGAATTCGTCGACGCCCAACCCTTCTCGCACCTGCAAACCCTGCCCGACGCCGACCGCGACCGGTTCGGTGAGCTCATCTACCGCTTCTACATCGGCACGCTGTTCGCCGAGTACGAATTCTGTGGCGACCCGCACCCGGGCAATGTGCTGCTCGCCGCCGACGGCCGGCTGGCCTTCGTCGATTTCGGGCTCTACAACCAGATGGACCCGGTGCACGTCGATTTCGAGCGGTCGTGCCTGCGCGCCGCCGCCGAGGACCGCCCGGAGGATCTCTACGCGGCCTGGGTCGAGCGCGGCATCATCGACCCGGAAGCCGGTGTCACGGTCGAGGAATGCCAGGCCTATGTCTGGGCGGTGACAGGCTGGCATCTGCTCGACGAAGAGGTCACGATCACCCCCGAACTGGCCACCGGCGCCGTACTGCTCGCCGTCGACCCACGCTCCTCGGAGTTCCAGGGCATGCACCGCCAGTTCCTGCCACCGGAGCACATCTTCTCCCGCCGCGCCGACCTGTTCACCTTCGCCACCCTCGGCCAGCTGCGGGTCACGGCGAACTGGCATCTGCTGGCCAGGGAGTGGCTCTACGGCGAGCAAGCGCACACCGAGGCCGGTCGCGAGTTCGAGCGGTGGCGGCGCCGCGCACGGTGACTTCCCCACGAGCCCAACACCTTTCGTCTCGCAGTGCACGATTCCCCGGTGGGCGCAGGGCGATCCGGGATGATGCGGGCCGCGCCGCAGTGGGGCCTCGGCCCGGTCGATACACTCCCGGCATGACGACTGTGCTCGGCCGCGCGGCCGACCGGATCCTGGTCACGCTGACCGCCGCGGCGGCGGTCACCGCGCTCGGCGCCGGCCTCACCGCCGCCCAGCCCGGCCCCGACGCCCGCGAACAGTCCCAGTCGGCCGCAGGCACCGAGGGCCTGGACCCGTCGCTGGCCCTGGCCTACACCCTCGCCGAACAGCAGGCCCACGCCGAGGGCGTCCCGCTGTCGATCACCTCCGGCTACCGCACCCCCGAACAGCAGGAAATGCTCTGGCAGGACGGCCTGGCGACCTACGGCAGCCCCGACGAGGCCCGCCGCTGGGTCCTGCCCCCGGCCGAGTCCACCCACGTCTCGGGCCACGCCGTCGACGTGGGCCCCCAGTCCGGCGCCGCCTGGCTGGAAGCCAACGGCAACCGCTGGGGCCTGTGCCGCACCTTCGACAACGAATGGTGGCATTTCGAGCTGGTCACCGCGCCGGGGACGGCCTGCCCGCCGCGGGTGCCCGACGCCAGTATGCGGTGACACCGGCTCGCTGCGGGTCAGCGGAGGGTGGCGAAGAAGGTGCGGATGTCGGTGACGTGGGCGGTGGGTTCCTCCATGGCGACGAAGTGGTTGCCGGGGTTGCCCGAGGGCCAGTGGGTGATCTTGTTGTCGCGGTCGGCGAGTTTGCGCATCAGGGGTGAGCCGCCGCCGTAGACGCCGGTCGGGACCAGGTGCTGGCCGGTGGGCCAGGCGAAACCGCCGTCGCGCAGGCCGTTGTACATCGGCCAGGACGAGGTGCCGGTGGTCTGGGTGAACCAGTAGATCGCGACAGTGGTGAGCAGGTGGTCGCGGTCGATCACGTCCTCGGCCCGCTCGGCCATCGGGGTGAACTCCTGGAATTTCTGCATCATCCAGGCCAGCAGGGCCACCGGGGAATCGTTCCAGCCCAGCGCGAAGGTCTGCGGGGCGGCGCGCAGCAGGGCGTGGTGGTCGATGCCGCCGGTCATCCACTGCTGCATCTCCGCCCACTGCGCGCGGTCTTCGTCCGACATCGCCGGCACGTCGGCGTCGGTCGGCATCCCGATCCCGCCGTCCAGGTGCACACCGATCACGTGCTCGGGTGCGGCGAGCGCCATCTCCGGCGCGATGTAGGCGCCGAGGTCACCGCCCTGGGTGCCGTAGCGCTGGTAGCCGAGGCGGTCCATCAGGGTCGTCCACATGCGGGCCACCCGGGCCGTGCTCATCCCGGTGTCGCGCGGCGCGGCCGAGAAGGCGAAGCCGGGGACCGACGGCACCACGACGTGGAAGGCCAGGGCCGGGTCGAGGCCGTGGGCGCGCGGATCGGTCAGCGGGCCGATGGTGCGGGTGAATTCGGCGAACGAGTTCGGCCAGCCGTGGGTGAGCAGCAGCGGCACCGCATCGGGCTCGGGGGAGCGGACGTGCAGGAAATGCACGTCGAGACCGTCGATCTCGGTGACGAACTGGGGAAACTCGTTGAGCGCGGATTCCTGTGCGCGCCAATCGAAGTCCTCGGCCCAGTACCGCGCGAGCTCACGCAGGTAGTCGGTCGGCACGCCACGATCCCAGCCCGCACCCGGCAGTGGCGCCGCCCAGCGGGTCCGGCGCAGGCGGTCGCGCAGGTCGTCGAGGTCGGTCTGCGGGATGTCGATACGGAAGGGGCGAATGGTCGTCATGCGAACTCCTCGGTCGGTGTATGCACCACGCTAAAAGGCAACTAGGACAGAATCGGTCCTAGTTGCAGAGGAGAATTTCCGGCATGACCGATACCGCCGCCCGCTTGCTCCGTCTGCTCTCGCTGCTGCAGCTGCCCCGTGAATGGCCGGGCAGCGAGCTCGCCGAACGGCTCGGCGTCACCGACCGCACGGTCCGCCGCGATATCGACCGGCTTCGCGAGCTGGGCTATCCGGTGGCGGCGGCCCTGGGCGCGACCGGTGGCTATCGGCTCACCGCCGGGTCGGCGCTGCCACCGCTGGTGCTCGACGAGGACGAGGCGGTGGCCGTCGCGGTCGGGCTGCGCGTCGCGGCGGGCCAGGCCGTCGCCGGGATCGAGGACGCGTCGGTGCGCGCGCTGACCAAACTCGAACAGGTGCTGCCCGCGAAACTGCGCCGCCGGGTGCGGGTGGTGGGGACGGCGGTGGCGGTGCGCGCGGGCACCGGGCCCACCGTCGACCCCGACATCCTGACCGTGCTCGCCGCCGCGGTGACCAACCGGGAACGGCTGCGGCTGCGTTATCGCGACGCGGCGGGCGTGGCCTCGCGCCGCCACGTCGAACCGGCCGGCGTCGCGGCGGCACGCGGGCGCTGGTATCTCGTCGCCTACGACCTCGACCGCGACGCCTGGCGCAGCTTCCGCGCCGACCGCATCGTCAGCCCGCAACCCACCGGCGCCCGCGTGGTCGCCAGGGAACTACCCGCCGCCGACGCGGCCGACTATGTCGCGGGCTACCGAACCGATTGGCGCACACCGAAATACCGGGCCGAAGTGGCCATCGACGCCCCGATCGCCCGCGTCGCCGGTCGCCTCGGTGCCGAACCGGGCACCCTCGTCCCCGACGGCGACAGCGCCTGCCGGCTGATCGGTACCCGCGACGACGACCCCGCCTGGCTCGCCGTCCAGCTGATCGCGCTCGGCGTCCCCTTCCGGATCGACGACTCCCCGGAACTCACCACCCACCTCCGGCTCCTCGCCACCCGCCTGGCCGAAGCCCTGGACCGGTGACCACCAGGATCTGGTGGCGGCATCGACACCGAGAAGTAGCGGCCACCAGATCCCGGTGGGTGGGGAGTGGTTCGAGCCATTGGTCGCGGGTGTAGGACCGCTGCCAGTCGTATCGCCACCCCCGCGGGCCGGTTGACCGTTGAGTAGTGACGAGTCCAGGTCTGGCTGGGACGTCGTCGGGCGAGTCGGCGGCGGACGGTGTTCGCCGAGGGCTGGGTACGGCTGCCCAGCGGGGTGATTGTGCCGGGCGGGTTCCGGGATCGTGGTGGTCAGGTGATCTTGTCGCCGCTGTGCCGGAGCGGGGACCAGTGCTCGTCCGGGGTGGTCCGGAGTGGTCGTGCCGGTTGTGGTGGGCGTGGGCGGAGGGTGTCGTTGATGCCGCTGGCGCCGCGTCGGCGCAGGGGGAGGGGGCCTGGCTGGGACGGGTCCTCGGTGTGGTGCACGCCCAGCCGGCCGGTGGCGAGCAGGCGGGCGACCTCGACCGTGATCGGGTAGAGCGGGCGGCCGAGCCGGAAGGCCAGATCGCGGCAGGTGTTGGTGCCGTCGGCCAGGCTCAGGATGTCGGCGGTGATGCCGTCGCCGTCGTCGGTGACGGTGCGCACCAACAGGTTTCGGTGGGGTGAGAAACCGGAGTGGGAGAAGGTGGTGAGTCTGCGCACGATCTCGTCGAGCAGCCAGGTCGCTGCGTAGCCGGGTTCCTCGGCGTCGGCATCCGGGCCGGGGGCGATGCGGTGGCAGCGCTCGACCCAGCCCGCCGCGATCGCGAAGGCGCTGTCGACGGTGGCTGTCGTCCGCAATGACCGCGCGTCCAGTGGGGGATCGCCGGCGTGCCGGTCGAGGGCGTCGACGCCCGGCGCCCCGGAGGTCGTGACGGCGACGACGCGGCCGTCGACGAAACGGATGTCACCGCCCGGCTCGCCGATCACCCGCAGGGTGCCGCTGAAGTGGGCGGCGCCGGCGTCGAGCAGGGCCGACTGGAGCGGCCGGAGGGCGTCCCGGAGCGGGACGGGAAGCTGCATGGTGGTCACATCCCGGTCGGCAGGTGAAATCGGTCGCCGGATCGGTGGAACAGCGAGGTGGGCGCCGAGCAAAATCCTGGCAGCATCGAGGATTTCGAGCAACCGATTCCGGGAAATTTGCCGGAACAATTCCGGCGGGAATCAACCGGTCGGTCTCAGCCGACCGGCGCTGGTTCGCCCGGCATCCCCTCCAGGGTGAGTCCGCCCTCGATGGTGTTGGGAACCCGGCGGCGATTCGGTGAGCCGAGGGCGGTGGTGAGGTCGCCACCGTCGTGCTCGGCGAGCAGTTCGCCGCTGTCCCACACCAGCAGGGTCGCGCTCACCGTGTTCTCGGCGGTCGAGTGCGCCAGATCGTAGTGCGCGCAACCGGGCACATGCCCGTAGGTGATCCACAGGTCGTAGCCGGTCATGAACAGGTCGAGGTCGAATTGCACACTCAGGCTCAGCAATTCGCTGCGACCGTTGTCGTCGACACCGGCGAAGGCCTCGTCCAGGGCGAGCAGGCGCGGTGCCTGCGGGTCGGCGGAATCGAGCATCACGTGCGCGGCGGCGAACAGCGGCAGGTGCAGCGAGACCGACTGCTCGCCACCGGAGAGGGCGCTGTGCCGGGCGACGGTGAGCTTGTCCTCGGTGCCGTCGCCGGAGATGAGCGTGAACGAGAACACCCGCCAGGTGCGGTAATCGAGCGTGGCGGCGAGGATCTCGGGGTAGGAGCGTTCCGGATGCGCGGTGCGGGCGGCGCGGATCTCGGCGGCGAAATGCGCGCGGACCGCGCCCAGATCGTCCTGGCTCAGCGCGGCGGTGTCGCGATCGAGCAGCTTGCACATGGCCCTGGCCGCCTCGGACAGGCCGTCGGCGAGAATCCAGTGCACGCCGATGGTGTTGCCCGAGGACATGCGCCGCTGCTTCATCTCCGCGCCCATCCGGGAGATGAGTTCGCGCGCGTCGGTGGTGCGTTCGTGGATCTGCTGGGCCAGCCCGGTCAGCAGCGCGTCCTCGAGAATGCGGCGCTCGGCGTCGGTGAGCAGCAGCTCCTGGTCGCGGCGGGCGGCGTCGATGCGGGCGGCGAAATCGGCGAGGGCGGCCTGGCCGTTCTCGTCGTGCACCGCGACCACGGTCAGCCCGTCGGCGGCGTCCCAGTGCAGCCGGTAGTCGCGGCCCGACGCGGTGAGCGCGGCGTCGAACTCCTGCAGCGCGCTGGTGACCGCGGACCGGGTGGACTTGCGGCCCGCCTCGGTGGCGCGCACCTGGGTGGTGACGGCATCGAGGTCGGCGTAGAGGGCGGCGACCTCGTCGGGCAGCACCACCGGATCGGTCTCCGGACCCGCCGCGACGATGCGGTATTGCAGCTGCTCCGGCGTCGACCAGGCGGCCTCGCTGCCCGGCCAGCGGTGCTCGACGCCGGCACCGAGCAGGCTGAGCAGGTCGGGGCGGGCATACGGGGCCAGCGACCTGACCTCGGCCAGCACCTCGGTGAGGGCGGTGGCCAGTGCCTCGTTGGCGGTGCGGAAAGCGGCTTCGGCGTCGCCGACCGCCTCGATCGCGGCATTGGCGGCCTTGCGCGCGGCCCGCTGCTCGGCCTTGGCGGCCTCGATGGCGGTGCGGGCCGCGTCCAGCTCCCGGTCGATATCGGCGGCGCTCGCCCCCAGCGCCTCCCGCAGGGTCTCGAGTTTGCGCTGCTGCTCGGTGAATCCGAGGCGGGCGGCCTCGGCCTCCTCGGCGAAGGCCTCGGCCAGCGCCCGCGCCTCGTCGTGCCGATCGGCGCCCTCGCGTTCGCGTTCCCGCTCCCGCTCGTGTTCGGCGCGCAACCGCAGCAGCCCCGTTCCGGTGTTCTCGAAATGCCGGATGGCGGCGGCCAGCGCGTCCAGTTCGCGGGCCTCGCGCGGAGTCCGGTGCGCCTGCGCGGCCGCGCGCACCTTCTTGTCCAGCGCGGTGACCTCGGCGACCGCCTGATCGAGTTCCCGCTCGGCCTGCGCCGCCGCCTCCACCCGCGAACGCATCAGACCCGCGGTCTCGGCGACGGCCCGCAGCGCGGCAGTGACGGCGGCGGGCCGGGGCAGTGCCTTCGCCGCGGCGGACAACTTCGCCAATTCGGCTGTGGCAGCGGCTTCTTCGGCGCGCACGGCGTCGTACTCGGCGCCCGCGGCCGCGATCGCCACCTCGATCTCGGCCAGCCGCGCCTCGCGCCTGCGCGCCCGTGCGGTGGCACCGAGGAACTCCGCCTGCGGCTTGTGGTGGCGGCCTAGGAGCACGCCGGAACGGAATGTGCCCGCGGTACCGATGACGATGCCGGAGGCGGCGGGCTCGTGGGTGGTGACATCGCGCAGGGTGATAGAGGCCAGTACGGCGGCGACGATGTCGGTGGGGATCGCCAGCTCTGGTGAATCGTCTTCGACGACAAGGACATCGGCGAGGGTTCGGCCTGTGGGGCGCTGCTCGGCGGGCAGGGGGAGCAGGAAGTGTTCGGAGGTGACGTCGTCGGGCAGGTCCGGTCCGCAGATCCAGCTGTCGAGCAGGCCGCTGGACTGCAAGGCCGCCTCGATAGCGGCAGCGTCAGCGGCGGACACCGAATCGGCGAAGCGGACCAGGCGCCACAGCGGCGCGCCCGGAAGCTCTTCGCGGACACCGGTTCTGGCGGGGTGGGCGGGGGGAGCGTCGTCGTGCTGGGCGGCGATCTGAGCGCGTTCGGCAGTGAGCGAATCGCGGCGGGCGGCCGCGGCACTCGCACGGGAGCGGGCCTCCTGGCGGCGGGTACGGATCCGGTCCTGCAGCGGCTCGCAGTATTCGGCCAGCACCTCCGGTGCGGAGGGAGACTCGTCGGTGCCTGCGGCGGCGACCGCAGCGCCGAGCGCGGCGAACAGGCCGGATGCGCTGGGCGGTGTTCGGGGCGCGGACACCGCGGCGTGATCGGAAGTGTCCGCACGAATGACAGATACCGCGGTGACCTCGTCGGCTGTCGCCGATCCGCCGGTAGTCGCGGTCCCCACCGACGGCCCGTCGACACCGGCTTGCCCGCTGCCGGACGCGGGTTCACCGACGTCCGCGAACACCTCCGCATGGGCCTTCCACCAGGACCGCAGGGCCGCTTCGGATTCGGTGCGGGCCAGGGTCACCGCGGCCTCGGCGTGGGCCACCTCGGCGGCGGCGGCTTCGCGCAGTTCGACGGCGCGTTCGGTGAGGCGTTCGGCGCGGGTGCGTTCGGCGGCGGCGGTCTCCCACGTGCTCACCGCCTTGCGGACGGCGCGGACGTCGGCGTCGCGTTCCTCGGCGTGGCCGCGGAGGGCGGCGGTGAACTGGTCGCCACGGCCGTCGGTGACCGGCGCGGCCCATTCGATGCCGGCCTCCTCGGCGGCCGCGCGCACGGCGTCCTCGCCGCGGACCAGGGCCGCGGCGGCGGTGCGGACCGCCTCGGCGGCGCGTTCGGCCTCCTCGGCGCGGCGCTGCAAGGTCTGACCGGCTTCGGCGGCCTTGTCGCGGTGCACCGCCGCCGAGGTCTCCAGGCGGCGGACGGCGTCGGCGAGGTCGTCGAGCTGCTGTTTGCCCTCGTAGGCGCTGGATCGTTGCAGGTTCTCGCGGTCGGCGATGGCCTGCTCATAGGCGCGGTCGGCTTCCTCGGCGCGGGTCTCGGCGGCGGCTCGGTCGCCCTCGCGCCGGGTCCGCAGCGCGGTGGCCGCGAAGACGGCGGTCGCCGCGTTGGTGACCGCGTCGAGGCGGGTACGGACCTGATCGACATCGGTCTTCGCCTGGACCGCGAGATACTTGCGGTACACCTCGACGAACCGGCGGGTCGCGGTATCGGCCTGGACCAGGCCGTCGAGCGTGCGCCCCACCTCCTCCATATCGCTGAACGAGCGGGCCGCGTCGAGAATCAGCTGTTCGTCGAGCGGTCGCAGACCGTCGGTGAGCGCCTGCGAGAGCCCGCGTGGATCGAGGTTCTTGGCCAGCTGCGGGCGGCGCAGGGTGAGGATCAGATTGATCAGCTGGTCGTAGCGCTGCACACCGAGCCCGAACATGCGCGCGTCGATGGCGGCGCGGTACTCCACCGGCCGGTCGACAATGGCGTCGCCGCCGATCTGCTCGGCCAGTTGTTTGCGGGTCAGCGGCCGGTCGTCGGGGCCGATCAGCGAGAAGTCGACCCCGGCGCGCCCGTCGGCGACGAAATACCAGCGGGTCACCTTGTCCGAGGAGCGGGTGGCGCGCATGCCGATGCCGACGGTGACGACTTCGGGATCGTCCCAGCCGCCGCGCGCGAACTCCATCCACACATACGAGTACGCCGATTCCTGCTTGCGGTAGAGCAGATTCGACTTCATCGTGCGCTCTTCACCGGCGAACGGGTTCAACCGGCGCGGTTCGATCCGCCCGTCCAGCACGAACGGGAACAGCACCTCGAGGGCCTTGGTCTTGCCCGAGCCGTTGGGGCCGCGCAGCACCAGGCGGCCGTCGGCGAAGCAGAACTCCTGGTCGCGGTAGTCCCACAGGTTGACGATGCCCGCGCGGGTCGGGACGAAACGCACTCCGCCGTGAATGAGCGCCATCTGCTCAGTTCCCTCCCACTCGGGTGCCGCCGCTGGTCTCGGCGGCGGTGACGAACAATTCCTCGGTCTTGCGCACCCGCACGGTGACCACCGCGCCCCGGTACCGGGCCAGCGCGGGCAGCACGAGTACCCCGTCGGGGACCGGCCGGAGCAGCCGCAGCTTGGTGAGCAGCGCCAGCACCTCGGTGGTGAGCGCCCCGGTATCGGCCTGCCACTGCGCGGCGAAGGTCGCGCCGTAGCGGTCGGTGAGCGCGGTGACCGTGCCGGCGACCCAGGTGTGAGCCAGGAACGGATAGCTCACCGGTTCGGTGTCCTCGGCCGGGTATTCCGTTGTGGTGGTGACTGTTTCGATGTCCTCGGCGAGGGGCGCGAAGACGCTCGACTCCGGGATGGCCGCGTCGAGCTGGGCGAGCAGATCCTCGGCATCGGTGCCGGGTGCCGGTCGGCGCGACACCGGATTGTCGATGTCGAGAACCGTGTCGGCGATCTCCCCGATCAGCAGCAGCGCCACCTGGGCGAGGGTGCCGGTGCCGGGGAACCGGGTGTCGGAGAGCCGGCCGGAGGTGTCGATCAGCGCCACCCCCTCGGCGCGGCGCTCGGCGCGCAGGCCGGTGCAGTACTCCACCTCGCTGACCACCCGGTCCTGACCGAGCAGCGCGCGCTCGGCGGGGGCGAGATCGTCGAAGTAGACGACCGGGCGCTCCACCAGGGCGCGGCGCACCCGGCGGGCCTGATCGGCCGGTGCCTGTTCGGTGTCGTCGGCGAGCAGCCCGCGCACACTGTGCAGGTGTTGCAGTGCGCGCGGTGGCCGGAACAGCGCGAACACCACCGGGCGGTCGATGTCGTAGAGAGCCTCACCGGCTTCGGGGTCGCTGGCCCAGCCGCCCGCGTCACCGTCGGCCAGGGTCAGGGCGCCGCGCGCGCCGAGCCAGCCGATCGCGTCGACGAAGGCGTCCCGGTCGGCGGCGCGCTCGGTCGACAGGTCCAGTCCGTCGATACGGCTCGCGTAATCGGCCACGTGCTCGGCCAGCTCGGACAGCGTGATCTGATCACCGGCGCGCCCCAGCGCCGCCAGCGCCAGCGCGAGATAGGCGTAGCGGCGGCGATCGAAGACCCGGTCGTTGACGCTGCGCGCCGGACGCGCGTCGTCGAGCCGGTCGTGCACGGGATACAGCCGGGCCGTGGTCTCGGTGACCTCGAGCCGGTAGCCGAACAGCTCGGCCAGGTCCTCGCGCAGCTCGGTGGCCCAGCGGCGCACCAGCGGCAAGGCGATCCGGTCCGGATGGACCCGGGTCACCAGGTGATTGGCCAGCATCACCCGCGCGGCACGCTGATAGCTGTCCAGGGCGAGCGCATCGATCCGGCGCTGCTGTCTCATCGGGCCACACCTCGTCGCAGGGCGCGCTGATGACTCGCCGACCGTCGCACGAGGGCACGCGCTTCGGGCCGGTAGCGGGCATTCATCGGGCCGCACCTCGTTTCACCGTGGCGCGCACCTCGAGTCGCCGGTTGTTCAGGTGCAGCAGCCCGGCGGCGGTGCGGATCACCGTCGACCCGTCGCACGGACGCACCGTCAAGGTGACGCCGTTGTCGGATCCGGTGGTCCCGTCGACCCGCCCGCTCACCGGTACCCACGCCGTGGAGGCCGCGTCGAGCAGCCGCAACAGCACCTCGGTCTCGCGCTGATCGAGCACCCGTTCGTGCACATTGCCCCCCGCCAGCGACGCCGCGGCCATCGCCCGGTCCCGCTGCGCGGCCAGCTGGGCCTCGCGCAGCCGCCGCACGCTCGCGTCGTTGCGCGCGATCCGGGCCGGTGCGCCCGCGGCCGGTGCGCGACCGGTCTCGGCGAGGGTCCGTGAGATCTCCAAAGGTGGTGCGTCCCACCAGGATCGGCTGTTCGGGACGAGTTCGGCGTCGGGATGTTCCAGGGCCAGATGCCGTGGCCTGCCCAGCCCGAACACGGCGTCGTAGAGCGCGTGCGCGCCCGCCGTGGTCGGGGTGTCGACGAACCAGGCGGCCAGATGCCGCAGCGCCGACTCCCGGCTGACCCCGCCGCGGCGCGTCTCGGTCACCCGGCGCAGCAGCGACAGCACCGCCGCGATCGCGCTCATCGTCGCCTCCCGCAGCCGGTCGGCCTCGCACGATTCCCCCGGTTCGCCCGCGGTGACGAACCAGGTGCGCAGGCCCGCCCAGCGTGCGCGCCAATCCGCTTCGCGTTCGGCCGGGCTCACCAGCACCCGCTCGTCACAGCTCGCGGCCCGGCGGATCAGCGCGTCGACCCCGGTCTGCTCGACCTCGCCGATCGCGGCCGCCAGCCGTGGCGCGAACCGGGCCAGGTCCATGCTGAACTCGCGCATGTGGGCCAGCAGCGCGTCCTTGTGCGCGAGGAACGACTCGGGCGTGATCTCGGTGGTCCGCACCAGATCGCCCAGCGAGAGGTAGAAGTGCGCGGCCCGCGCCGCCAGATCGGTGAGGGCGGCGTCGAGCCTGCGCAGCGTGGTGTAGACGCGTTCGGCGTCGCCGTCGCGGTTGGCCGTGGCCAGGGTGCGCAGGTCGGCGAGCAGTTCGGGCAGGACCAGCCGCGACAGCGACGCCTCGTCCATCCGGGCCGCCAGCACCCCGGCCACCGCCCGGTAGGCCTGGAAACCGGCCTGGGCGAACTGGTAGACGTAGTGCCGGTTGCGGTACTCGGCCAGGGTGGCGGCGCGGGTGCCGTCGTAGCTGCGTTCGAGCACGCCCCAGCGGTGCAGCTGCTCGAGCAGCGGGCCGATCTCGGCCGAGGGCAGCGGCACACCGGCGGGCGCGACGTCGCCGGTCCGGGCGCCGGACTCGGTCCGGGCGATCCAGTCGGCGACGTCGTCGGCGTGCAGCAACACCACATAGGCGGCGCGGGCGCTGTCGAAGGCGCGCAGCACCCGCAGGTAGTCCGCGCGCTTCTCGGCGGTCGCGAACGAGAACAACCGCAGCCGTTCGTCCCACAGGGCGGGCACGGCGCTGGGCAGGCCGTCGGCGGAGTCGGTCACCGTAGAGAGGGTAGTGGTGTCCGGTCCGTGCTCCGCCCGACCCGTCCCGGATCGGCGTGCCATCGCCCCCGCGCTCACCCGACGTTGAGTGAGCGCAGTTGCTCGAGGAAGGTCTGGGTGCGCGGATCGCCGGGGAAGCGTTCGATGATCTCGCGCGCCGCCTCGCCGGCGATCCAGGCCAGCGACGGCAGCGACTTGCGACCCGGGGTGAACGCCGCGACGCCCTCCTCCACGGCCCGCTCCAGATCGCGGTCGCGCACGGCGACCACGGCCAGGGTCAGCCGCGCCTCCGACACCCGCATCGGATTGCGCACGCTGCCGTCGGGGCGGGTCGAGTCGCTGATCACCTGGTGGGCATAGCGTTCGGCGAGCCGGTCCTGGCCCGCTACCCGGCAGCAGTCCATCGCGTAGAAGTCGAATTTCGTTGCGTCGATGACGAAATGGTTGTCCAGATCGGCCGGATGACCCATCCGCGACAGGATCGCCCTGCCCTCGTCGAGCGCGGTCTGCACCGCGCGCCGGTCACCCAGGCGCGCCCAGCCCTTGGCCCGCTGCGCGGCCAGCTGCACCCCGACACTCATCGAGGTGGTGCCCGGCATCGCCTTCTCCGAGACATCGATCGCGCCACGAAAGTTGCCCTGGGTCAGGGCGAACCAGGCCGACATCTCCGCCGCCCACCCGATGATCTCGGGATTGCCCGCCTCCCGGCCCAGCGACTCCGCCGCCCGGCGGGTGGCCTCGGCGCCACCGCGCCGGCCCAGGTCGTAGTCGACGCAACCGACCAGCAACGCCACCCAGCCCGCCAGCACGAGGATCTCCCGATGCTGGCCGAGGGTGAGCCTGCCGTCGAGCAGTGAGGTGATCCGGCGCAGCCACGCGGTGCCCTCGGAGTGCAGCGCGTGCGGATCGGCGTAGGCGTATTCACAGCACAGCCGTTCGGCGGTGATCCGCACCGCCTCCAGGGTCGCGCTGTTGACATCGGACATTCGCAGCCGGCCGATGAACTCCAAAGTGTCCATACCCGTTGCGGATAACAGCTCGTCATCCCGGTTCGGCCGGGCCTTGGGGAAGAACGTGGCCGTGACGGTGTCGAACGCGGCCGCGATGATCGGCGCGTAGAACTCGTCAGGTCGCGATTCTCCGGATTCCCAGCGGCGCCAGTTGCGCAGCAGAGTACTGTCCGTTGGCAGGTTGTGGGAGGACTTGGCACGCATCGCGCGGACGGCATCGGCTTGCGACCACCCCCTCGCGTCACGTTCCGAGCGCATCCGGACAGCCCAGACGGGTCGATCATCAGTTGCGGTCACGGCGGTAGTATTCCACCAGTTAACGTTCGGCGTCCCGGATAGGGCATGTAGATGTCATCGGTTTGACATCTGCTGCCGCGGGCCACGATTGCGCATGCTGGTAGCAGGTGCTCGGCCCGAGACCGGACGCCCGCTCCGCAGGAGAGCTTGCGGGGCAACGCAGTACCCCCGCGCCGCGCACCGGCGCGGCGCGGGGGGATCCGACAACAGAACAGCGATCCCTATCCAACGGAGGTTCGGGTGGAAGCGTTGATCTATGGATACTTGCGTGACGATCTGGCCGAGGGCCAGGGCGATCAATTGGAGGATGCGCTACGTAGCCTCGCGGCTACCGCGGGGATGTGTTTCGCCGCGACCTTCCACGAATCGACCGCAGGAGACGGCGCCGCGTTCGCCGAGCTCACGCAGGAACTCAAGCGCGCCGACGCGCACCACGTGGTGGTGCCGTCGCTGGATCACCTTGCCGGCCAGACGATTCCGCGTGACCTGCTGATCGCCAAGCTGGCACACGAGGCGGCCGCCCAAGTGCTCACTCTGGAGGTGTAGCCATGGCGGGCACCGACGGATCCGAACCGCCACATCGGTAACGACCGCGAGGCCGGGCGCAGGCAGCGCCCGGCAGCGGGGGAGCAGGCGATCGAACTACAGACCGAAACTGCCGGGGCCACGCCTGCGCAGATACTTCTCGAATTCCGCCGCGATGGCATCGCCGTCGATCTTCGACATCGTCTCGTTGAGATCGATCGCCGCGTCGCCGCGCTCCTCGAGCGAGCGCACGTACTCGTTGATCTCCTCGTCGCCCACGGTCATCTCGTTGACCGCGGCTTCCCACTCCTCGGCCTGCTTGGGCAGCTCGCCCAGCGGGACCTCGATGTCGAGGACCTCCTCGACCCGGTGCAGCAGCGCGATCGTCGCCTTCGGATTCGGCGGCTGCGACACGTAGTGCGGGACCGCGGCCCAGAACGAGACCGCGGGTACCCCGGCCTTGACGCACTGGTCCTGCAGCACCCCGGTGATCCCGGTCGGTCCCTCGTAGCGGGTCTGCTCCAGGCTGAACTGCTCGGCCGCCTCCGGGCTGTATGCCGAACCGGTCACCGGCACCGGGCGCGTGTGCGGGGTGTCGGCCAGCAGCGCGCCGAGGATCACCACCGTCTCCACACCCAGCTGCTCGATGAACTCGAGCAGGTCGTTGCAGAAGCTGCGCCACCGCATATTGGGCTCGATACCGCGCAACAGCACGACGTCGCGATCGCTGCCGGGGGGCGAGCACACCGACAACATGGTCGAGGGCCACTGGATTTCCCTGGTCACCCCGTCCACCTGGCGCACTGTCGGCCGGTTCACCTGATAGTCGTAGTAGTCCTCGGAATCGAGCTCGGCCAGCGGCTCGGCATCCCAGAGCAATTCCAGATGCTCGACCGCGCCGCTGGCGGCGTCACCGGCATCGTTCCAGCCCTCGAAGGCCGCGACCAGCACGGGATTGCGCAACGTCGGCAGTTCCGTCTCGGGGGTCTCACTGGCATCCACCCGGTCAGCCTAGTGTCTCGTGCGAATTGTTTTGTGGTGACCGGCGCTGTTGCGTGTTTCGGCGCTCGCGCTGTGGCCGGGGCCACTCGAATCACCCGCAGTGGTCTTACGCGTCGGTGGCGCCCACTAGTCTTGGATACATGTCTGCGTCCTTGCCCACCGGGTTCGATACCACGCTCCTCGACACGCTCCGGCGGCGTGTCGTCATCGGCGACGGTGCGATGGGCACGATGTTGCAGGCCGCGGATCTCACGCTCGACGATTTCCGTGGCCTCGAGGGATGCAACGAGATCCTCAACGACACCCGTCCCGATGTGCTGGCCGACATCCACCGCGCCTACTTCGCGGCGGGCGCCGACGCGGTGGAGACCAACACCTTCGGCTGCAATCTGCCCAACCTGGCCGACTACGACATCGCCGACCGGATCCGCGATCTGTCCGAGCGCGGTACCCGCATCGCCCGCGAGGTCGCCGACGAGATGGGCCCCTCGGCCGACGGCGCCCCGCGCTACGTCCTGGGTTCGATGGGCCCCGGTACCAAGCTCCCGACGCTGGGGCACGCGCCGTTCGTCTCGCTGCGCGACGCCTACACCGAGGCCGCGCTCGGCATGCTCGACGGTGGCGCCGACGCCATCCTGGTCGAGACCTGCCAGGACCTGCTCCAGGTCAAGGCCGCGATCACCGGCAGCCGCCGGGCCATGATCGCGGCTGGCCGCCGGATCCCGATCATCACCCACGTCACCGTGGAGACCACCGGCACCATGCTGGTCGGCAGCGAGATCGGCGCGGCGCTGACCGCGCTGGAGCCGCTCGGCATCGACATGATCGGCCTGAACTGCGCCACCGGCCCCGACGAGATGAGCGAGCACCTGCGGCACCTGTCGCGGCACTCGCAGATCCCGGTCTCGGTGATGCCGAACGCCGGTCTGCCGGTCCTCGGCGCCAACGGGGCGGAATACCCCTTGACGCCCGAGGAGCTCGCGATCGCGCTCAGCGGTTTCGTCTCCGAGTTCGGTCTGGCGCTGGTCGGCGGCTGCTGCGGCACCACTCCCGAGCACATCCGCCAGGTCGCCGAGGCCGTGCGCGAGGTGGAGACCACGCTGCCCGCGATCGAGCAGCGCCGCGCGCCCGAGCACGAGCCCTCCGTGTCGAGCATGTACACCGCGGTCCCGTTCGAGCAGGACGCCTCGATCCTGATGATCGGCGAGCGCACGAACGCCAACGGCTCCAAGGCTTTCCGCGACGCCATGCTGGCCGAGGACTGGCAGCGCTGCCTCGAGATCGCCAAGGACCAGACCCGCGACGGCGCGCACATGCTCGACCTGTGCGTCGACTACGTCGGCCGCGACGGCACCCAGGACATGAACGAGCTCGCCTCCCGGCTGGCCACCGCCTCGACCCTGCCGATCATGCTCGACTCCACCGAGCCGCCGGTGCTGCTGGCCGGTCTGCAGCATCTGGGCGGCCGGTGCGCGGTCAACTCGGTGAACTACGAGGACGGCGCGGGCCCGGACTCGCGCTTCCAGCAGATCATGCGGCTGGTGTCCGAACACGGCGCCGCGGTCGTCGCGCTGACCATCGACGAGGAGGGCCAGGCCCGCACCGCCGAGCACAAGGTCGCCATCGCCGAACGGCTGATCGCCGACATCACCACCAACTGGGGTCTGCTCGAGTCCGACATCATCGTCGACACCCTGACCTTCACCCTCGGCACCGGCCAGGAGGAGTCGCGCCGCGACGGTCTGGAGACCATCAACGCGATCCGCGAGCTCAAGCGCAAGCACCCCGATGTGCAGACCACCCTGGGTCTGTCCAACATCTCCTTCGGGCTCAACCCGGCCGCCCGCCAGGTGCTGAACTCGGTGTTCATGAACGAATGCGTCGACGCCGGCCTGGATTCGGCGATCGTGCACGCCTCGAAGATCCTGCCGATGAGCCGGATCCCCGACGAGCAGCGCCAGACCGCCCTGGACCTGGTCTACGACCGCCGCACCGAGGGCTACGACCCGCTGCAGAAACTGATGGCCCTGTTCGAGGGCGTCTCCACCGCCTCGTCGAAGGCCTCGCGGGCCGAGGAACTGGCCGCGCTGCCGCTGTTCGAGCGGCTGGAGCGGCGCATCGTCGACGGCGAGCGCAACGGTCTCGACGTCGACCTGGACGAGGCGATGCAGTCGGTACCGCCGCTGCAGATCATCAACGAGACGCTGCTGTCGGGCATGAAGACCGTCGGTGAGCTGTTCGGCTCGGGCCAGATGCAGCTGCCGTTCGTGCTGCAGTCGGCCGAGGTGATGAAAACCGCGGTTGCGCACCTGGAGCCGCACATGGAGGCCACCGACGACTCCGGCAAGGGCCGGATCGTGCTGGCCACGGTCAAGGGCGATGTGCACGACATCGGCAAGAACCTCGTCGACATCATCCTGTCCAACAACGGCTACGAGGTGGTCAACCTCGGGATCAAGCAGCCCATCGCCACCATCCTCGACGCCGCCCAGGACAAGAAGGCCGATGTGATCGGCATGTCCGGGCTGCTGGTGAAGTCGACGGTGGTGATGAAGGAGAACCTCGAAGAGCTCAACACCAAGGGCGTCGCCGACCAGTTCCCGGTGCTGCTCGGCGGTGCCGCGCTGACCCGCTCCTATGTGGAGAACGACCTCACCGCGGTCTACGACGGCGAGGTGCACTACGCCCGCGACGCCTTCGAGGGGCTGCGGCTGATGGACGAGATCATGACCGTCAAGCGCGGTGGCGGCCTCGATCCGGACAGCCCCGAGGCCGTCGCGGCCCGGCAGAAGGCCGCCGAGCGCAAGGCCCGGCACGAGCGGTCCAAGCGGATCGCCGCCGAGCGCAAGGCCGCCGAGGTGCCGGTCGTGGTGCCCGAGCGCTCCGATGTCGCCGCCGATCTGCCGGTGCCGACACCGCCGTTCTGGGGCACCCGCGTGGTGAAAGGCCTGCCGCTGCAGGAGTATTCGGGTCTGCTCGACGAGCGCGCGCTGTTCCTCGGGCAGTGGGGGCTGCGCGGGCAGCGCGCCGGTGACGGCCCCACCTACGAGGAGCTGGTGGAGTCCGAGGGCAGGCCGCGGCTGCGGGCCTGGCTGGACCGGCTCGCCACCGAGGGCGTGCTCCAGCATGCCGCGGTGGTCTACGGCTACTTCCCCGCGGTGTCGGAGGGCGACGATGTCATCGTGCTCACCGAGCCCGAACCCGATGCGCCGCAACGGTATCGGTTCACCTTCCCGCGGCAGCAGCGCGACCGGTTCCTGTGCATCGCCGACTTCATCCGCTCACGCGAGCAGGCGCGCGCGACCGGCCAGGTCGACGTGCTGCCGTTCCAGCTGGTCACCATGGGGCAGCCGATCGCCGACTTCGCCAACGCCTTGTTCGCCGGCGACAGCTACCGCGACTACCTCGAGGTGCACGGCATCGGCGTGCAGCTCACCGAGGCGCTGGCCGAGTACTGGCACCGGCGGGTGCGCGAGGAACTGACCCTGGACGGGCAGTCCGTCGCCGACGACGACCCGGCCGACATCCAGGAGTACTTCAAGCTCGGCTACCGCGGCGCGCGCTACTCCTTCGGGTACGGCGCCTGCCCGGAGCTGGAGGACCGCGCCAAACTGGTCGATCTGCTCGAGGCGGGCCGGGTCGGGGTGACGCTGTCGGAGGAACTGCAGCTGCATCCCGAGCAGTCCACCGACGCGTTCGTGCTGCTGCATCCGGAGGCGAAATACTTCAACGCCTGAGTGAGAGTGGTCACCATCGGCCGTTGCGGCCCAGGGCCCCGCTGTTCGGGAGTCAAAGCAAACCAGCTCAGCACGTAGGATTTTCACAAGTTTCACCCCGCTGTGGCGCGGAGGGCTGGACGACTCGCGGGTAAGCAGGAGGGGCACACCATGACATCGGATCGGTTGATCGCGGGACGATACCGGCTCACCGACCCGATCGGCACCGGCGCGATGGGGGTGGTGTGGCGCGCCACCGACGTCCGGCTGCGCCGGACGGTCGCGGTGAAGCAGGTGCTGCTGGGCGCCGGGCTGACCGGATCCCAGGCACTGGAGGCCAAGCTGCGCGCGATGCGCGAGGGCCGGATCGCCGCGCGCCTGCACCATCCCAACGCCATCACCGTCTTCGACGTCGCCGAGGAGGACGGTCAGCCGTGGCTGGTCATGGAGTACATGAACGCGCCCAGTCTCGCGGTCAAGCTGGCGGGCGGGACGACCCTGCCGCCGATCGAGGTCGCCGGGATCGGCGCGCAGGCCGCGGCGGCGCTCTCGGCCGCGCACGACGCGGGGATCATGCACCGGGACGTGAAGCCGGCCAATCTGCTCGTCGGTGACGACGGCACCGTCAAGATCACCGACTTCGGTATCTCGCACGCCACCGGCGACGTCACCGTGACGGCCACCGGATTCCTCGCGGGCACCCCCGCCTACCTGGCGCCCGAGATCGCCCGCGGCGACAATCCGAAATCGGCCGCCGACGTGTTCGCCCTCGGCTCGACGCTCTACGCGGCCGTCGAAGGCGCGCCGCCCTTCGGCGAGGGCGACAACCCCCTGGCGGTGCTGCACGCGGTGGCCCGCGGCGTCGTCCCGGAGCCGAAACAGGCCGGACCGCTCGGTCCGGTGCTGATGTGGTTGCTGACCGCCTCCGCCGACGATCGCCCGACCATGGCGCAGGCCCGCACGGCCCTCGAAGACGTTGCGGCGGGCCGGGTTCCGGCCGTGCCGAGCGCCTCGGCGACGAGGGTGCTGCCTGCGGGGGAACTGCCGCCCCAGCCCGCCACCCCGGGGTCCGGTGGCGCGAAAGCCGGTGCGGCCGCCCTGCTGGGTAGCGGACTCGCCCTGGCCAAGTCGGCCCGCTCGGCGATCAGCGGCCGCAACAGCGCGGTACCGAGCCCGGTGGGCCAGGCCGCGGCCGGTGATCCCGGGCTGGTCCGTCCGCGCGACGCGGTGGTGGAGAGCTCGCCGCGCGTCGAGGCACCGGCCACCGTCGCCGCAGCGGGTTCGGGGCGACCGCCCGCGTTCCCCGCGCCGCCCGCCCGTCCCGGCGCGGCGAACAACAATCGCGCGATTCTGTTGCTGGCGGCCGCGGTCGCGGCGTTCACCGTCATGCTCGTGGTCCTGGTGGTCACCCGCGACCGCGGCGGTGCGCCGGAGCAGCAGGCGCAGGCCACACCGTCGCCCGTCACCGTGACGACCGTGGTCGACGGCAAGGTGAACACCGTCGTCATCGTCCCCGAACAGGAGACCGTGACCGTCTCGGCCACCGCGCCGGCCGCGTCCAGCACGCCCGGACCGTCGTCGAGTGTGCCGCCGAGCAGCACGACCACCACGGCGAAGCCGACCAGCACGACCATCACCACCACGCCGTTCGGCCCACCGAGCGCCGATCGGATCGGCCAGTTCATCGCCGGCTACTACGGCATGCTGCCGGGCAATGTCGGCGGCGCCTGGGCGCAGCTGGCCCCGGGCTACCAGGCCCAGACCGGCGGCTACGGCGCGTACTCGTCGTTCTGGTCGTCGGTGCGCTCGGTCAGTGTCGGTTCGATCACTCCCAGCGGCCCGAACCGGGCGGTGGTCTCGCTGACCTATCACCTCACCAACGGCTCGGTGACCTCGGAGAACCGGTGGATCGAGGTCAGCGGTGACGCGGGCGAGCTGCGGATCGCCGGGTCGGGCTTCTGATCGGCACCCGCTACCCTGAACGCGGCCCGGCGACCGCCGCGGCTGTCGAACACTGTCGAGATCGAGGCGGGGGACACCAGGTGAGCGCGCGACCGGCCGCGGTGCTGTGGGACATGGACGGCACGCTGCTCGACTCGGAGAAGCTGTGGGATGTCGCGGTGCGCGAGCTCGCCCGCGAACACGGCACCGAGCTGACCGACGCGGTGCGCCACGCGCTGATCGGCGCCTCCGGCCCGAACGCGCTGCGCATCCTGTTCGACGGCATCGGCGTCGAGGCGACCCCGCCGGTGCTCGCCGCCGCGGGGGAGTTCCTCGAACAGCGGGTCACCGAGCTGATGCTCGGGCCCATTCCGTGGCGTCCCGGCGCCAAGGACGCGCTCGCGATGGTGCGCGCGGCGGGGCTGCGCTGCGCGCTGGTGACCAACACGAAACGTTCACTCGCCGAGTACGGTCTCGACACACTCGGGCGGGATTTCTTCGACGCCTCGGTGTGTGGCGACGAGGTCGAGCACGGCAAGCCCGATCCGGCGATCTACCGGCGTGCGGCCGAGCTGCTCGGGGTCGATCCGGCCGACTGTGTGGCGATCGAGGATTCGGTGACCGGTGCGCTCGCCGCCCAGGGCGCGGGGTGCGGACTGATTGTGATCCCGTGCGAAATCGTGGTTCCCGAGGTGCCGGGGCGGGTATTCCGGGAAACGTTGGTCGGATTGTCGGTGCGTGATCTGTGCGCCGCGCTCGATGCGCGTGTCTGACCTTCACGGCGCCGTGATGTGATTCGCCGGTGCCCCGGCGTGATTCGCCGTTTATAGTGCAACGTGTTCCAAAACGATTGTCGCACAGCACAATTCGGCTGTCTGTGATCTGCCCGGAATAGGCCGGATTTTCCCGAACAGGCGGCGCGAGTCCGGAAGTTACCGCACACTGGACACATGACAGGCACGCGGGGGCTTGACGAAATCGTCGATATCGCACGGTATCCGCTGACCGACCTCGACGGTCCGGGCAGACAGGCGGCCATCGATGCCGCCCGGGCCGAACTGGCCGAGGACGGCTGTACGGTTCTGCGGGAATTCCTCCGCCCCGAACTGCTGGCGACGTTGCAGGCCGAGGGCGAGCGGATCGCGCCGCACGCCCACTACCAGGTCGAACGGGTCAACGCCTACAACATCCCGCTCGACGCCGACCTGCCCGCCGACCACCCGGCGCGCATCGTGCTCGACCGCGGCAACGCCTTCGTCGCCCGCGACCGCATCCCCGCCGACGCGCTGATCCAGCGCCTCTACACCGATCCGGTGTTCCAGCGCTTCGTCGCCGACTGCTTCGAACTCGGCGAGCTGCACGAATTCGCCGATCCGCTGGCGGGTCTGTGCCTCAACGTGGTCGAGCCCGGAATGTCGCATCCCTGGCATTTCGACACCAACGAATTCACCGTCAGCATGCTCACCCGGCGCCCCGAATCCGGTGGTGTCTTCGAATACTGCCCCAACATTCGCGACCCGCACGCGGAGAATCTCGACGACGTGCGGGCCGTGCTCACCGGCACCGGCGAGCGGTTCGTCCGCGCGCTCGAGCTGCGCCCCGGCGACCTGCAGCTGTTCAAGGGCCGCTTCTCCCTGCACCGCGTCACCGAGGTGGCCGGTGCGGGCCAACGACATTCGGCGATCTTCGCCTACACGGACCGGCCAGGGGTGATCGGCACTGTCGAACGCACCAGGCAGCTGTTCGGCCGTGTTCTGCCCGACCACGTGGCCGCCGCGGCCGACGCCGTCCGAGGTGACCGACTGCTCGACTGAGAGGAACCGCCCATGTCCGTCCCGTTGGACACCAATGGCAAAGCATCCTTCGACGACATCTACGAAAGTCCGGATCCGCGTGCGTACTTCGCGCGGATGAACGACCTGGACTACCGGATTCCGGAACTGGCCACACCGCACTTCCAGGAACAGTTGCGGCAGTTGCGGGCCGCCCGGCCGGACCGGATTCCGACGGTGCTCGACCTCGGCTGCTCCTACGGGGTGAACGCGGCACTGCTGCGGACCGGCACCACGGTCGAGGAGATGGCAGGCCACTACCGCGACCACGCCGACACCGACCGGATCGGGCTGATCGCCGCGGACCGGGAGCGGTTGCGCGCCGACCGGATGCCCGACGTACGCTTCGTCGGGATGGACGCCGCACGCCCGGCGCTGACCTACGCCCACGCCGCCGGATTCCTGCACGACTACGTGCACGCCGACCTCGAGGCCACCGAGCCCACCGAGGCCCAGCGACGTGTGCTCGCCTCCGCCGATCTGGTGATCTCCACCGGATGCGTCGGCTACATCACCGAGAAGACCCTGTCCAGGGTCGTCCAAGCCGATCCGCGCAAGCGACCGTGGATGGCGCACTTCGTGTTACGGATGTTCGATTTCGGTCCCATCGCCGAGGAACTGGCCGCGCTCGGCTATCGCAGCGAGCAGCGTCCGGGTATGTTCCAGCAGCGTCGGTTCGCTTCGGTCCAGGAACGCGAGCAGGTACTGGATGCGTTGGCGGCCAAGGGAATCGACACCACCGACCACGAAGCCGAGGGCTGGCTCTACGCCAACCTGTTCCTGTCCCGCCCGCATCCCATCGAGACCTGAGGACCTGGATTGAACCAACCCACGTTCGCCGCCGAAGACACACTGCCCCGGGTGCCGCTGCCGACCCTGGAGGACAGCTGCGCGCGGTTCCTGCGGTGGTGTCAGCCACTGCTCGGCGCCGAGGAATTCGCCACCACCGAGGGCGCGGTAGCCGAGCTGCTGCGCCCCGGTGGGGCCGGGCGAACCCTGCACGCCGCGCTGGCCGAGTACGACGCCACCCCCGGCGTGGGCAGCTGGCTCGACCAGTTCTGGCCCTCGCGGTATCTGGGCCGTCGCGACCGGATCGCGCTGAACGCCAACTTCGTGTTCCTGTTCCGCGACGACACCCCGCTGGCGGCCTCGACCGTCGCCGGGCAGACCGAACGGGCCGCCGCGCTCATCGGCGCCGCTGTCGACTACAAGCTCGCCCTCGACGCCGAGCGGATCCCGCCGGTGACCCAGCGCGGGCAGCAGCTGTCGATGTGGCAGAACGAGTACCTGTTCGGTGAGACCCGGATCCCGGGCGAGGAACAGGACACGGTGCGCAAGGCCTACAGCGCCGAGCAGCCGGGGCCCGCCGCCGCGCGCCACATCGCGGTGTTCTACCGCGGCAACATCTTCCGGATGGACGTCGTCGGAGTCGACGGCGCGCCGTACGCGTTCGACGATGTCGTCGACGGGCTGCGCGCGGTGATCAAGGCGGGCACCAAGCCCGCCGCCACCGACACCGCCGTGGGACACCTCACCACCAAGGCGCGCGCGGAATGGGCGCGCACCCGCGCGACCCTGCGCACCGAGCCGGCCAATGTCGCCGCCTTCGACGAGATCGAGACCGCGCTGTTCGCGGTGTGCCTCGAGGATTTCGCCCCGCGCGACGAACTGCACGCCACCGACCAGCTGCTGCACGGTGACAGCGCCAACCGCTACTTCGACAAGTCGGTGTCGTTCATCGTCTTCGCCGACGGCCAGACCGGTATCAATGTCGAGCACTGCGGCCTCGACGGCACCACGGTGCTGTCTTTCGTCGACGCGCTGCTCGAGCGCACCGCCCAGGACCACGCCGAGACCAGCGGCGCGCGCGCCCAGGGCCTGCCACCGGTGGAGCCGATCGAATTCGTGCTCGACTCGGCCGCGCGGGCCGATATCGCCGCGGCGGGGGCCGACTTCGCGCGCTTCGCCGCCGACACCGCCACCTCGCTGGTCTCCTTCGACGACTTCGGCACCGCGGCGGCCAAGCAGCTTTCCATCTCGCCCGACGCCTTCGCCCAGCTGGCCTACCAGCTCGCGCACCGGCGAAGCAAGGGCCTGACCGGGGCCACCTACGAGTCCATCGCCACCCGGCAGTTCCGCAACGGCCGCACCGAGGCGATGCGCGTGGTCACCCCGGAGATGGTGGCCTTCGTCGACGCCATGGCCGACGACGCGGCCGACCGCGAGACCAAGCTCGCCGCCGCCCGCACCGCCGCCACCGCCCACGTCGGGCGGGCCAAGGAATGCCAGGCAGGCCAGGCACCCGAGCAGCACCTGTGGGAGTTGCAGTGGATCCAGCGGCGCCGCGGCGCCGAACTGGGCGTCGCCGACGAGCAGATCGCGCTGTTCGACAGCCCCGGCTGGACGATCATGCGCGACGACTACCTGAGCACCAGCTCGGCGCCGTCGGTGCACATCCGCTACTTCGGTTTCGGCTCCACCAGCCCCCGCTGCATCGGCATCGCCTACGTGCTGCTGCCGGATCGCTGGAACATCTACCTGGCCACCCCGAAGTCGGTGTCCGACCAGATGTACGCCTTCGCCGACCACCTGCGCACTTCGGTCGCGGATCTGCGCGAACTGCTCGCGGCGGACTCCTGACCGGTTCCCGCGCACCGCGGCCCCAGGTGGTCGCGGTGCGCGGGAAAACGGGTCGCGGGGGTGTGAAACAATCATTCATCGTGAAGAACTTCGAATCCCTGTTCGCCGAGCTGACCGAGCGTGCCCAGACCCGTCCCGAGGGGTCGGGCACCGTGGCCGCGCTGGACGCCGGCGTGCATTTCCAGGGTAAGAAGGTGCTCGAGGAAGCCGGGGAGATCTGGCTGGCCGCCGAGCACGAGAGCGACGAAGCCCTCGCCGAGGAGATCTCCCAGTTGCTGTACTGGCTCCAGGTGATGATGGTGGGTCGCGGGCTGAAGCTCGAGGACGTGTACCGACATCTGTGACGGCTGAGCCGTCCGGTCGACACCTCCTCCACTTCTTCTTCCGAAAGGACCATCCGATGTTGCGCGTCGCCGTTCCCAACAAGGGCTCGCTCTCCGAATCCGCCACCTCCATCCTCAGCGAGGCCGGGTACCGCAAGCGGACCGATTCCCGCGATCTGACCGTGCTCGATCCGGCCAACCAGGTCGAGTTCTTCTTCCTGCGCCCCAAGGACATCGCCATCTACGTCGGCTCCGGTGAGCTCGACCTCGGCATCACCGGGCGCGATCTGGCGCTGGACTCCGGCGCGGCGGTCAGCGAGCGTCTCGCGCTCGGCTTCGGCCGCTCCACCTTCCGCTACGCGGCGCCGGCCGGCGAGGACTGGAAGGTCGAAGACCTCGCGGGCAAGCGCATCGCCACCTCCTACCCGAACCTGGTGCGCGCCGACCTCGCGCGCGTCGGCATCGAGGCCGAGGTGATCCGCCTCGACGGCGCGGTCGAGATCTCGATCCAGCTCGGCGTCGCCGACGCCATCGCCGATGTGGTCGGTTCCGGGCGGACCCTGCGTCAGCACAACCTGGTGGCCTTCGGTGCGTCGCTGTGCGATTCGGAGGGCGTGCTGATCGAGCGCACCGACTCCCCGCGCGACGACCGCGCCCGCAACCAGCTCATCGCGCGCATCCAGGGTGTGGTCTTCGCCCAGCAGTACCTGATGCTCGACTACGACTGCCCCAAGTCGCTGCTCGACGACGCCGTCGCCATCACGCCCGGCCTGGAGTCGCCCACCGTCTCCCCGCTGACCGACCCCGACTGGGTCGCGGTGCGCGCCCTGGTCCCGCGCAAGCAGGGCAACGAGCTGATGGACCGCCTCGCCGATCTGGGCGCCAAGGCCATCCTCGCCACCGACATCCGCTCCTGCCGCGCCTTCTGACCCGATCCACCCGGATCTCAGACGTCCTCGGCGGGCCTGACCTCGGGGACGCCCAGCGCGACCGGTGCCGAATCCTGTTGTGGCCAGCCCGGATACGGCGGTGGGGTGCCGCCGAACTCCGGGCACAGCGGCTTGAATTCGCAGAACTTGCACAGGGCGTTGCGCTGCGGGGGGAAGTCGCCGGTGCGGCCCGCGTCGAGCACGGCCCGCCACAGGGCGGTGAGAATGCGTTCGAAGCGGTCGAGTTCGTCGCGGTCGGGGCTGTAGGTGAGCAGGATCTTGTCGGCGAGATAGATCAGGCGCAGCTGGGCGGGCAGGATGCCGCGGGTGCGCAGGATCACCAGCGCGTAGAACTTGAGCTGGAACAGCGCGCGGGCCTCGTGCAGCGGGCCGGGGGAGCGCCCGGTCTTGTAGTCGACCACGCGCAGCAGGCCGTTGGGCGCCACATCGATCCGGTCGACGAACCCGCGCAGCGGGATATCGCCGTCGAGCACGACCTCGACCCGCTCCTCGAGCGATTCCGGCTCGAACCGGCGCGGATCCTCGAGTTCGTAATAGCCATCGACCAGCCGGCGCACCTCCGCGAACAGTGCCTCCGGGCCGCCCTCGGCCACGAGGTGGTCGAGCCCGTCGCGCTCGCCGCGCACACGCTCCCACGCGGCCGGGACCAGCTCGGCGGCTCGCTCCGGATGCCGTTGCGCCGCAGGTAATCCGAACAGGTCCTCGAGCACCGCGTGCACGACCGTGCCGCGCACCGCGGCCCGCGACGGCGGCTCGGGGATCCGATCGATCGCCCGTAACCGGTATTTCAGCGGGCACTGCTTGAAATCGCTTGCCCGCGAAGGCGACAGCGCCGGGCGCGACCGCGGGGCCGCGCCGCCGGGGGCGTCGCAGGCCGCGCTGTCGATGAGGGACACGGGCACCGGTACTGACATACACCGCACAGTATCGGCACCCACCGACACCGATCGCCCGGATCCGGTCGCCGCGCCACGCCTCACCCCGTGCGGTGGGCGCTGCGCCCGGCCTGGCAGGCTGGAGGTTTCATTCGAAGAAGAACGGAGATCCATGACGGCCAGACGGACCGGTCCATTCGCCATCGGGGACCGGGTGCAGCTGACCGATGCCAAGGGGCGCCTCTACACGGTGCTGCTCGAAGAGGGTAAGGAATTCCATACCCACCGGGGTGGCATCAAGCACGACGACCTCATCGGCACCGACGAGGGCACCGTCGTGAAGTCCACCAACGGCACCCCGTATCTCGCGCTGCGTCCCCTGCTGGTCGACTACGTGCTGTCGATGCCACGCGGCGCGGCGGTGATCTACCCCAAGGACGCCGCCCAGATCGTGCACGAGGGCGACGTGTTCCCCGGCGCGCGGGTGCTCGAGGCGGGCGCCGGTTCGGGCGCGCTGACCTGCTCGCTGCTGCGCGCCGTCGGCCCCGAGGGCGAGGTGATCTCCTACGAGATCCGCGACGACCACGCCGAGCACGCCGTGCGCAATGTGGAGACCTTCTTCGGTGGACGGCCGGAGAACTGGTCGCTCACCGTCGCCGATGTGGCGCAGTACGAGGGACCGCAGGTCGACCGGGTGGTGCTGGACATGCTGGCGCCGTGGGACGCGCTGCCCGCGGTGTCGAAGGCACTGGTACCCGGTGGCGTGCTGATCGTCTACGTCGCCACCGTCACCCAGCTGTCGAAGGTGGTCGAGGCGCTGCGTGAGCAGGAGTGCTGGACCGAGCCGCGTTCGTGGGAGTCGATGGTGCGCGGCTGGCACGTGGTGGGTCTGGCCGTGCGGCCCGAACACCGCATGCAGGGACACACGGCGTTCCTGGTGAGCGCGCGGCGCCTGGCCGAGGGCACGGTCACACCGAAGCCGCAGCGCCGTCCGTCGAAGGGCTGAGCGCGGCGCCGGCCGGCCGCGCGCGGGTGAGCAGGCGCGCGGCCACTAGTCCGGCGGCGGCGCAGGCCAGCCAGCGCGCGCCTTCGGCGGTGAGCCCGAACCGGGTGGCCTGCAACAGTGCGCAGCCCGCCGCGATCACGGCCAGGACGGTGGCCGCGGAGTATCCGCCGCGCACCGGCCGGACCGCGTCGTCCCACCAGCGCAGCGGGGTGTTCTCCAGGCCGCGCAGGATCAGGAACAGCAGCGCCGTCAGCGCGACGGTGAGCAGCAGCTGTCCCGCGGTGAGCACCCAGAATCCCGGCTGACCGGGCTGGGTGCGGTGCAGGCCGGCGAGATGACCGAGCACCAGCACCGTGAGCAGTACCGGCATGTGCCACAGGTACAGCGTCATCGCGCCGGTGTTGCCGATCACCGTCAGCCACCACACCCGCGGCCGGGCCGCCAGGCGCCGCAACCACGGCGCCGCGGCGACGGCCGCGCAGCACAGCACCACCGCGTGCCCGGCCAGCAGCAGCGACGGCGGCGCCAGATTCGACAGTCGCTGGCCGGGCACCGTGACCATGCTCAGCTCGTAGGGGCCGACGGCGACCAGCACCGCATCGAGGACCAGCACGACCGCGGCGAGCACCGCGGCGGTGCGCCGGAGGATCAGTCCCCGCAGATAGCCCAGGCCGAGCACCGCCGGGATCAGCCAGACGAGAAAATTCACATAACCGAGCTCGGCGGGGCCGCCGCCGAGGCGGACCGCGTCGATCACCGCGGCCAGCAGCACCAGCGCGGCGACCGCAGCAAACATCCGGCGACCGGTCGTGACGAGGGCCGCCAGGGCCGGTGTGCAGGCCAGGACCACCAGGTACACCCCGAGAAACCAGAGCAGCTGGACGCTGGTGACCGCCAGCGGCCGATGCCAGCCGGGCGCGAGCACCCGCTGCGCCACCGCGACCAGGACCGCCGAGACCACCAGGAAGTACCCCAGCGGCCGCACCAGCCGCTGAGTCCGCCGGAACAGCCATGCGCCCCACGAGGTCCCGGGCCCCAGGCCGCGCGCACCCGCGGCCACGCCGGCGAAGAAGAACAGCGGCAGCACCTGCAACACCCAGGTCAGCGCCTGGAGGACCGGGAGATCGGCCAGGACGTTACCGAACTCGACCCGGTCACCGTCGAGCACCAGGGTCAGCATCAGGCAGTGCCCGGCGATCACCACCAGCAGCGAGGACAACCGCACCAGATCCAGGAACCGGTCCCGATCGGGCGGGGTGTGCGCCGCGACTGTCGCGACACCGGGAAACACGTTCATGGCACAGACCATCGCAGAATCCCGCCCGCGCGCACAGCGCAGAACTACTCAGACCGCGCGGGGCGGGTGCTCAGCGGCGCGCAGCGCGCAAAAAACCCGGGTCGCCGTATTTCGGGGCGACCCGGGTGTCGGGGGACGCTCAGGCGGGCGTGCAGGGCGCCTGGGCGAAGCCGAGCAGCAGGCAGCCGCTGGTGTCGGAGATCTTCCAGGTGCCGTCGACCTGCTCCCAGGTGACCGGGAAGGCGGGGGCCGTACCGTGCGGCGAGGTGATGGTGACATCGGCGGTGGCGGTGTTTCCGCTGGTCACGACGTTGTCGACGGCGAAGGTGAGGGTGTAGCCGGCGAGCATGCCGTTCATCTGGTCGATATTGGCCTTGCGGCTCTCGCCGTTGACGATCAGCTTCGACTTGTCGTCGGTGGACACCGCCGGGTCGCCGAACTGGACCAGGGTGGCCTTCAAGGTCTCGGCGCTGGGGGCGCCCGCGGTCTCGCCGGACGGGGCCGGAGTTGCCGAATCGCTGGACGGAGCGGCCGCGATACTGGTACTGCTGCTGGTGGCGTTCGTCGAGGAATCATCGGAGTCGCCGCAACCGGTCAGCCCGACGGTCACGGCGAGTGCCGCGGCGGCGGTAGCGACGGTGACACGGATCGCGCGGGTAGGAAGGAGCATGCTCAGCAACCTTTCGGCTCGATGGGCGAGTGCACTCCTCGAGTGCCCCGCACGGGGGTCTTAGGGGAGCCTAACATGCGGGCGGATAGGGTCGTCACCGTACAAGATGTGATCACGACGAAACCATGTCGGAAAGCGAGAACGGACCGCGCCCGGTAGCGTTGAAAGACCGGGACTGGGAGGAGCAGCATCATGAGCCCCAACGAGAATTCGGATTCGGCGGCCTGGCGAGAGCTCGAGGCGGTACGCGCCGAGGCGGCTGCTCTCCGCAGGCAACTCGCCGACTCGCCGGATCGCGCACGCGAATTGGAAGCACGGATCGATTCGCTGACCATCCGCAACGGCAAGTTGATGGACACGCTCAAAGAAGCGCGTCAGCAGCTGATCGCCCTGCGTGAGGAAGTCGATCGCCTCGGACAGCCGCCCAGCGGCTACGGCATCGTCATCCACACCTACGAGGATCAGACGGTCGACGTCTTCACCTCCGGTCGCAAGATGCGCCTGACCTGCTCGCCCAATATCGACGTCGCCACCCTCGAATACGGCCAGACCGTGCGGCTCAACGAGGCGCTCACCGTGGTCGAGGCCGGGAACTTCGACGCCATCGGCGAAATCGGCACGCTGCGTGAGATTCTCGACGACGGCCGCCGCGCGCTGGTGGTCGGCCACGCCGACGAGGAACGCGTGGTGTGGCTGTCGGGCCCGCTGTCCAAGATCGCCGAGTACGACGACATGGACGACCCCGATTCCCCGATTCGCAAACTGCGCCCCGGTGATTCGCTGCTGGTCGACACCAAGGCCGGCTTCGCCTTCGAGCGCGTGCCCAAGGCCGAGGTGGAAGACCTTGTGCTGGAAGAAGTCCCCGACGTCGGCTACACCGACATCGGTGGTCTCGGCCGCCAGATCGAGCAGATCCGCGACGCGGTGGAACTGCCGTTCCTGCACAAGGATCTGTTCCGCGAGTACGCGCTGCGCCCGCCCAAGGGTGTGCTGCTCTACGGCCCGCCGGGCTGCGGTAAGACCTTGATCGCCAAGGCCGTTGCCAACTCGCTGGCCAAGAAGATCGCCGAGGCCCGCGGTGAGGACGCCAAGGAGGCCAAGTCCTTCTTCCTCAACATCAAAGGCCCCGAGCTGCTCAACAAGTTCGTCGGTGAGACCGAGCGCCACATCCGGATCATCTTCCAGCGGGCGCGTGAGAAGGCCTCCGAGGGCACGCCGGTGATCGTGTTCTTCGACGAGATGGACTCGATCTTCCGCACCCGAGGTTCGGGTGTGTCCTCCGATGTGGAGACCACCGTTGTGCCGCAGCTGCTTTCGGAGATCGACGGTGTCGAAGGCCTGGAGAACGTCATCGTGATCGGCGCCTCCAACCGCGAGGACATGATCGACCCCGCGATCCTGCGGCCCGGCCGCCTGGACGTGAAGATCAAGATCGAGCGGCCGGACGCGGAGTCGGCACAGGACATCTTCTCGAAGTACCTCACCGAGACGCTGCCCCTGCACGTCGACGATGTGCGCGAGTTCGACGGCGACAAGGCCGCCTGCGTGGACGCGATGATCGAGAAGGTCGTCGACCGGATGTACGCCGAGAGCGACGACAACCGGTTCCTGGAGGTCACCTACGCCAACGGTGACAAGGAAGTCCTGTACTTCAAGGACTTCAACTCCGGCGCGATGATCCAGAACATCGTCGACCGGGCCAAGAAGTACGCGATCAAGTCGGTGCTCGACACGGGTAACCCGGGTCTGCGCATCCAGCACCTGTTCGACTCGATCGTCGACGAGTTCGCCGAGAACGAGGACCTGCCCAACACCACCAACCCCGACGACTGGGCCCGGATCTCGGGCAAGAAGGGCGAGCGGATCGTCTACATCCGTACCTTGGTCACCGGCAAGAACGCCTCGGCCAGCCGGGCGATCGACACCGAGTCCAATACCGGTCAGTACCTGTAACCATCACCGACCCGACCGGCCGCGTTCCGTACAGGAACGCGGCCGTTCGTCATTTCGTTCGTTTATTTTCCGGAAAACGCTGCGCTCCGAAGTGTGGATAGGACATGCTTCACATGTTCTTCCCACCTGATGAGGACTCGTACCCGAGGAGTGTTGCCATGACCGGTTCGGCCGCCGATTTCCTGACCGAAGTGATCTTGCAGACGATCCAGAACCTGTTCAGCTCGATCAGCGCGGGCTGATCCCACCAGCCACGACGAGGGCCGCGTCTCCCCATCCGGGAGACGCGGCCCTCGGTCGTTGTCAGCCCTGTGCGGTGGTCACCGCGTCGAGGACGACCTCGGCGACCGGGGTGCCGTCCGGGCCACCGCCCACCACGCCGGCGTCCGCGATCGTGGTCACGACGTCCAAGCCGTCGGAGATCCGGCCGAACGGGGTGTAGTTCGGCGGCAGCTGGGTGTCCTGGTAGACCAGGAAGAACTGGCTGCCGTTGGTCCCGGGGCCCGCGTTGGCCATCGCGACGGTGCCCGCCGGGTAGACCGCGCCGGCGAGGTTCTCGTCACCGAACTGGTAGCCGGGCCCGCCCATGCCGGTGGCGGTCGGGTCGCCGCACTGGAGCACGTAGATGCCCTCGGTGGTGAGGCGGTGGCAGCGGGTGTGGTCGAAGTAGCCCTCGCCGGCCAGGAACACGAAGGAGTTCACGGTGCGGGGCGCGGCGGCGGCGTCCAGGTCGATGGTCACCGTGCCGCAGGTGGTGTCGAGCGTGGCGGTGTAGGCGGCCGCCGGGTCGATGGCGAGCGCGGGCTCGGCGGGCCACTGCTTGCCGTTGGGCTGACCCGCGACGGCAGGGGTGCACCCCGGGACCACCGTCTGCTGGACAGGCGCGGTCTGGGCGGCCGGGGCGAGTGCCACCAGGGTCGCGACGGCGGCGCCGAGGCCGAACGCGGTGCGGCGGAGGGATCGGTGCTGCGGATGACTGCTCACCTGGATGGTGTCTCCTCGAATGCGGTGGTGCCGGACGATGTACCGCGCATCCTGCCAGTAGCGCGCGTCACACGGGTGGGGACGGCCGGATCACGCCCGCGCGCGCAGCCGCCACAGCGATGTCGTCTCGGCGGTGCGGGCCGCGGCGAGCGGGTCGTCGCGGTCGCCCGCGCGGGGATGCCGGGGGCGGGTGGTGAGCCGGGCCAGCACCTCGAGCCCGGCCTCGCCGAACAGCGCGGGCAGTGCGCCGGCCGGGCGCAGACCGAGCAGTTCGGCCAGATCCGACAGCACCAGCCAGCCTTCGCCGCTCGGTGTCAGGTGTGCGCGCAGGCCGTGCGCGAACTCGGTCAGCATCGACTGATCCCGGTCGTAGACACCACGTTCCAGATCGGAGGTGGGCTCGCCGGGCAGCCACGGCGGATTGCACACCACCAGATCGGCGCGCCCGGACGGATAGAGGGCCGGACCGGTGACCTCGATCCGGTCGGCGTACCCGAGCCGCTCGATGTTCTCGCTCGCGCAGCGCAGCGCGCGCGGATTGATGTCGGTCGCGGTGACCCGCGAGATCCCGCGCCGGGCCAGCACGACGGCGAGCACGCCGGTGCCGGTACCGAGGTCGAATGCCGTGCGCGCCGCGGGATTCAGCGGCGCGTCGGCGACCAGGTCGACGTATTCGCTGCGGGTGGGGGAGAAGACGCCGTAGCCGGGATGGATGCGCGCGCCGAGCGCGGGCACCTCGACGCCCTGCTGCTGCCAGCGGTAGGCGCCCAGCACTCCGAGCAGTTCGGAGAAGGCTACGACGCGGGCCCCGGGATTCGGGCCGTAGGCGGCGAGGCAGGCCGCGCGGACCTCGGGGGCGCGGCGCAGGTGCAGGTCGTTGTCGTCGAGGACGACCAGCAGCCGGCCGAGAATGCCCGCGCGCGTGCGTTTCCGGTCCCGCTCGTGTTCGTAGCGTGCGGTGAGGTCGCCGGTGGGCGGCCTTTTCGCGGCCCGGTCGGCGCGGCGGCCCAGCGCGGTCAGCAGCTGGCGGCCGTTGTGGAAATCGCCGTTCCAGAGCAGGGATTCGCCCGCGCGGATACGGCGGTAGGCCTGGTCGGCGGCGAGGGTGTCGTCGGCGACGGTCACGGTGCGCGGTGCGGGCGCGCCGTTCTCGGAATGCCAGTGGGCGGTGCGAGGGGTGTGGTCTTCGGTCCAGGCGATGGTGGACACGGGTGTCTCCCGATGGTCGGCGGTCTCCAGTCTCCCGTATCCGGCCGCGGTGGCGCCGTCCGGGTCGGACCGCGCGATTACGCTGGGACCATGACGTCTGGGCACACCGAGATCTGGCACAACCCGCGCTGCACGAAGAGCCGTCAGGCCACCGCCCACCTCGACGAGGCTGGCGTGGACTACACGGTGCGGCGCTACCTCGACGATCCGCCGACCGTCGCTGAGCTGCGCGCGGTACTCGAGCGGCTGGGCGCGCAACCGTGGGACATCACCCGCACCGGCGAGGACATCGCCAAGGAACTCGGCCTGTCCGGGTGGGGGCGCACCGAGGCCGATCGGGAGCGCTGGCTGGCCGCGCTGGCCGAACATCCGAAGCTGATCCAGCGCCCGATCGTGCTGACCGCCGACGGTGGCGCGGTGGTCGCCAGGGACGCCGAAGCGCTGCGCAAGCTGGACTGAGCGACGATAGCTCGAAGGTAACTATTCGAGTACGGACGTAACATGGTAAGCGGATCTCATGATGTAGGTCACATCAGCGGGACACCCCGTCCCGAGGCCATATCGGACCGAGCGTGGATCTGCCGGCAGGTTGCGAGAGCGGGATCTCCACGCGTGGGAGGTTGTCATGAAATCGCTTCGCAAGATCGCCGTCGCCGTCTCGGCCGCCGGGCTCATCGGTGCCTCGACCCTGCTCGCCGGGCCCGTCCAGGCGCAGCCGCCGGGGCACTGTTCGGTGAACCCGATCGCGGGCACCGGCGCGTTCTCCATGTGTGGTGATCCGGTCTGGCACCAGGTGCGCGTCACCTGCTGGGCCTGGTGGAACTGGTTCAGCAGCTATGAGCGCTACGGTCAGCCCGCGTTCGGCGGCTTCCACTCCGAAACCGCCTGTGACCTGCCGTTCAGTATGCAGACCTGGCAGGTGATCACGTTCTGAGCAGCTGCGCCAGCAGCAGCCGGGTGTCGGGCACGAACGGCCAGTCCGGATCACGCAGGCGCGCACGCAGTTCGGTGATCTCGCACCACCAGCCCTCGGCGATCTCCGAGGGCTGGTGGTGGATCGGCCCGTCGTAGCGCACCTCGTAGCCGAACAGATGGCAGCGCAGCGGCCTGCCCACCCAGCTGCCGTCCCAGGACGCGCTCGCCCGCAGCGGCAGCACCGTGCCCGTGGGCAGGGCGATACCGAGTTCCTCGCGCAGTTCGCGGATCGCGGTGTCGGCCGGGTCCTCGCCCGCGTCGACCACGCCGCCGGCCAGGCAGTCGTGCAGGCCGGCGAAGACGAGTTTGCTGTCGGTGCGCCGATGCACGTACACCCGCTCACCGTCACCGGATCGCACGAGCACGCCCGCGCTGGCATGCCAGAGACCGTCGCGGTAGACGGCGCCGCGCTCGGCGGCGCCGGTCACCCGGCCGGTGGCGTCGTAGACGGCGAGCAGTTCCGATTCCGGGGACGTCGACACTGCCCGAGACTAACGCGGGTCAGCGGCGGCGTGGTTTCGCGCCGGGTCGCGGGGCAATGGCACGCGCTGCCGCCGTGGCAGTCGCTGCCACGGCGGCTTCCTCCGCGGCGAGCACGCGCCGGAGCAGATACTGCTGCGCGCAGGTCCACGCGGCATTGGTCGCGAAATAGACCAGCACGACCACGGGCATGATCGCCCCGCTGACAAGCGCGCCCGCCGGGAGCACCCACAGCGACAGGGTCCGCAGCACGGTGGCGGTGCTGTCGGTGCCGACCGGCGCGAAGCGGGCGGTGAGATGGGTGGACACGGCCGCGATCAGCACCAGCGGCACGGCCAGGGCCGCCACCGAGACCAGCAGCTCGCCCGCGCCGGCGACCGTCGCCGACAGCGGTGCGCCCAAGAGCCGGGCGTCGAGGAAGGCGCGGACCTCGGGGGCACCGAACAGGTAGTTGGCGGTCGCGCTGTTCGTCTCGGCCGACAGCGGGGAACTGGTCGAGGCGAACGGGCCGACGGTATAGGCGCCGGTGCGGTCGAAGGAACGCAGCACGTGGAACAGGCCGAGAAACACCACGCCCTGGCCGAGCAGCGGCAGGAATCCGGCGAACGGGCGCACACCGTGCTCGCGATGCAGTTCGCGGATCGCGGTGGCCAGGGCGCGCGGGTCGTCGCGGTGCCGGTGGCGGAGGCGGTCGGTGCGTGGTTGCAGTGACCGCATGATCGCCTGCGATCTGGCTTGGCGCAGCGCGGGCCCGATCAGCAGTGCGCGCACCGTCGCAACCAGTGCGACCACGGCGAGCAGCCAGGCGAGCCCGTCGGCGGGACCGAGGGGGAGGGCGAAGAGCTGGTGCCAGCACCAGAGCACGGCGGACACGGGGAAATAGACGATATCGAGCATGACGGAACGACCTGTCCGGACAGCGTGCGCGCACGCACGGCAAGGGGAGTGGGATCACGGAATCCGACAGGCGCCTCGGCGTCCTGTCAGCGGTGATCGGCTCCTGGTGCGCGTGGCCGTGGGCGGCCAGCGGTGTCCGGATTGCTCTGGGGGAGGAATGCGCCGCGTAAACGGCGCTGGGCCGAGCGCGGCGGGCCTGCGGTGGCGACCCGGATCGGCAGCTGTTTGCGGGTGGTGATCGCGGCGAGCGCGCACACCATCGCCGCGGCGACGGCGCCGGCCGCGAGGAACCGGGCGTCCGTACCGCCCGGCGCGGTGACGAGCACGAAGGCAGGCAGCAGGCACGCGAGGACCGCGTAGGCCATCACCATCGCCCGTGCTTGCATGCCGACGAGCATACCGGTCGTGGCCGGGTCCAGGCGTTTTGGTGGTACGCGGTGTCTCGGTCACCGCTGCCGCCGCGTATCGTAGGGGCTGTGACTGCACCCTCCGCCCAGGCCGCGCAGCCCGTCGGCGACGGGCGCGCCACCCGCTGGCACGGGCACAAGGCCCGCCGCCGCGCGGAGATGATCGATGCCGCGGTCGAGGTGATCGAACAGCACGGGCTCGAAATCTCGGTGCAGCTTATCGCCGAGCATCTCGCGCTGCCCCGGCCGGTGGTCTATCGCCATATCGGTGGTCGCGCCGAACTCGACGCGCTGGCCCGCAGGCGCATCCTGGAACTGCTGCTCGCCGAGCTGCTGCCCGCGTTGCAGCCCACCGGCACGCTCAAGGACGCGGTGCGCGGCGCCGTCGGCACCTACCTGGACTGGATCGAACTGCACCCGAACCTGCACAGGTTCCTCGGCGACGCGCCGCAGGAGAGCGGTGCGGGCGGGCTGTCCGGTGCGGGCCGTGAGGTCGGTGGGCAGCTGGCCGACATGTTCGCCGCCACCCTGGCCCGCTTCGGCATCGACCCCGCCAGGGCCAGGCCGATGGCCTTCGGCATGGTCGGGCTCGTCGACGGGGTGGTCGCCAGCTGGCGGGCCGAACCGGAACCGGTGCTCGGCGCCGAGCAGATCCAGGGCATCCTCACCGAATCGGTGCTGTCGCTGTTCGAGGGCAATGCCCGCAGTCTCGGTGTTCCGCTGCAACGGGATTCGCTCGTCGCCGATCTGCTGGTGGCGCCCGACGCGGCGCCACCGCCGGCCGAGCGGCTGCGCTGATCAGCCGTTCGGCGCGACCAGCCGGTAGGTGCGGTGCCACAGCCACTCCACCGGTCCGCGCTCGAAGCGGCGCAGCCACAGGTGGGCGCAGACGCTGATGGCGGCGATGACGACCAGATAGACCGCGATCGTGAACGGCACCCGCGCCTCGGCGGACACGCGAGCCGCCAGCCCGAAGCCCCAGCCGTAGCAGAGCAGTCCGGCCAGCAGATTCTGCAGGATGTAGCAGCTCAGCGCGGTGCGGCCGACCTCGCCGAGGCGTGCGCCGGCGAACCCGGTCCGTGGTCTGCGCAGGTAGAACTCGGCGACCGCGGCCAGGATGCCGAGCGAGACCAGCGGCGCGATGCCATAGCGGGTGAACAGCACCAGGTCGCCGCCGATACCGACCCCGATGATCAGGTCCAGTGGTGCCGCGACACCGAAGCCGATCAGCATCAACCTCCGGCGCAGGCGCGCGCCCTCGGGCCGGAACACCCCGGCGTGGAACAGCCGGGCACCGAGCAGGAACAGCGCCACCGACATCGGGAACACGAACACCGCTTCCAACCGGAACTCGAGGGCGTGGTCGAGGCGGAACAGCACCAGATCCCAGAACGAGCCGTCCGCATAGGGATTCGGGTCCAGCGGTGCCGAGCGCGCGCCGTCGCCGGCCGGGACGGCGGCCAGTGCCACCGCGATGAGTGTCAGCATCGTCACGTGCACCGCGGCCGCGATGATCAGCCAGCGCCGCTGTGCGCGCGGGCCGGTCGCCAGCAGGTAGGCGACCACCAGGCCGGTGACCGCGTACCCCATCAGCACGTCGAACTCCGCGACCAGCAGGAAGTTGACCAGACCGTCGAGGAACAGCAGCCCCGCCCGCCACGGATACCGGCCCGGCCAGCGCCGTCCCGCCCGCTGCGCCGAGGCCTGCTGGATCGCCAGGCCGATGCCGAACATCACCGTGAGCAGCCCGAGGAACTTGCCCTGCACCAGCTGCTGGAGCACGCGTTCGGTCCACTGCCAGCCGTTCTCGGCGGCGCCACCGAGCCCGTCGACATACCCGACGAGCCCGGCCGGATCGGTGAAGATCCAGATATTGGTGCCCAGGGTGCCCAGGATCGCGATGCCACGCAGGACATCCAGAGCGATCAGCCGCCCGGGGCGATCCGGGCGAACGGGTGGTGCGAGCTGCTGCGCGGTGTCGCTCATGCATCGAGTATCGCGACGAGTCCGCGCCCCCGGATCGCCCCCGAGGACGACCCGCGGTCCACCCAGTGACGGACCCCGGGTCCCCCGTCCGGCTCAGTCGCGCTGGGCCAGAATCTCTTCCACCAGCGCGACCGCTTCCGGCAGCTCGATGTGATCGTCGGGGTGGGCGCCGAGGTGACCACCGCTGGGCAGCACCAGGGCGCGTGCGCCGAGCCCGCGAACCAGTTGCTGGACATGCCCCATCGGATCGGCGGCGTTGACCGGGTCGTCGATCGCCGACAGCAGCCGGAAGTCGGTGGCGGCAGCCCGGATTCGTGGCCAGTCGAACGGGCCGTCGAAGAACTCGGCGAGGATGTCGTAACCCACCTCGTGCGCCGAGGCCGACACCAGTACCGCGCCGGCGAACGGCGTGCCCGCGTGCTGCTCGAGCATGCGCAGCACGTTGACGCTGCCGATGCTGTGGCCGACCAGGACGGTGTCGGCCGGATCGGCGGCCGTGGCCGCCGCGGCGAGGGTCGCGCGCCACGGCTCGAGGTGCGGCGCACCGGGTTCGGGCAGGTCGGGGATCACGACCTGGTGGCCGAGCGCGGTCGAGGCCGCGGTGAACCAGGGAAACCAGACGCTGTCGCTGCGTGCCTCGAACCCGTGGGAAACGACGATGGTGCTCATCGAAACAGTCCTCCATAAAATCAAAACGCTCCGTAGCGTTTCGATAAAGATAGCAGCGAACTAGAGTGAGGAGAAGTTCTCGTGGAGGTGACATGGGCGACAAGGCACGGACCGGTGGCCGGATTCGCAGCGACGCGGCGCGCGCCGATGTCCTGCGGGCCAGCGCCGAGATCCTGGAGGAGCACGGCTACCGCCGGATGACCGTCGAGAGTGTCGCCGCGCGTTCCGGTGTCGCCAAGAGCACCATCTACCGCTGGTGGCGTTCGCGGGCCGAACTCGCCATGGACGCCTACGCCGAGGCGGTCGCCCGGCGGATGCCGGAGCCCGATACCGGTGCGGTGGCATCGGATCTGGTCGCCTTCGTCACCGAGCTCTACCGGGTCACCGAATTCCCGGTCCGCGCACAGGCTCTGCGGGGAATGATGGCCGAGGCGCAACTCGATCCGGAGTTCGCCAGGCATTTCGGCGAATGGATCGGCACGCGGCGTGCCGTGGTCGTCGCGATGCTGGCGCGCGGGGTCGAGCGCGGCGAACTGCGCGCGGATGCCGGCCTGGACCTGGCGGCCGACCAGCTGTTCGGGGTGTTCTGGTACCGGTTGCTGGTGGACCATCGCACGCTGTCCCCGGAGCAGGCGGCGGGGGATGTCGCCCAGTTGCTGAGCGGTGTGCGGGCACGCGGCTGAGCTGGGCGGCGGGGGTGGCTCGGGCCGAGATGGCGATGTGGGTCCGGCGCGTCGCCTAGGCTCGACAGCATGCAGCGCATCATCGGAATCGAGGTCGAGTACGGCATCTCGACCCCCACGGAGCCGACGGCCAACCCGATCCTCACCTCCACCCAGGCCGTGCTCGCCTACGCGGCCGCCGAAGGGGTGCCGCGCGCCAAGCGCACCCGATGGGACTACGAGGTGGAATCCCCGCTGCGTGACGCGCGTGGTTTCGACCTGAGCCGGATGAGCGGGCCCGCCCCGGTGATCGACGCCGACGAGGTCGGCGCGGCGAACATGATCCTCACCAACGGGGCCCGGCTCTATGTCGACCACGCGCACCCGGAGTACTCCGCGCCCGAGGTCGTCGACCCGATGGACGCGGTCATCTGGGACAAAGCCGGCGAGCGGGTGATGGAGGCCGCCGCCCGGCACGCCTCCAGCGTCCCCGGCGCGCCCCGCCTGCAGCTGTACAAGAACAATGTCGACGGCAAGGGTGCCTCCTACGGCACCCACGAGAACTACCTGATGAGCCGCGACACCCCGTTCAGCCACATCATCGCCGGGCTGACCCCGTTCTTCGTCTCCCGCCAGGTGATCTGCGGGTCCGGCCGGGTCGGCATCGGCCAGTCCGGTGACACCGCCGGCTTCCAGCTGTCCCAGCGCGCCGACTACATCGAGGTCGAGGTCGGCCTGGAGACCACCCTCAAGCGCGGCATCATCAACACCCGCGACGAACCGCACGCCGACGCCGACAAGTACCGCCGCCTGCACGTGATCATCGGTGACGCCAACCTGGCCGAGATGTCGACCTACCTCAAGGTCGGCACCACCGCGCTGGTCCTCGACCTGATCGAGGCGGGCGAGGACCTCTCGGAGTTCCAGCTGGCCCGCCCGGTCACCGCCGTGCACCAGATCAGCCACGACCCCACGCTGCGCGCCACCGTCGCGCTGGCCGACGGCCGCGAGCTGACCGGCCTTGCGCTGCAACGGCTCTACCACGAGCGCGTCGCCAAGTTCATCGACCGCGAAGGCAACGACGACCCGCGCGTACGCGACATCGTCGACAACTGGGCGATGGTCCTCGACCTGCTCGAACGCGATCCGCTGGAATGCGCCAACCTGCTCGACTGGCCCGCGAAACTGCGTCTGCTCGAGGGCATGCGCAGCCGCGAGGGGCTGGGCTGGGCCGCGCCGAAACTGCATCTGATGGACCTGCAGTACTCGGATGTGCGCCTGGACAAGGGCCTCTACAACCGCCTGGTGGCGCGCGGGTCGATGAAGCGGCTGGTCAGTGAGCAGCAGGTGCTCGACGCGATGACCAAGCCGCCGACCGACACCCGCGCCTACTTCCGCGGTGAGTGCCTGCGCCGCTTCGGTGCCGATATCGCCGCCGCCAGTTGGGATTCGGTGATCTTCGATCTGGGCGGCGATTCGCTGGTGCGCATTCCCACCCTCGAGCCGCGCCGGGGGACGAAAGCGCACGTCGGGAAGCTCCTGGACGCCGCGCAGAGTGCCGCCGAGCTGGTCGACCAGCTCACTCATTGACCCGGTTCGGCGGCACGGTCGGGCGACAATCCGATCGCTAATAGACCACCTTGTCGGATCCGCTCGGTAGGGTTGAGGAACTAGCACGAACATCGTGATGAGGAAGAGGAGGTCGGCTGCCATGGCACAAGAGCAGACCAAGCGCGCCGGGGGTGGCGACGAGGACGAGGGTCCCGAGGGCGTCGACGCCGCTGGGCAGGAGCGCCGCGAGAAGCTGGCGGAGGAAACCGACGACCTGCTCGACGAGATCGATGACGTGCTCGAGGAGAACGCCGAGGACTTCGTGCGGGCCTATGTGCAGAAGGGCGGCCAGTGACCTCAGGTGATCCGTTGCGCCTCCACGCGGGGCAGGCTCTCTCCTCGTTCACCGAACACCTGCGGATGCATGCACCGGACCTGTTGCCCGGCAACAGGTTCGGTGCGTCCGAGCTGACCGCCTCGGCCGATTTCGCGCCGCACGGTACGACGATCGTCGCGGTCAGCTATCGCGGCGGTGTGTTGCTCGCCGGCGACCGCAGGGCCACCCAGGGCAACCTGGTGGCCTCGCGCGACATGGAGAAGGTGTACATCACCGACACCTTCTCCGCGGCGGGCATCGCGGGCACGGCCGGGCTGGCGGTGGAGATGGTCCGGCTGTTCGCGGTGGAGCTGGAGTACTACGAGAAGATCGAAGGCGTGTCGCTGACCTTCGACGGCAAGGCCAACAAGCTGTCGAAGATGGTGCGTGACAACCTGCCCGCCGCCATGCAGGGGCTGGCTGTGGTGCCCCTGCTGGTCGGGTTCGACGACCAGGTCACCGACCAGGACAAGGCCGGGCGGATCGTGTCCTTCGACGTGGTCGGTTCGCGCAGTGAGGAACGGTTCGGCTACACCGCGGTCGGCTCCGGCTCGATGTTCGCCAAGTCGTCGCTGAAGAAGACCTACCGGCACGGACTCGACCAGGAACAGGCGCTGCGGATCGCGGTCGAATCACTGGTCGACGCCGCCGACGACGACACCGCCACCGGTGGGCCCGACGCGTTGCGCGGGATCTACCCGACGGTGGTGCTCGTCGACGCCGACGGCGCAACGGAGGTGGCCGAGGATCGGCTCGGCGCGATCACCACGGCGATCGCGGCCGACCGCGCGGCCGCACAGAACGGGGGTGCCGGCGCATGACGCTGCCTTACTACGCCTCGGCCGAGCAGATCATGCGCGACAAGACCGAGCTCGCCCGCAAGGGCATCGGTCGCGGTCGCAGTGTGATCGTGCTGGTCTACGACAAGGGCGTGCTGTTCGTCGCGGAGAACCCGTCGGCGACCCTGCACAAGATCAGCGAGCTCTACGACCGCGTCGGGTTCGCTGCGGTCGGCAAGTACAACGAGTTCGAGGCCCTGCGCCGCGGCGGCATCCTGCAGGCCGACCTCAAGGGCTACCAGTACGACCGGCGCGATGTCACCGGCCGTGGCCTGGCCAACCTGTACGCGCAGAGCCTGGGGTCGATCTTCACCGATCAGCTCAAGCCCTACGAGGTGGAGCTGTGCGTGGCGGAGGTGGGGTATCCGGAGCAGTCGCCGGCCTCGGTGCTGTACCGGATCACCTTCGACGGGTCGATCGTCGACGAACGCGAGTACGTCGTGATGGGTGGCACCACCGAGCCCATCGTGACCGCCCTCAAGGCCGCCTACCAGCCGGGACTGTCCCTCGACGACGCGCTGAAGGTGGCCATCGGGGCGCTGCAGGCCGGTCAGCCCGAGGCCGACAAGGACAAGCGCTCGCTCGGCGAGGCCTCCCTGGAGGTGGCCACGCTCGAGCAGGCCAGGCCGCGGCGGGCGTTCCGCCGGCTGCAGGGCCCGGCCCTGCAGAAGGCACTCGGCGGTGCGCCCAAGGCCAAGGCCGTGAAAGAGGCGAAGCTGCCCGAACCCGAGGACGACGCCGGGAAGTAGCCCGCTGTCATGATCAAGTCGGGCCCGCGAACCAGGACGGTTCGTGGGCCCGATTTCGCCGTGTGTGCTGCGGCGCAGCACTGTCCGAATCGTTGTGAACACGTATGCAGATGGGTTGTCCGGAGCGCCGCACGGGCACTGGTCATGGCTGTAGTGTCGATAGTGTGCAGCGACGAATCATGGGGATCGAGACCGAGTTCGGTGTGACATGCACCTTCCACGGTCACCGTCGGCTGTCCCCCGACGAGGTGGCCCGGTACCTGTTCCGCCGGGTGGTGTCCTGGGGCCGTAGCTCTAATGTCTTCCTTCGCAACGGTGCCAGGTTGTACCTCGACGTCGGATCACATCCCGAGTACGCGACCGCGGAATGCGACAGCCTGGTGCAGCTGGTCACCCACGACCGCGCCGGTGAGCGGGTCCTGGAGGACCTGCTGATCGACGCCGAGCAGCGCCTGGCCGAGGAGGGTATCGGCGGCGACATCTACCTGTTCAAGAACAACACCGACTCCGCGGGCAACTCCTACGGCTGCCACGAGAACTTCCTCGTGGTGCGCGCGGGTGAGTTCTCCCGGATCTCGGACGTGTTGCTCCCGTTCCTGGTCACCCGCCAGCTCATCTGCGGTGCGGGCAAAGTGCTGCAGACGCCCAAGGCGGCCACCTTCTGCCTGTCCCAGCGTGCCGAGCACATCTGGGAGGGCGTCTCCTCGGCGACCACCCGCTCGCGCCCGATCATCAACACCCGCGACGAGCCGCACGCCGACGCCGAGAAGTACCGGCGCCTGCACGTGATCGTGGGCGATTCGAACATGGCCGAGCCGACGACGATGCTCAAGGTGGGCACCGCCTCGCTCGTGCTGGAGATGATCGAGGCGGGCGTCTCCTTCCGCGACTTCGCCCTCGACAACCCGATCCGCGCGATCCGCGAGGTGAGCCACGATCTCACCGGTCGCCGTCCGGTCCGGTTGGCCGGTGGCCGCCAGGCCAGCGCCCTCGAGATCCAGCGTGAGTACTACGCCCGCGCCGTCGAGCACCTGCGCAATCGCGATCGCGACCCGCAGGTCGACGCCGTGGTGGATCTGTGGGGCCGCACGCTCGACGCGGTCGAGGCGCAGGATTTCGCCAAGGTCGACACCGAGATCGACTGGGTGATCAAGCGCAAGCTGTTCCAGCGCTACCAGGACCGCTACAGCATGGAGCTGTCCGATCCCAAGATCGCCCAGCTGGATCTGGCCTATCACGACATCAAGCGTGGTCGCGGCGTGTTCGACTTGCTGCAGCGCAAGGGGCTGGCCAAGCGGATCACCGAGGACGAGGCGGTCGACGCCGCGGTGGAGACCCCGCCGCAGACCACCCGTGCCAAGCTGCGTGGTGATTTCATCACCGCCGCCCAGGAAGCCGGCCGGGATTTCACCGTCGACTGGGTGCATCTGAAGCTCAACGACCAAGCGCAGCGCACCGTGCTGTGCAAGGATCCCTTCCGGTCGGTCGACGAGCGTGTCGATCGGCTGATCGCCTCGATGTAGGCGAACCCCCGAGACGGGGGGATGTCGACGGGACCGGTGGCGCATGGGAGCGAATGCGTAGGCGCCACCGGTCCCGTCGTGTGTCCGCGGGTGCTCAGTCCGTGCGGACCACGGTGGCGTAGGTGCCGCTGAGGCCGGTGACGAACGCGGTCAGGGCCAGCTCGAAGCTGTCGTCGTCGATCTCGTCGGCGACCGCGCGCAGCAGGTGCGCCTGGTTCAGGTGCGGGTAGCGGTCCCGGTAGACCTGCACGTCGTCGGCGAATCCGCCCGCGAACGAGCCGACCGTCGAACCCATCACCAGGTAGCGGGTGGCCGCGCCGATCATGGTCGCGTAGCGCGGTGGCCAGCCCGCGCCGACCAGCCCGCCGTGCACGGCGTCGGCCGCGCGCAGGTTCTCCGCGCGCCGGCCGGGGCCGGTGGCGAGGTAGGGCACGAAATTCGGGTGCGCGACCAGCGCCGAGCGGTAGCTGCGGGCCCAGGCTGCCAGGCCCTCCGGCCAGGGCAGCGTGTCGAAGCCGGTGGTGTCGACGTGGCTCATGACGGCGGTGGCGATGTCGTCGAGCAGGTCGTCCTTGTTCGGGTAGTGGCCGTACAGGGAGGCCGCCTGGACGCCGAGTTCGGCTGCCAGTTTGCGCATGGAGACCTCGGCGAGGCCGTCGCGGTCGATCATGGCCAGCGCGGTGTCGCGAATGCGTTCGCGGCTCAACAGCGGTACGCGCGGCCTGGCCATGCGCCACTCCTGTCTGCTCGGGTCGGTCGGAATGTCGAACGCTATCACCGATGGCCGTGCCGGCCCTTGATGAACCGAACGGCGTTAGGATACGGTGCCCGAGTAAACCTAACACCGTTTGGTTCAGGAGTGATCGGATGGATCTCGCACTCAGCCCGGCGCAGCACGATCTGCGTGAGCTGGCCCGCACCTGGGTGGACAAGGAAGTCGTGCCGTACGCCGCGCAGTGGGACCGGGACGAATCGGTCGACCCGGCGATCGTCGGCAAACTCGGCGCACTGGGATTCCTCGGGATCGGGATCGACGAGCAGTACGGCGGGTCCGGCGGTGACGCGCTGGCCTACTGCGTGCTGCTGGAAGAACTCGGGCGCGGCGACAGCGCGGTGCGCGGGATCGTGTCGGTGTCGCTCGGGCTGGTCGGCAAGTCGATCGCCGCCTACGGCACCGAGGAACAGCAGGCCCGGTTCCTGCCGCCGCTGTGCGCGGGCGAGCAGCTCGGCTGCTTCGCGCTCACCGAGCCGGGGACCGGGTCCGATGCCGCGAATCTGAGCACCCGCGCCACCCGGGACGGGGCGGACTGGGTCATCGACGGCACCAAGATCTTCATCACCAACGGCACCTGGGCCGATGTCGCGCTGGTCTTCGCGCGCACCGGGGGACCGGGACCCAAGGGCGTGACCGCGTTCCTCGTGCCGACCGACGCGCCCGGCTTCGGCCGTACCGAGATCACCGGCAAGCTCGGTCTGCGTGGGCAGGCCACCGCCGAGCTGGTCCTGGACCGGGTCCGGGTGCCCGACGCCCTGCGGCTCGGCGACGAAGGGCAGGGGTTCCGGATCGCCATGGCCGCCCTGGACAAAGGCCGGATCGGCGTGGCCGCGGGCTGCGTCGGGCTGGCCCGCGCCTGCCTGGAGGCCTCGGTGCGCTACGCGGGGGAGCGCGAGCAGTTCGGCAAGCCGATCGCGGGCTATCAGCTGGTGCAGGAACTGCTCGCCGACATGGCCGTGGAGACCGAGGCGGCGCGGCTGCTGGCCTGGCGCGCCGCCGATCTCGTCGACCGGGGCGAACCGTTCGGCACCGCCGCGTCGATGGCGAAGCTGTTCGCCTCCGAGGCCGCGGTGAAGGCGGCGAACAACGCGATCCAGGTGTTCGGCGGCTACGGCTACATCGACGAGTTCCCCGTCGCCAAATACCTGCGCGACGCGCGCGTGCTGACCCTCTACGAGGGCACCACCCAGATCCAGAAACTGCTCATCGGCCGCGCCCTCACCGGCGTGAACGCCATTGTCTGACACAGGACTCTCAATGACCGTGTCAAGCCGCAGCAGCAACCGGTACCGGGTTGCCGAGGGTGAACTCACGCTGGTCTCGCAACAGTGCCCACAACACGTCGACCAAACGTCGGGCCAGGGCTAGGAGGGCTTGGGTATGGATCTGACGCTCGCTGCGTTTGCGGTCGTAGAACCGCCGCGAGGGCCCGTTCTCGTAACGCAGACTCGACAGCGCAGCCATGTAGAACACCCTGCGCAGTCGCCGGTTGTAGCGCTTCGGACGGTGCAGATTGCCCGAAACCCTGCCCGAGTCGCGAGGCACCGGGACCAGGCCGGCATACGACGCCAACCGGCCCGCGCTGGCGAAATTGGCCAGCTCACCACCGGTGCCAACGAGGAACTCAGCGCCCAAGCCCGGCCCCATCCCGGGCAACGACTCGATGATCCGCGCCCAGGGATGTTCCCGGAAACGGGCCGTGATGAGCTTGTCGGTGTCCTTGATCTCGCGATCGAGGTCGAGCAGTTTCCGGGCGATCCGTTTGACCAACATCGCGGTGTCGGCCTCGCCCGGCAGGGTCAGGCTTTGTCGTCCGGCGGCCTCGACCGCAGTGGCCGCGGTCTTGCCGATCCCGGGTTTCCAGGCCCCGTTGTCAGTCAAATATGTTGCGACACCATCAATTCCGGTGCCTCGGATCTCGGCTGGGGTGCACATGCCGGCGACAAGGATCAACGGTGTCCGGCTCGAGTAGTCGAATGCGGCCTCGAGTGCGGGGAAGATCGAGCCGAGCAGGGAACGGAGCCGGTTGATCCCGGCGACCCGGTCCGACATCAGATCGGTGCGGTAGCTGGTCAACTGAGTCAACCCGACTACCAGCTCGTCGGGCATCGTGACCTGGCTCAGGTCCCGGCGCATCCGGGCGGTTTCGGCGATGACCTTCGCGTCCTTGGCGTCGGTCTTGGCTTCGCCGCGGAACCCGTGGGTCATGGTGTTGACTACCCGGCCCGGCACATAGGTCACCGTCTGATCAGCGGCCAGCAACACCGTGATCAGCAGCAACGCCAACGGAGAAGTCAGATCGATCGCCCACCGCACCCGGTCGGCGGCCTTGTCGGCGCGGGCGATCAAGGCTTCGATCGCGGCCTGATCGTTGCCGAACTTGTGGCTGAACAGCGTTTTTCCGGTCTCGTCGACTGCGCAGGCGTGATGCGACTGCTTGCCGACGTCGATTCCGACCCATATCTGAGGCCGAGTTGTCACCCGCGTGCTCCTGACTCGAAAGCGGTTACGCCCGTGGACAACCCCGCCGACAGATCCCTAAACAGCGACGATCCGCAACAAGCTCTCAATCAGCAGCCGGAGCGTCCAGCGCGGTGGGGCAGCCAGTCCTGTGAAGCCTCGACCAAGGCAAGAACCCATCAGCTACACCCCACCGCTCTGGGCATCCAGGGCACCAACCCCAGACACCAACAAACTTAGGGAGTACGACCCATGACCCACCGAACCGCCTTCGTCACCGGCGCGGCCCGCGGCATCGGCGCCGCGACCGCGGCCCGGCTGGCCGCCGACGGGTACGCCGTCGCCGTCGTCGATCTCGACGCCGACGCCGCCGTACGCACCGCGGGCACGATCAACGCCGCGGGCGGCACCGCGATCGGCCTCGGCTGCGATGTCGCCGACGAAGCCGCCGTCACCGCCGCGGTGGCGCGCACCGTCAGCGACTTCGGCTCCCTCGACGTGCTGGTGAACAATGCCGGCGTGCTGCGCGACAATCTGCTGTTCAAGATGTCGGTCGACGACTGGGACACCGTCATGGCGGTGCATCTGCGCGGGGCGTTCCTGTGCAGCAAGCTCGCCCAGAAGCACATGGTCGAACGTGGCGGCGGCGCGATCGTCAACACCTCGAGCGTGTCGGCGCTGGGCAATCGCGGACAGGCCAACTACGCCGCCGCCAAGGCCGGCATCCAGGGCCTGACCCGCACGCTCGCGATGGAACTGGGCCCCTTCGGTATCCGGGTCAACGCCGTCGCGCCCGGCTTCGTCGCCACCGAGATGACCGCGGCCACCGCCGCCCGGATGGGGATCGGCGCCGAGGAACTCCAGGCGAAGACCGCCGAGATCACCCCCTTGCGCCGGGTCGGCACGCCCGCCGACATCGCGAACGTGGTCGCCTTCCTGGCCTCCGAGGACGCCGGGTTCGTCACCGGGCAGACCGTGTACGTCGACGGCGGCCGCCGCCTCTAGCTTGCGGGAGATCGACATGCAGCGCACAGTTTTCACCGACGAACACGAGGCGTTCCGCGAGACGGCACGCGCGTTCGTCGAATCCCAGGTCGTGCCCGTGTACGACCAGTGGTACGAGGCAGGCATCGTGCCGCGCGAGTTCTATCGGTCGCTGGCCGAACTAGGGGTCTTCGGGATCGAGGTGCCCGAGGAGTACGGCGGCGCGGGTATCGACTCGTTCAAGTTCCAGGCGGTGCTCATCGAGGAGACCGCCCGGGCCGGGGTGTCCTTCGGCGGGTCGAGCGTGCACGTCGGCCTGTGTCTGCCGTACCTGAAGAACCTCGCGACCGAGGAACAGAAGCGGCGCTGGCTGCCCGGGTTCGTCTCCGGCGAGATCATGTTCGCCATCGCCATGACCGAGCCGGGTACCGGGTCGGACCTGGCGGGAATGCGCACGACCGCGCAGTTGTCCGAGGACGGCACGCACTATGTGCTCAACGGGGCGAAGACGTTCATCACCGGTGGGGTGCAGGCCGACCGGGTGATCGTGTGCGCACGGACCGCCCCGGCCACCGAAGCCGATCGGCGCCACGGCATCTCGCTGTTTGTGGTCGACACGACGACCCCGGGCTACACCGTCGGACGCAAGCTCGACAAGCTCGGCCTGAAGGTGTCCGACACCGCCGAGCTGTCCTTCACCGATGTCCGGGTGCCGGTGACCGATCTGCTCGGCGAAGCCCACCAGGGTTTCCGCTATCTCGGGCAGAACCTGCCCCAGGAACGGCTGTCCATCGCCGTCGGGGCCTACGCCCAAGCCAAGGCCGCCATCCGGTTCGCCCTCGAATACACCAGGGACCGCAGCGTTTTCGGGCAGCCGGTGGCCCAGTTCCAGAACACCAAGTTCGAACTGGCCGCCTGCCGCGCCGAGGTCGACGCCGCCGAGGCCGTGGTCGACCGCGCCCTCGAGGCACTCGACCGCGGTGCGCTCACCCCCGCCGACGCGGCCGCGGCGAAACTGTTCTGCACCGAGGTGGCCTCCCGGGTGATCGACCGCTGCCTGCAACTGCACGGCGGCTACGGCTACATCACCGAATACCCGGTCGCGCGCCTGTACGCCGACAACCGGGTCAACCGGATCTACGGCGGCACCAGCGAAGTGATGAAGATGATCATCGCCAAGGACATGGGCCTGTGACCGCCCGCGCCTACCTGGTCGACGGCGTCCGCACGCCGTTCGGCCGCTACGGTGGCGCACTGGCCGAGGCCCGTCCCGACGACCTGGCCGCCCACGCGATCACCGCGCTCACCCGGTGAACCACGCCGGTCGCAGTCGGCGAGGAGATCGTGGCCGTTGTCGTGACGGACGGCGAGTACACCGAGCAGGATGTGATCGAGCATGTCATCCGAAACCCACCCACACAGTACTCGAGCGCGAACTGCGCCGACGCACGGAGGAACGCAATGACCACGGATTTCGCTGATTTCGACGCCCTGCGCGCCGCGGTCGGGACCGAACTGGGCCCCAGCGACTGGATCACCATCGACCAGCAGCGCATCGACCAGTTCGCCGCGGCCACCGGCGATCACCAGTGGATCCACGTCGACGCCGAGCGCGCCGCGGCCGGACCCTACGGCGCCACCATCGCCCACGGATTCCTCACGCTGTCGCTGATGGTGCCGATCACCGCGCAGGTGATGTCGGTCAGCGCGGCCGGTGTGGCGATCAACTACGGCCTCGATCGCGTCCGCTTCCTCACCCCGGTGCCGGTCGGCAGCCGGGTACGCGGACGGGTCACGCTCACCGAGGTCACCGACGTGCCGGGCGGAGTCCAGGTGGCGCGGCGGGTCACCATCGAACTCGAGGGTGCCGAACGTCCGGCGTGTGTGGCCGAGGCCATCGCGCGGTATCTGGCGTGAGGACCCGCGGGCGGGCGGTGGACAACCGTGCGCCGACGCGCGGGCGGGGCGGCGCGACCGTTACCCTCTAGCGGGTGGCGATATCCAAGGTCGAGCGGCTGATGAATCTGGTCATCGCGCTGCTGTCGACCCGGCAGTTCCTGAGCGCGGAACGCATTCGCGCCAGCGTGGCCGGTTATGAGGACTCCGCGACCGACGAGGCGTTCAGCCGGATGTTCGAGCGCGACAAGAACGAACTGCGGGATCTGGGCATTCCGCTGGAAGTCGGTCCCGTCGGGCGGTTCTCGACGCTCGAGGGGTACCGGATCAACCGGGACGCCTACGAACTGCCCGACATCGACCTGTCCAGCGAGGAAGCGGCCGCGGTCGCCGTCGCCGTGCAGATGTGGGCGTCGCCGGAACTCGCCGGTGCGGCCGAGGGCGCGCTGCTGAAGCTGCGCGCCGCCGGGGTCACCGTCGAGACCGACAATGTCGGGGTCTCGATGCCCGCGGTGCCCGCCCGCACCCGCGGCTCGGAACCGGTGCTGCGCGCGCTGCTGGCCGCCATCGACGCCGGGCGGGCCGTGCGCTTCGGGCACCACAGCGCCGTCACCGATCCGTTCGTCACCCGCGATGTCGAACCGTGGGGCGTGGTGACCCGGCACGGGCGCTGGTACCTGGTCGGCCACGACCGCGAACGCGACGCCGTGCGCACCTTCCGGCTCTCCCGCATCGGCGGCGAGGTGACCCCGTACGGGCCCGACAACGCCGTGCGCAAACCCGAGCACACCGACCTGCGCGCGATCGTCGACCGGGTCACCGGCGACGCCCCCGTCACCGGGTCGGCCCTGGTGTGGGTCGCCAAGGGCCGCGGCCGGGAACTGCGCCGCATCGGCACCGAACTCGAGACCCGTGACCTGGGCGGACGCTCCGGGTCGGTGGTCGAGGTCCCGGTGCGCTCGCGCGACTGGGTGGCCCGGCTGATCACCGGCCTCGGCCCCGACGTACTGGTACTGGATCCGCCGGAACTGCGCGCCGATGTGATGAACCGGCTACGGTCGGTACTCGACCACACGGAGGTGGCGTCGTGAGTTCACGTCTGTCCCTGCGCCTTTCGCGCCTGTTGAACATGGTGCCGTATCTGCTCGCGCACCCGGGCATCAGCGCGGCCGAGGCCGCCGCCGAACTGGGCGTGACCACCAAACAGCTGATGAGCGACCTCAACCAGCTGTGGATGTGCGGGCTACCCGGCTACGGGCCCGGCGACCTGATCGACCTGTCGTTCTCCGAGGAGAGCATCGAGGTCACCTTCGCCGCAGGCATCGAGCGGCCGCTGCGGCTGACCTCCACCGAGGCCACCGCGCTGCTGGTGGCGCTGCGCTCGATCGTGGAGATGCCCGGCATGGTCGACCCGACCGCCGCGCACGCCGCGATCGCCAAGATCGAGTCGGCGATCGCCAGCACCGACGCGGTGGTCAGCGGGAAGCCGGCCGCGGTGCCGGTCGAACGGCCCGTGGTCGCGACCGTGCGCGCCGCGCTCGCCGACGGCCACGCGCTGCGGCTGGTCTACTACTCGGCCAGCCGCGACGAGGTGTCCGAGCGCATCGTCGACCCGATCCGGGTGGTGCTCGTCGACAACAACAGCTACCTGCAGGCCTGGTGCAGGCAGGCCGAGGGCGTTCGCCTGTTCCGGTTCGACCGCATCGAGGACGCCACCGAACTCGGCGAACCCGCCCGCCCGCCCAGCCACGCCGGCGACGACGCGGCCGCCCTCGACCTGTTCCAGGACGACCCCGCCGTCCCGCTGGCCCGCCTGCGCCTGCGCGCGGACTACGCCTGGGTGCTCGACCAGTACCCGATGCACCGCATCGAATCGCGGGCCGACGGCAGCATCGAGGCGGGGATGCGCTTCGCCTCGCCGGACTGGATGGCGCGATTACTCCTCGGCTTCGGTACCGGGGTGCGGGTGCTCGGCCCACCGGAGCTCGTCGCGGCGGTGCGCGAGCGCGCCGACGCCGCGCTGGCCGCCTACGCGGCCGCGGGATTGTCCGGGGAGACCGAACCGGCGTGAACCAGCGAGTACTGGTCCTCGGTGCGGGCAGCGTCGGGGTCTTCATCGGCGGTCATCTGGCCGCCGCGGGCATGGAAGTCATCTTCGTCGGCCGCCAGCGGATCCTCGACGACATCGCCGAGCACGGCCTGCGCCTGACCGACCTGGACGGCGGGTCCACCGAGGTCTCACCCGACCGCTTCGGGCTCGCGCTGGCGCCGGACGAACCGGAACTGGCCGACCTGGTGCTGGTCACCGTGAAATCGGCGGCCACCGCCGCCGCTGTCCGTATGGTCGCGGGCCGGTTGCGGCCCGGCACCCCGGTGGTCAGCCTGCAGAACGGCATCGGCAACGACACCGTCATCCGCGAGATCCTGCCCACCTGCCTGGTGCTGGCCGGCATGGTCATGTTCAACGTGGTCCACCGTGACCAGGGCCGCTTCCACCGGGCCAGCGACGGCATCGTCGCCATCCAGGACGATCCGGTGGTCGACCGCTTCGCCGACCAGTTCCGCGCCGCGGGCCTGCCGCTGCGCCGCTACCGCGACCTGCGCCCGGTGCAGTGGGCCAAGCTGCTGCTCAACCTGAACAACCCGATCAACGCGCTGTCGGGCAAGCCGCTGCGCGAGGAACTCGGCGAGCGCGACTACCGCCGCTGCCTGTCGCTGGTCCAGGCCGAAGCGCTCGAGGTGATGAACACTGCGCGAATTCGCCCCGCCCAGCTGACGCCGGTCCCACCGGAGTTGATGGTGCGGCTGCTGCGGGTGCCCGATCCGATCTTCCGTCGCGTGTTCGGCCGGGTGCTCGCCATCGACCCGCTCGCGCGCTCGTCGATGGCCGACGATCTCGCGCTCGGCAGGCGCACCGAAATCGCGTGGTTGTGCGGGGAAATCGTGCGGCTCGGCGAGATGGTCGGGCGGCCGACCCCGGTGAACCGGCGGCTCACCGAACTGATCAGGATCGCCGAATCCGGCGACCCGCGCCGCTACGGCGGCAGCCGGTTGCTGGCCGAACTGACCGGTGCCGCCACCGCGGTCCAGGGTTGAACTCGTGGCGAACACCGCGGCCACTGGACAGCCACCACCCCGGCGGCCCAGGTAGCATCGGTAATCACCACAGTCTTTGGAGGTAACTGATAATGGGCACGTTCAGCTGGACGCACCTGCTGATCATCGCGTTGCTGTTCGTCCTGCTCTTCGGCGCGAAGCGGCTTCCGGACGCGGCGCGCGGTCTCGGCCGGTCGCTGCGCATCTTCAAGAGCGAGGTCGGGCAGATGCAGTCGGAGTCGACCACCCCGGCAGGCACGGCCGCCGCCACCCCGGCGCCGCCGCAGCAGCTGCCCGCGTCCGCCCCGCAGGCGCAGGCACCGATCGCCGACCCGCAGCAGGGCCACAAGACGCTCTGACCTCGGTGTTCTCCCCGGGGCGGCGTGTGCCCGCTCCGGGGTCGAGTGCTGTTTCGCGAGCATCCGCCGAAGTCGAGGGTTAGAGGCCACCACCCACCATGCGCATTCCGTTCGATCCCCGGCGCAGCAAGCGCAGGACGAATCCCGACGGCACCATGTCGTTGGTCGAGCACCTGCAGGAACTGCGCACCCGGCTGTTGCTGGCCCTGGCCGCCATCACGGTCACCACGCTGCTCGGCTTCTTCTGGTACGCGCATTCGTTCCTCGGCATCGAGAGCCTGGGTGAGATCCTGCGCGGGCCCTACTGCGCGCTGCCGGAGTCCGCGCGCGCGAGCCTGAGCCCCGACGGCGCCTGCCGCCTGCTGGCGACCGCGCCGTTCGAGCAGTTCATGTTGCGGTTGAAGGTCGGCTTCACCGCCGGTGTGGTGCTGGCCGCGCCGTTCTGGCTGTACCAGCTGTGGGCGTTCATCACCCCCGGCCTGTACGCCAAGGAACGCAAGTACGCGGTCGGGTTCGTGGTGTCGGGCACGCTGCTGTTCGTGACCGGCGCGGTACTGGCCTACGTGGTGGTCTCGCACGCGTTGTCGTTCCTGCTGACCATCGGTGACAACGTCCAGATCACCGCGCTCAGCGGTACCCAGTATTTCGGGTTCATCATCCAGCTGCTGATCATCTTCGGCGTCAGTTTCGAGACGCCGCTGGTGATCATCGGGCTCAACCTGGTCGGTGTGCTGCCCTACGTCAAGCTCAAGGCCTGGCGGCGCGGGATCATCTTCGGCCTGTTCGTCTTCGCGGCCATCGTCACCCCGCAGGACCCGTTCTCCATGCTGGCGCTGGCGATCGCGCTGACGGTGCTGTTCGAGTTCGCGGTGCAATTCGCCCGGTTCAACGATGCGCGCCGCGCCCGCCGGGAGAACAGCGAAGGCTGGGGCACGCTGTCGGACGAGGAGGCCTCGCCGCTCGGCACACCCGATCCGGTCGCCCCGGCCGGCTCGGTGGACGACCCCGGGAAAACCCCGCGCCCGGTGTCGGACTACTCCGATACCCTCTGACGGGTGACCGATTCTCCCGTGCGGGCCAACGAGTTGGCGCAGTTCGCCAGCGAAATCTCCTTCGAACTGGACCCCTTCCAGCAGGCCGCGTGCGTGGCGCTGGAAGACGGGCACAGCGTGCTCGTCTGCGCCCCGACCGGCGCGGGCAAGACCATCGTCGGCGAGTTCGCGGTGCACATGGCGCTGGCCACGGGCGGTAAATGCTTCTACACCACGCCGATCAAGGCGCTGTCGAACCAGAAGTTCGCCGATCTGACCGCGCGCTACGGCCGCGACAGCGTCGGCCTGCTCACCGGCGACCAGTCCATCAATCCCGACGCGCCGGTGGTCGTGATGACCACCGAGGTGCTGCGCAACATGCTTTACGCGTCCTCCGAGGCGCTCTACGGGCTGTCCTATGTCGTCATGGATGAGGTGCACTACCTGGCCGACCGGTTCCGCGGCGCGGTGTGGGAGGAAGTCATCCTGCACCTGCCGCCGGACGTGCGCCTGGTCAGCCTCTCGGCGACGGTGTCCAATGCCGAGGAGTTCGGCGCCTGGATGGAGACCGTGCGCGGCGACACCGCGGTCGTGGTCGACGAGACCAGGCCGGTGCCGCTGTGGCAGCACGTGATGGTCGGGCGGCGGATGTTCGACCTGTTCGACACCAAATCCAGCGATCAGAAGGTGCTCGTCGACGAGGACCTCGTGCGCTTCATCCGCCAGCGCGAAGCCGCCGACCGGATGCAGGGCTACGGCGGGCCGCGCGGTCGCGGCGGGCGCGGCAACTTCCGCCCGCTGCCCCGGCCCGAGGTGCTGGCCCGCCTCGACGAGGAAGGCCTGCTGCCCGCGATCACGTTCATCTTCAGCCGCGCGGGCTGTGACGGCGCGCTGGCCCAGTGCCTGCGCGCCCGGCTCGACCTGAGCAGGCCCGGTGACCTCGAGCGGATCGACGAGATCGTCGAGAAACACACCGGCGACCTGCCCAAGGGCGATCTCGAGGTCCTCGGCTACTGGGAGTGGCGCGAGGCGCTGCACCGCGGCCTGGCCGCCCACCACGCCGGCATGCTGCCCGCGTTCCGGCACACCGTCGAGGAACTGTTCGTGCAGGGCCTGGTGCGCGCGGTGTTCGCCACCGAGACCTTGGCGCTGGGCATCAACATGCCTGCCCGCACGGTAGTGCTCGAGCGGTTGGTCAAGTTCAACGGCGAATCGCACGCCGAGCTGACCCCGGGCGAGTACACCCAGCTCACCGGCCGGGCGGGCAGGCGCGGGATCGACGTCGAGGGCCACGCGGTGGTGCTGTGGCAGCCCGAGGTCGACACCAGCGCCGTCGCCGGGCTGGCCTCCACCCGCACCTACCCGCTGCGCAGTTCTTTCCGGCCCGGCTACAACATGTCGATCAACCTGATCGACCGGATGGGCGCCCAGGAGGCCCGCGCGCTGCTGGAACGCTCCTTCGCCCAGTTCCAGGCCGACCGTTCGGTGGTCGGGCTGGTCCGTGGCATCGAGCGCAACCAGGGCGCGATGCGCAAGCTGGAGAACCAGCTGGGCGGGGTCGACGGCGACTTCATGGAGTACCTGTCGCTGCGCGAACGGATCAAGCAGCGCGAGCGCGAGATCCAGCAGCAGGGCCGGGCCGACCGGCGCGGCGCCGCGGTGAAGGCGCTGATCGAACTGCGCCGCGGCGATGTGGTGGCCATCCCGTCGGGCAAACGCGCGGGCCTGGCGGTGATCCTGGAGCCGGACCAGACCCCCGGCGACCCGCGCCCGCTGGTGCTCACCGAGGACCACTGGGCGGGCCGGATCTCGGCCGCGGACTTCCCCGTCCCGGCCGAGGCGCTCGGCCACATGCGCCTGCCGCGCCGCGTCGATCACCGGGCCGCCCGGATCCGCCGCGATCTCGCCTCGGCTCTGCGCAGCACCGGCATTTCTGCGCCGGGCAGGCGCAGGCGCAACGACCACACCCGCGGCGGGGAAGACAGGCAGCTGTCGACCCTGCGCCGCAGTCTGCGCTCGCATCCGGCGCACGCGCGCCCCGATCGCGAGCAGCTGAGCCGGATCGGCGAGCGCTACAGCAGGCTCGCCCGCGAAACCGAGACGATGCGCCAGAAGGTTGCCGCGACGACGAATTCGCTCGCGCGCACTTTCGACCGGATCGTCGGGCTGCTCGAGGAGCGCGGTTTCGTCGCGCACGGCGAGGTGACCGCCGAGGGCAGGCGGCTGGCCCGGATCTACGCCGAGAGCGATCTGGTCGTCGCCGAGAGCCTGCGGCAGGGTCTGTGGCGTGGGCTCGGCCCGGCCGAACTGGCCGCGGTGGTGTCCACCCTGGTCTACGAATCACGCTCGGAGAACGGCTACCTCACCGCCGCGGGCCCGACCGAGCCGATCCGGCGCGCGATCGGCGCCACCATCGCGGTGTGGACCGAGCTGCGCTCCGACGAGGCCAGGCACAAGCTGCCGCCGACCCGCGAACCCGATCTGGGCTTCGTCACCGGCGTCTACAAGTGGGCGCGCGGTGACGTATTGGCCGAGGCGTTGCTGGCCAGCGGTGACCAGGGCAATCCGCTGTCGGCGGGCGATTTCGTGCGCTGGTGCAGGCAGGTGATCGACCTGCTCGACCAGATCCACAACACCGCCGACGACCCGGAGATCGCGGCCACCGCGGCCAAGGCCGTGCGGGCCGTTCGACGGGGTGTCGTCGCAGTGGACGCCGCGTGATGGGTACGTCTGTGATTTGATTTCCTGGCGTACCGAGGTAGTGACCGAGTTGGGGTCAGTGTTGAGGTGGTGGTCGCGGAGGAGCACCACCGAGGACACAGAGAACAAAACGGGCGAGACGGGCGATCACGGGAGCAAGCAGGACGCGTCGGGGAAGGCGGGTGGGGGTGGCTGGGTTCGAGATTCCCGAGGGCTGGACTGTGCAGGCCTATCGCTATGCGCTGGACCCCACTCCTGGACAGGAACGAGCTTTCCGGTCTCATGCCGGTGCCGCCCGCAAGGCGCACAACACGATGCTCGCCCTGGTGAAGGCCGTGATGGATCAGCGGCGCTCGGAACGGTCCTACGGGATCGCCGAGACCGAGCTGACGCCATCGTTGAGTTGGTCGCTGCCAGGTCTACGCAAGGAGTGGAACATCCGCAAACACCGAGCGGCACCGTGGTGGGCGGAGAACTCGAAAGAGGCCTACAACACCGGCCTTGATGCTTTGGCTCGTGGGCTGGACGCGTGGTCGAGATCGAGGAAGGAACACTGCGGCGGTGCCGTTGTCGGGTTCCCCCGCTTCAAGTCGGTCCGGTCACGGCGAACGGTGCGGTTCACCACCGGAACCATTCGGGTCGACGACTCGCGCCACCATGTCACCCTGCCTCGGCTGGGGCGAGTCAGGACTCATGAGTCCACCAGGAAACTGGCCCGACGAGTCGGCGGCGACACCGCCCGGATCCTGTCGGCGACCCTGTCGCAGGACTCGTCAGGACGGTGGCACGTGGCATTCCAGACCATCGTGCGACGCGGCATCAAGGCTGCTGGGCATGTAGGTACAGGGGCGGCCGTGGTGGGTGTCGATATCGGCGTGAAAGCCGATTCGCTGCTGGTGGTGGCCACGCCCGGTGGGAGTGAAGTCGGACGTGTCGCGGCACCGAAGTCTCTCACCAGGGCCCAGGCCAGGCTGCGGAACCTGCAACGCAGGGCGGCCCGCCAGCACGGGCCCTACGACCCGGCCGCCAAGATCCGGCAGGCGCCGTCGAAGCGCTGGGCACGCACCCGAGGCCGGATCGGCGCGACGCACGCGCACGCCGCTGCCGTGCGTCGCGATGCACTGCACAAGGCCACCACCGGACTCGCGCGGCGGCATGGTGTCATCGTCGTGGAGCGGTTGAACGTCGCGGGGATGTGCGCAGGTGGTGGCGGGTACAAGCGTGGTTTGAACCGGGCACTCGCGGACGCGGCGCTGGCTGAGGTCCGTCGGATGCTCGGTTACAAGACGGCCTGGTACGGGTCCACGCTGGTGGTGGCCGACCGGTTCTACCCGTCGTCGAAGACGTGTTCGGGCTGTGGCAGGCGAAAGCCAAACCTGTCCCTGGCCGACCGGATGTTCGTTTGTGAACACTGCGGTGTGAAGATCGACCGGGATCGTAATGCCGCGATCAACCTCGCCAGACTCGGCGACACCCGTTCTCCGGGTGAACAGAGTCCTGCCGGCAGTGGGCCGGTGGCAGGACGTGGAGCCATCCGTGAGACCGAGCCCGCGCAAGCGGGCGAGGCTGGAGGCTGCGAAGCGTCAACCCCGCACCGGCGGCAGCCGGGTCAGACGGGGACCGCCTCACCGCAAGGCGAGGCTGCCCGATGGAGGGCACTCACGTTTGCACACCAGACGGCAACGGCTACCGTAGTACAACAAATGCGAGTGGAGGCGAGTGGATGAGCGGCCCGTACGGACCGAACGGCCCAGGGGAGGGGAGCAACGATCCCACCCAGCACTGGGGGGGTCAGCAGGGGGCCGGTGGCGCCGGCCCCACGCAGCACTGGGGCGGTGGGGCCCAGCCGCCGCAGCAGCCCCAGCAGCAGGCGCAGCCCACCCAGCACTGGGGTGACCCGAACGCACAGCAGCCCCAGCAGCAGTGGGGTCAGCAGCCCCAGCAGCCGCAGCAGCCCGGCCAGCAGCAGTGGGGGCAGCAGCCGCAGCAGCCGACCGGCCCGCAGCAGCAGTGGGGTCAGACCCAGCCGCCGCCGCAGGACTGGAACGCACAGGCCGCGAACGCCCAGCAGCAGTGGGGTCAGCAGCAGCCGCAGCAGCAGTGGGGCCAGCAGGGCGCGCCGCAGCCGCAGCAGCAGTGGGGTCAGCAGCCGCAGGGCGGCAGCGGTGGCAAGAGCAACAAGGGCCTGCTGATCGGCCTGATCGTGGCGGGCGTGCTCGTCGTCGCCGCGGTCGTCGGTCTGCTGCTGGTGGTGTTCTCCTCCGACGAACTCGACAACGCGGCCGTGCAGGACGGCGTCGCGCGCGTGCTGAACGAGTCCTACGGCATCGTCGACGTCTCCGATGTCTCGTGCCCCTCGGGTCAGAAGGTCGAGGTCGACGCGACCTTCACCTGCGACCTGAAGGTCAGTGGTGAGGCGAAGAAGGTCACCGTCAAGATCACCAAGGACGACGGCACCTACGAGGTCGGCCGCCCGAACTAGGCTGTCGCACCGCGCTTTCCGGGCCGTCCGCATTCCGCGGGCGGCCCGGTCTCGTCGTCAGAGCTCGAGCGCGGTGATCAGCCGGGCGACCGGGCTCTCGGCGTTGTAGGTGCTCGCCAGAGCAAGCAGACGCTCGCGGTCGACGGGCCCGGCGGGCAGGATGTCCGGACGCGAGAGGACCACCTCGGCGTCGCGTACCACCTGCACCACCGGGGCGGCGACCTTCAGATAGTCCTGGGCGGCGACGAGTTTCGCGCGCACACCCTTGGCCAGGTCGGCGCCGGGGTCGTCGACGGCGGCCAGCAGGGCATCGAGCGAACCGAACTTGGAGATGAGCTGGGCGGCGGATTTGTCACCGATCCCGCTCACCCCGGGCAGCCCGTCGGAGGCGTCCCCGCGCAGGGTGGCCATATCGGCGTAGGCGGGGCCCGCGTGCTGTTCGGGCACACCGTATTTCGCCGACACCTCGGCGGGACCGAACAGTTCGGCCTTGGCCAGGCCACGGCCGGCGTAGAGCACCCGCACCGGTGGGGCCGGCTCGTCGCGGACCAGCTGCAGCAGGTCGCGATCACCGCTGACCACGATCACCGGATCGGTGCGTTCCCGGCTGGCGAGGGTGCCGAGTACGTCGTCGGCCTCCAGGCCCGCGGCGCCGCCGGTGGCGATGCCCGCGGCGGCGAGCACCTCGAGGATCATCTCGACCTGCGGGGTGAGCGTGTCGGGCACCTCCTCGGCGCCGGGGGCGGCGTCACCGCTGGTGTCGAGCCGGTGCGCCTTGTAGGAGGGCACCAGCGCCACCCGGAACGGCGGGCGCCAGTCCAGGTCGAGGCCGACGACGAGCCGGCCGGGCCGGTGTTTGGTGATCAGCGAGGCCACCATGTCGGTGAAACCGCGCAGGGCGTTCACCGAGCGGCCGTCGGTGGCCCGCAGCTTGTCGGGGATCGCGTAGTAGGCGCGGAACCAGAGGCTGGCGCCGTCGAGGATCAACAGGGGTCCGCGGGGGGTCTGGTCAACGGTCACACCGGTGATTGTGCCCCCACGGCGGGTTCCGGCGCCGGTGGCCGTGCCGTCGGGGCGGCCGTGGGCACGATCCGGTTCCAGTTCTCGCGACCGCCGCGACGCTCCGGGTAACGTCGGGCCCTATGAGCGCGCACACGGAGGCAAGGTTCGCCGCGGAGGTCTACGGCCGGCGACTGGAACGGGCGGTCGAGTCGATGCGCCAGGCGCATCTGGACGCCCTGCTCATCACCCCCGGCCCCGATCTGCAGTATCTGCTCGGTTCGACGGCGCAGTCCTTCGAACGACTGACCTGCCTGGTGATCACCTCCGACGGCGCCACTCCGTCGGTGGTCGTCCCGAAACTCGAACTGGCGTCCCTGGAAGGTTCGGCGGCCGGTGAGCTCGGCCTGCGGATCCTGGACTGGGTCGACGGGGTCGACCCGTACCAGCTCGTGCACTCCACGCTGCACGCCGGTTCCCGCATCGCGGTGGCCGACGCCATGCCCGCACTGCACCTGATCCCGCTCGCCGAATCCACCACCGGCCTGCCCGCCTCGGCGACCCCGGTGCTGCGCAAGGCGCGAATGATCAAGGACGAGGCCGAGATCGAGGCCCTGCGCCGGGCGGGCGCGGCCATCGACCGCGTGCACGCCCGGATGGGTGAGTTCCTGCGGCCGGGGCGCACCGAAGCCGAGGTCGCCGCCGACATCACCGCCGCGATCATCGAGGAGGGCCATACCGAGGCCGCCTTCGTCATCGTCGGCAGTGGGCCGCACGGCGCCGACCCGCACCACGAGGTGTCCGATCGCACGATCGAGCAGGACGACGTGGTCGTCATCGACATCGGTGGCCCCGTCGAGCCCGGCTACTACTCCGATTCGACCCGCACCTACGTGCTCGGTACCCCGGGCAGGCGGGTCGCCGAGCAGGTGGCGCTGCTCGAGCAGGCGCAGGCGGCGGCGGTGGCCGCGGTCCGCCCCGGCGTGACGGCGGAATCCATCGACGCGGCCGCGCGCACCCTGCTCGCCGACGCCGGCCTGGGCGACGCGTTCATCCACCGCACCGGCCACGGCATCGGCCTGTCGGTCCACGAGGAGCCCTACATCGTGGCAGGCAACGATCTGGTGCTCGAACCAGGCATGGCCTTCAGCATCGAGCCGGGCATCTACTTCCGTGGCGAGTGGGGCGCGCGGATCGAGGACATCGTGGTCGTCACCGAGGACGGCGCCGAGTCGATGAACCAGCGCCCACACGGCCTGACCGCGCTGTAAAGTATTGCGGCGCAGGCTATTTCAGCGTGCTCGACGACAGCACCCGGCGCACCTGCACGGCGACGACCACACGCGTCGGGTTCTCCCGCGGCACCCGGTAGCGCGCGGTGTAGCGGCGCACCGCCTCGGCCACGTCGTCGGCCTCGCCGAGCACCGTCGCCGGGCCTTCGAGGGTGAGCCAGCGTGCCCCGTCGACCTGGCTGATCGCCGCGTATCCGCCCCGGGCGGCGTTGCGCGCCTTCACCGAGGCGCCGTCGGTGATCACCCGCGCGATCCCGGTATCGGGATCCCAGGTGAAGCCCACCGCGACCACGTGCGGTGTGCCGTCGGCGCGCAGGGTCGTGAGGGTGGCCAGGTGCCGCTCGGACACGAATTCGAGCGCGGTGGGGGAGAGCTGGGCGGTGGTCGTCGGCATGGATACGACCGTAGCCGAGCCCGGCGACGTCACCCTCGCGTGCGGGTGCCGGCCGTCCAGGATGACAGACTGACGGCATGGGTATGCAGACCGGCGGTCCCGTCCTGATTCTGGGTGGGCGCAGTGAGATCGGTGTCGAGATCGCGCGCAGGCTGGCGCCCGGCCGCGTGGTGATCCTGGCCGCGCGCCGCGCCGACGCGCTGACCGAGGAGGTCGAGCAGGTGCGGGCCGCGGGGGCGAGCGCCGTGCACACCGTCGAGTTCGACGCCGACGAGACCGTCACCCACGCCCCGCTGCTGGAGAAGCTCGCCGCCGAACACGGCGGGATCGCGACCGCGGTCCTCGCCTTCGGGGTGCTGGGCGATCAGGCGCGCGCCGAACAGGACCCGGCGCACGCGGTCGCGGTCGTGCACACCGATTTCGTCGCCCAGGTCAGCGTGCTCACCACCCTGGCCACCCTGCTGCGGGCGCAGGGGACGGGCCAGATCGTCGTGTTCGGCTCGATCGCTGGGGTGCGGGTGCGCCGGGCCAACTACGTCTACGGATCGGCCAAAGCGGGCCTGGACGGCTTCGCGAGCGGCCTCGGTGACGCGCTGCACGGCACCGGTGTGCAGCTGCTGCTCGTGCGCCCGGGTTTCGTGATCGGCCGGATGACCACCGGTATGGACCCCGCGCCGCTGTCCAGCACCCCGGGGCAGGTCGCCGACGCTGTCGTGCGCGGCCTGGCCAAGGGCTCGACCCGCGTCGCGGTGCCGGGGAGCCTGGCCGTGGCGTTCTTCGTGATGCGGCTGCTGCCGCAGTTCGTCTGGCGCCGGATGCCGCGGTGACCGAGCCGTCCTGGTCCGGGCACCCGATCGCCGTGGTCGGGATCGGCGCCGACGGCTGGTCCGGCCTGGGCGAATCGGCCAGGGCCGCCGTCGGCGCCTGCGAGGTCGTCTTCGGCTCCTCGCGTCAACTGGCCTTGCTGCCGCCAGGCGCGGTGGAACGAGTGCCGTGGCCGACCCCGCTGCTCCCGGCACTACCCGGCCTGTTCGCCGACCACCGCGACCGCCGCATCGGCGTACTGGCCAGCGGCGACCCCATGTTCTACGGCATCGGCGTCACCCTGGCCCGCCGCTTCGGCGCGGGCGCCCTGCGAGTCTTCCCGCAGCCGTCCTCGGCCTCGCTGGCCTGTGCCCGGCTCGGCTGGCCACTGGCCGAGACACCGGTGCTGAGTGTGGTTGCCCGGCCATTGCCGACGATCCTGCCCGAACTGGCCGACGGCCGCCGCGTGCTCGTGCTCAGCGAGGATGCCGGCAGCCCGGCCCGGATCGCGGAATTGCTGTCCGCCAACGGATTCGGCGCCTCCACCCTGACCGTCCTCGACCAGCTGGGCGGACCCTCCGAAGCGATCCGCGCAGGCACCGCGGACGGCTGGGCGCACCCACCCGGTGACCCGCTCAATATCGTGGCCGTCGACACGGTCGCCGATCCGGGGCGCCGGCGCGACACCCGGCTGCCCGGCCTGGCCGACGCCGCCTTCACCGGCGACGGCCAGCTCACCAAGGCCGAGGTCAGGGCCCTGACCGTCACCGCGCTGGCCCCGGTACCGGGGGAGACGTTGTGGGACGTCGGCGGCGGCTCCGGCAGCATCGCCATCGAATGGTGCCGCACCCATCCGCTGTGCCGCGCGGTCACCTTCGAACGGCTGCCCGCGCGCCGCGAACAGATCACCGCCAATGCGCACGCGCTCGGTGTGCCGGGAATAACGGTGCGCGGCGAAGTGCGCTCGGAGTTAGCCGGGGCACGATTTCCGGCGCCGGACGCGATATTTCTCGGCGGCGGCCTCACCCAGGACGAGTTGTTCGCCCGGTGCTGGCAGCACCTGCGGCCCGGCGGGCGGCTGGTGGCCAACGCGGTCACCGCGGAATCGGAAGCGCTGCTGCTGGACTGGGCCGCGGCCCACGGCGGCGCGCTGCGCAAATTCCAGGTCTACCGGGGCGAACCGCTGGGCGGGTTCACCGCGTGGCGCCCGCACCTGCCGGTGGCCCAGTGGATTGCCGTAAAACCCGCTGGTTGACGCAGGACGGAACCGGTTCTTCGATCACGGTCAGATCACATGCAGATCACGGCGAATCCGTTGTCGCAGGATCGCGGGGGAGTGAAAGTTACGAACCGAAGGTGTGAGTTGCGTGCCCCGGGGGTAGGGTCGGGGCCGTTCCGGGTAAATCGTCTCGGATCGATTTCCGTGATGGGGAGATACATGAAGTACTCGAAGTTCACCGCCCCCGCGTTGCTGGCCATCGCCGCGACCGGGATCGCCGCCGCCCCTGCGGCCGCCGCGCCGGCCGCCCCGGCGCCCGCCGTGCAGGAGCAGGCCGCGCCCTCGGTGCAGGGCACCGACCGTGGTGTGACCTACCGCACCGAGCTCGTCGAGGCGGGCAAGTCGGTCGTCACCACCGTCACCGGTGGCGCGTTCGCGCTGTCCGCCGACGCGGCCTCGGTCACCCTGACCAACGCCGCGGGCGAGGTCGTCGCGCAGGTGCCGCTGGCGGGCACCGTCGACGGCGCGGCCACCGAGATCGCCGCGACCCTCGAGGCCGACGGCACCCGCCTGACGCTGACCCCGAAGGCGGTCGCCGCCAAGGACATCAGCTCGCAGCAGTGGTTCATGAACGAACTGCAGCGCGCCTCCACCGGCGGCCTGGTCGGCGCGGCCATCGGCGCCCTGCTCGGCGCCATCGGCGTGGTGACGATCATCCCCGGCGCCATCATCGGTGGCGTGATCGGCCTGCTCGTCGCCGGCGGTCCCTCGCTGGTCGACGCGGGTTCGGCCTACTTCAGCGGGCAGCCCTGAGAGTCCTGATCCTCGGCGGCACGGGCGAAGCCCGGGAGCTGGCCCGGATCGCGTCCGGCGAGCGAGGACTCGACATCGTGTCCTCGCTCGCCGGACGGGTCGCCAACCCGCGGTTGCCCGTCGGTCCGGTACGCGTAGGTGGTTTCGGTGGTGTCGAGGGCCTCCGAACCTGGCTGCGCGAGAACGCGATCGACGCCGTCGTGGACGCGACCCATCCCTTCGCGGCGCAGGTCAGCGCCCATGCTGCCACCGCGGCGGACGATCTCGGCCTGCCCGCGGTGCACCTGCGCAGGCCCGAGTGGACCCAGCGCCGCGGTGATCTGTGGACGCGGGTGCCCGATCTGGCCGCCGCGGCAGCGGCGCTGGCCCCGCACCACGAACAAGTGCTGCTGACCATCGGCCGCCAGGGCGTCGGCGCCTTCGCCGGCTGCGCGGATCACCGGTTCGTCATCCGCTCCATCGACGCCCCCGTGGCGCCGCTGCCGCCGCGCTGCGAATTGCTGCTGGCGCGTGGGCCGTTCACCTTCGACGAGGAACTCGTGCTGATGTCGCGGCATCGCATCGATGTGCTGGTCACCAAGAACAGTGGTGGTGAGCAGACCGAGGCGAAGATCGCCGCGGCCCGCACCGCCGGACTGCCGGTGATCATGATCGACCGGCCGCCGCTGCCCCCGGGTGCGGTCTCGGTCGGTTCGGTCTGCGCGGCCGTCGACTGGCTGCGTGCCGCCGCCGCGCACGCGGTGCGCTGAGCGGGGTGGATCAGCGGGGGTTCGCCGTGGCGAAGATCGCGGGCAACTGCTCGAACCACTCCAGGACCGCGCGTTCGTAGGCGATGCCGAAGGCGAGGGTGGCGCGCTGGTTGGCGGCCAGTCCGGTCGGGTCCTCGTCGAGATAGCGGTCCAGGCGGTCCTGGTGAATGTTCTTGTTGGCGGCGATGATCCGGTCGCGGTGGACCGGGTCGAGGTGTTCGCCGAAGGACAGGGTGAGCAGCAGCGGCACCCGGATGGTCTCGGCGCCGGGGTCGCGCGCGATCCACTCGGCGAAGGCCTCGCGGCCCTCCTCGGTGATCCGGTACGGGGTGCGTTCCCTGGCGCCGCGCTCGCCCTTGGTCACCAGGCCCTCGGTGTCCATGCTGGACAGTTCGCGATACACCTGGCTCTGGGTGATGGTCCAGAAGTCGCCGATGCGTTGCTGGGCCTGGGTGGCCAGGTCCCAGCCCGACATCGGACCCTCGTGCAGGAACCCCAGTAGCGAGGCCGCGGTGGAGTTCAGCGGGCGGCGTCGAGTCGCGGTGTCGGTCAACGGTCAACTCCCTTCGAACTACATTCCTAAGTGGAATGTTACGCCTGGGTGTGTGGTCCACCAATAGTGCCGCTTACGACGGCGTGTTCGCTCGGAGTTGCTGGGTACCGGTGCCGTACCTGCGGGAAGTGAACACCCGGGTGCCCGCCGGGCTCTCGAACGCGGTGGTCGTGGAGGCGCCGATGATCAGCAGCGTCCGCATGTCGACCTCGTCCGGATCGAGCTCACCCAGGGTGATCACCCGCACCGATTCGGTCGGCCCGCCGACATCGCGGCCCAGCACCACCGGGGTTTCCGGGGCCCGATGCGCGAGCAGCACCTCGCGCATGGCGCCCACCTGCCAGCGTCGCTGGGAGGATGCCGGGTTGTAGATGGCGATCGCCATATCGGCCGCGGCGACGGCGGCCAGGCGCCCGGCGACCACCTCCCACGGCTTGAGCCGGTCCGAGAGCGAGATCATCGCGTAGTCGTGCCCCAGCGGCGCGCCGACCCGGCTCGCGACCGCATTGGCCGCCGTCAGCCCCGGCAGCACCCGCACCGGGACATCCTTGAACTGCGGTTCGGCCGACACCTCCAGTACGGCGGCCGCCATGGCGAACACGCCGGGGTCACCGGAGGAGACCACCGCGACCCGGGCCCCGCGCCTGGCCAGATCCAGGGCCATCGCGGCCCGCTCGGATTCGACCTTGTTGTCGCTGGCGTGCCTGCGCTGGCCGGGACGCTCGGCGACCCGGTCGATGTAGGTGGTGTAGCCGACCAGGTCGGTGGCCGCGTCGAGGGCCGCGGTGACCTGTGGGGTGGTCCAGTCGGTGTCGCCGGGGCCGAGTCCGACGACCACGACCTCGCCGATCGGGTCGGCGGGCTCGTGCAGCGATCCGGTGGCCGAGGCCAGGGGTGCCGTGGCGACGGGTTCGCTGTTCGCGAGCGTGGCAGGCCGGCTCGTGGCCGCAGGGCTGCGATCGGTCGCGTCCGCCGCGGAGCGGGTGCGGATCGGCGTGGTCGGCGGCGGGCCGGGCACCAGCGTGATGGCGAAGTACGGCACCTCGGCCTCGTCCACCTCGGCGGCGGCCAGCACGCGTTCACGGGTACTGCTCGCGCGTTCCACGTAGTAGGCGTCGGCGAGCCGCCCGGAGTCCGAGAGCGCCTGGCGCACACCGGGGAAGGTCCGGCCGAGCTTCATGATCGCGGCCGCGTCGGTGGTGCGCAGCCGCTCGGTCAGCTCCTCGACCGGCATCGTGCCGGGCAGCACCGTGAGCACCTGCTCGCCTTCGACCAGAGGGGTGCCCAAGGCGGCCGAGGCCGCGCTGACCGAGGTGATCCCGGGGACGATCTCGGCCTCGAACCGGTCGGCCAGGCGGCGGTGCATGTGCATGTAGGAGCTGTAGAACAGCGGGTCACCGGCGGCCAGCAGCGCGACCGAACGCCCGGCCGCCAGATGGACGGCCAGGCGCGCGGCGGCCTGCTCGTAGAACTCGTCGATCGCGCCCTGATAGCCGCCGGGATGATCGGTGGTCTCGGTGGTCACCGGATAGACGAGGTGCTCCTCGAGCTGACCGGGACGCAGATACGGTTCCGCGATGGCGCGGGAGATGCTGCGGCCGTGCCGGGCGCTGTGGAAGGCCACCACATCGGCCGCGGCGATGAGCCGGGCCGCCTTCACCGTCACCAGTTCGGGGTCGCCGGGACCCAGGCCGATACCCCACAGTTTGCCGGTGCTGATCGCGCTCACTCCTGTTCGCTCGCCATCGCGTTGAGGGCCGAGGCGGTGATCGCGCTGCCGCCGCGCCTGCCGCGCACGGTCAGGAACTCGACCCCGCCGAAGTCGATGAGCGCCTGCTTGGATTCGGCGGCGCCGATGAACCCGACCGGGATGCCGACGATCGCGGCGGGCCGGGGCGCGCCGCCGTCGAGCATGTCGAGCAGATGGAACAGCGCGGTGGGGGCGTTGCCGATGGCGACGACCGCGCCGTCGAGCTGCTCGCGCAGCAGTTCCAGTGCGGCGACCGAACGGGTGTTGCCCAGCTCGGCGGCCAGTGCGGGCACCCGCGGGTCGGCCAGCTGGCACAGCACCGGGTTGGCGGCGGGCAGCCGCTTGCGGGTGACACCCGAGGCGACCATGTTCGCGTCGCAGATGATCGGCTTGCCCGCGCGCAGTGCGGCGCGGGCGGCGGCGACCACGCCGGGGGAGTAGGCGATGTCGGCGGCCAGGTCGACCTGTCCGCAGCCGTGGATCATCCGGACCACGACGCGTTCGACGTCGGCGGGGAAACCGGCGAGATCGGCTTCGGCGCGGATCGTCGCGAACGAGCGCCGATAGATCTCGGCCCCGTCGGTGAGGTAGCTGGCACGCACGTCGGACATGCGGACAACCCTAGAACCTGCCTGTGACAGCGTGTCCGCCGCGGTCGGCTCAGGTGCGCGGCCGCTCCAGGATGCGCGACATCACCAGCGAACTGCGGGTGCGCCCTACTCGCGCGTTCTCCCTGATCCGCTCGACCGTCACCTCGATCTCGGCCATGTCGGTGGCCATCACGTGCACCAGCGCGTCGGCCTCGCCCGCGATCGTCCACACGCCGATGACCTGCGGGATCGGCTCCAGTGTGCGGCGCAGTTCGGCCGGGGAGATGTTGTCGCGGTAGTACACCTCGACATAGGCCTCGGTCGTCCAGCCCAGCGCCGCCGGATCGACCCGCGCGGTGAACCCGGTGATCTGCCCGCTGGCGAGCATCTTGTCCACCCGCCGCTTCACCGCGGGAGCGGACAGCCCGACAGCCGAGCCGATCTCCTGGAAGGAGGCGCGGGCGTGGGTGAGCAGTTCGGCCAGAATGCGTCGATCGATGTCGTCCACGTCGCTCCTCGGCGGGTCGAACGCAATGATTCCTCATTCTGGCACGAAAATTCGCAATGAATCGATGTTCCGCGTGCAATGCGACGGCACTTATCGTCGGATCAACGATCCGCGCAGCCACCGGGAGCCCTGATGACCGCCGCAGCCCCCCTTCGCCTCCCGGTACCCGCGCGGGTCGCCACCCCGCGCCGCTATGTCATGTGCCGGCCTGACCATTTCGACGTCACCTACGCGATCAATCCCTGGATGGACGCCGCCACCCCGGTGGACCGGCCGCGGGCACTGGCCCAGTGGGAGATCCTGCGCGCGGTGCTCGAGGAGCACGGGCACACCGTCGAGACGGTGCCGGGCGAACCGGGTCTGCCCGACATGGTGTTCGCCGCCAACAGCGGGATCGTCATCGGCGGGCACGCCCTCTCGGCGCGCTTCGCCCATCCCGAACGCGCCGCCGAAGGCCCGGCCTTCCACCGCTGGTTCGCGGCCAGGGAACTGCGCGAACTCGTCGCGGCCGCCGAAACCAACGAGGGCGAAGGCGATTTCACCTTCGCGGGCACCCGCATCCTGGCCGGCGCCGGATTCCGGTGCTCACTCGCGGCACACGCGGAGGTCCAGGAGTTCTTCGAGCTGCCGGTGGTCTCCCTGGAACTGGTCGACCCGCGCTTCTATCACCTCGACACCGCGCTGATGGTGCTCGACGACACCACCATCGCCTACTACCCGCCCGCGTTCGGTCCCGCCGCCCGGGATCTGCTCGCCGCGCTGTACCCGGACGCGATCCAGGCCTGCGAGGCCGACGCGCTCGCGTTCGGTCTCAACGGTGTCAGCGACGGTCACCACGTCTTCCTCGATCCCGGCGCCACCGGGCTGGTGGCCGAGCTGCGGGCGCGCGGTTTCGCTCCGGTCCCGGTCGACCTGTCCGAACTGCGCAAGGGTGGCGGCGGCGTGAAGTGCTGTGTGCTCGAACTGCACACCCGCCGCGACACGTGAACGGTGCCGCGCGGGCGTCGTTCAACGCCCGCGCGGCACGTGGTCACTCGAACTCGGTGCCGCCGTCGCGCAGCAGGTACGCGTCGGAGACGATCTTGCCTATCGCCCGTCCGCCGAGTTCGGGGGAGTGTCGTTCGGTGGCCGGGCGCACCACCAGGCCCTCCCGGATGTTCGCGCCGTCACCACTGACCGTCTCGGTGCCCTCGGCCAGTTTCAGCAGCAGGTCGGCGTCGTAGGGGCCCTCGTAGAGGACCGGGACGCGGGGCACAGTCAGGTCGAGTTCGGCCAGCAGCGCGCCGATCTCGCGGTGGTCGAGCCAGCGCACCGGCTCACCGTCGCGCTGCACAGCGACGTCGAACAGGCCGAAGCCGAGCGAGTCGTCGTGCGCGGCGGACGCGCCGTAGTGCAGGTCCTGTACCCCGGCGCCGTACACCTCACCGAACAGCCCGACCCGGTCGGCGCCCAGCGCCTGCGCGACGGCACGAGCGAGGTCGTCGAGGCGGTGCGCGCGCACGGCACGCCAGTACAGGTTGCCGTCGGCGGGCGCCAGCGCCAGCGACTTGCCGCCGACACCCTTGGACGAGACCAGGATCCGGTCGTCGGCGCGGACATGGGTGAGCAGGCAGGCGGTGCCGTGGATCTTCTCGGTCGCCACCACCGGTTCGCCCGCGGTGAAGATGCCGGGGAACCGTTTGATGTTCTCGACATCGATCCACCGCAGCAGATCCGGCGCCGATTCGGCCTGCCCGGACATCGACACGGGAACCGGCGGCACCCATTTGACGACGCCGAGCCGCTCCGCGAAATCGGTGCGCGCGGTCGCGGCCGCGGCGAGATCCACCCCGGCCAGCGCGGCGGGCGTGCAGACGATGCCCTGCGAGACCTCCCCGCGCAGCCGCACCGCCTTCACCCGGTCACGCTGCGAGCCGGCCAGTTTCCCGGTCAGCCCGAGCTCGGCGATCAGCGGTTCGGGCAGGACGGACTGTTCCGGGATGTAGATCGCGTGCTCGCCGGTCACGAACTGCCCCTTGGCGACCACGGCCCGGTACAGGCCGACCTGGGCCAGTTCGAGCCGGTCGGCGTTGGGATGCGGAACCACGATGAGCCGTTCGGCCGTCACCTGCAGTGTGGACATGGAAACCCCCTCGTTGCGAGGAGGTCAGCGTACGAAGCACGGGCGCCCACGTCGACCGGTTTTCGGGGTGGTGGGGTGCGTGCGGGGTTGTCGGCTGTCCGAAAGGTGCGCTGGCGCAAATGGAAACCCCTCGTCGCGAGGAGGTCGGCGTACGAATCCCGGGCGCCCACGATGACCGGTTTTCGCGGTGGTGGGGTGCGTGCGGGTTGTCAGCTGCCCGAAAGGTGCGCTGCCGCAAGTGGACTCGCGGGTAATCGTGTCGACGGAGCTTACAGCGTCGGGGTGCTGTGTTCGATGCGGTAGCCGTCGTCGGTCGCGATGACATCGGTGACCGGTCCGGTGGGCCTGCCGCAGCGGCGTTCGCAGCCGGACCAGTGCTGCCGCCCCGACACGGTGACCTCCCCGGCGGTGACGAGGGCGTCCGGGGCTGGGTCGACAGCATCGGACCGCACCCGTCCCGAGTCGACGGCCGCGGTGAGATCAGCGCGAACATCGGTGCGGGACTTGGCACATCCCGGCAGGCCCGCGCACGCGCTGGCCTGCAGCCACGGCGAACTCGCGTCGAAGATCAAGCCCATCGGCGCGAGCACCCGCACCACGGTCTCGGCAGGACCTTCGGCGAGATCGCTGATCACCACGCTGCGCCACGGCGTGAGATAGACCGGATGCTCGATCGCGGCGAGGAATTCGGCGGTCCGGGCCGGGAGTGTCCCGAGGGGCACACCGGCGCCGAGGGTGACCAGGCCGTCGTCCTGGTCGAGCCAGCCGATCGGGATCGGTTGTGCCGCACCGAGTTCCAAGGGCGTTGCGGTGGGGGAGCGGTCCAGCGTCTCGGTGACCTTCTCGATGCCGCCGGGGATCTCGTGCAGGCGCCACTGCCCGGTCTCGCCCGCACCGCGCAGATCGAGGAACCCGTGTGCGGCCTCGAGCATCACCGCGACCGCCTCGCTCGCATCGACCCGCACACCGGTGTCGGCACCGGCCAGCAGCACCGCGAACAGATCCCCGGCCACGGCCTGGATACCGATGTCACCGCGCATCGTGCTCACATCACCGCGGCCGTCGTCGAGAGTGAACAGCACCCGCCCCGGCAGCTCGGCCAGCCGCGCATCCGCCAGCAGCCCGTCATCGAGGCCGGCCGCGAGCCCGTGCACCTCGGCGAAGCCGCCCACCCGCCCCGACAGCGGTGAGGCGACGATATTGCGCACCCGCTCGTGCGTCGCGCTGGGCAGCAGGCCCGCCGCGTCCAGCCGGGCGGCGAGCTCGGCGGCATCACGGACCTGCCGCACCTGGATATTGCCGCGCGAGGTGAGCTCGAGATTGCCGTTACCGAGATCGCGGGCCGCATCGGCGAGCACCTGCACCTGCGCGGGCGCCAAGCAGCCACCCGGCACCCGGATACGCGCCAGCGCACCGTCGGCCGCCTGATGCAGACGCAGCACGCCGGGACACGAGTCGGGAGTACTCCTGGTCATGATCCCCTCCACCTTACGGCGCCCCACCGACACCCACCTGCCCACCCGCACCGCTGCCGCGTCGCCGCCGCGTGGCCGCCGCACCGCGCACGCACGGCTGCCGCCGCACTGCCGCAGGCGCGTCGCCGTCGGCCCGTTCCGGATGGCCGCGGGTACCGGTCCGTTCGCACGGGGCCGACGGCCCGGCGGTCTGTGCGTACGGACCGCTGGAGCGGGTGGATGTGTCGGGTGTCGTCGTGCCGCCGTGCGGGCGGGGGCGTTCATGGGCTGGCCGGTGTCGCCGCCGCGTCGCGCTCGGTGACTTCGCCTAGGGTGGTGGAGTCGTGCGCTTCGAAGGCTCGAGGAGAGGTCGTCGTATGCTGCGTGAATTCGTGGACAAGCGGGTCGTTCCTGCGCTGGACCGGGTGGCGCACGCGCAGGCGCCCGTGGTGGGGCGGTATGTCGACTGGCTGACGAGCAGGCATCCCGGCGCCGAGCCGGTGGAGATCGTGCAGCGGCTCTCGCGGCAGTACCTGGTGGTGGTCACGGCCAGCGGTGTCACTGTCGGGCTCACCGCCGCCGTGCCGGGGGTCGGTACGCTGCTGAGCCTCGCCGCCACCGGCGTGGACACGGTTGTTTTCCTCGAGGCCTCGTCGGTGCTGTCGGTCGGTGCCGCGGCGGCCTACCGGCTCGATCCCGACGATCCGCGGCAGGCGCAGCTGGTGTCGAAGGTGGTGCTGGGGGAGGCCGGGACCAAGGTCCTGGACGAGACCGCCGGCCACAAGACCGGCCAGTGGCTCGCGGTGGTGACCGACCGGATTCCCGGGCTGGCGAACATGCCCGACTCACCCGCCAAACGATTCATCGTCAACTACCTGGTCAAACGCACACTGCTGCTGTTCGGCACGCTCGTCCCGGCCGGGATCGGCGCGGTGATCGGCGGGGTCGGCAACAACGCGCTCGGCCGGATGGTGGTCGCCAATGTCCATCGCAACCTGGGCACCGGCGCACCGGAGATGGTCGTGCGCGGCACCGGTCCGCGATGATCCGCCGCGTCGGCTTGACCTTCGAGCCGGTCGAACCTCGATCCTGAGCCCGTGCCCGAATCCGAGCTGATCACCATCGGCGCCTTCGCCCGCCTCTGCGGCCTGAGCGCCAGCGCACTGCGCTTCTACGCCGACGCAGGCGTGCTCGTCCCCGCCGTCGTCGACGACATCACCGGCTACCGCTACTACGCTCCCGAACAGGCCACCACCGCCCGCCTGATCCGCCGCCTGCGCGCCGTCGACATGCCGCTACCCGCGGTCGTCGCCGTGCTCGCCGAACCGGACCCCCATCGCGCCGACGAGCTACTCGACGCCCACCTCACCGCCCTCGACCGCCACCTCACCGGCATGCGCGCCGCCATCGACGCCGCCCGCGCCACGATGCGCCCGGGTTCTGCGTCGGCGGTGGGTTCCGCGTCGGCGGTTGACCTACCGGATTCCGGCGACATGGTGTGGGTGCGTGGTGCGGTCCTGGCGTCCGCCATCGACCAGGTCGCCACCGCGACCGTCGCCGATCCGCAGCACCCGGTCCTGGACAGCATCCATTTCGAAGCGGGCGCACAGGAATTGGTCCTCACCGCGACCGACCGCTACCGCCTGGCCACCCGCAGCGTGCGCACCGGCGACGTCACCGTGGCGCCCTGGGCCGTCACCGTCGAGGCAGCGGACCTCCGGTCGATGGTGTCGTGGTTGCGCAGGCAACACACCGTCGGCCTCCACCCCGAAACCACCCACCTCCGCTTCACCGACGACAGCCACCGCGACGCCACAGCGCTCCACACGGACGCGGACCAGCGCCGTGGACCGGTCCGTCCGTCATCCGGCGCTCCCGCCGCCGCGCGGGAAGCGGTGGCCGGTGGCGAACACGGTCGCGCCGATTCCGCCGAGATCAGTGCTGGGCGAAATGCTGTGCCGGACAGCCGGACCGGTGCGGGATCGGTTCGGCGATGCCGGTATTCGGCCGATGACTTCCCCGACTATCGGGCGATGCTGGCGGCGCTGCCGCAGGTGCGGGTCCGCGTGGTCGTGGACCGGGGCGCGTTGCTGAGCGCACTCGAGTCGGCGCAGGCGGCCACCGTCACGGTGGGCGTCGAGCCGGCCGGTCGCCTCCGGATCACCGACGACAGCGTCGACCGGACCCTCACCGCCACCGTCACCGGTCCGGCCATGACAATCCACTTCGCCGTCACCACCCTGTACCCGGCGGTCGCCGGCGCAGTGGGCCCGGACCTGATGCTCGACCTCATCGCCCCCGACCAGCCGGTCCGCATCCGCTCCGCCGACGACGGCACCCTCCTCACCCTGACCATGCCCCGCCGCCCCGAAACCCCGGCCGGATAGCCGACCCGAACGCCACCCAACCGGTCGCGCCCAACGCCGCCGTCCCGCGCCTCTGGCCAATGTCTGCGCGCTGCGGCCGACCTGGGGTACCTGGTGTGGCCTGGCGTCGACGCACGACCCGGCACGGCATCAGCCCCGCCGCAACGACCCACTGCGCGGTCACCCCACCCAACGACCCGGCACCTCGTCATCGTCCGATCGACGCTGACCACCGTGCCGCGCGCAGCCATCCTCGCCGCGTGCGTGAACCGCACCCGGCGTAGTGGAAGCACCGACCCATCAACGCTGACCACGGTGCCGCGCTGAGCAGTCCGCCTCGCCCGCGTGCCTGAATCGCACCCGCGAGATGGAAGCACCCACCCATCAACGCTGACCACGGTGCCGCGCTGAGCAGTCCGCCTCGCGGCGTGCGCGAACCGCACCCCGCGTGATGGAAGCACCCACCCCACCAATCGAAAGGGAAATCGATGAACACCTCCACCTCCGATTCCGTGATGGCCCGGATCACCGATGCGGTGACCGAATTCCGTTCGGGCAGCGCCGATTCCGCCCGCGCCGAGCTGGTCGCCCTGTGGTCGGAGATCGGTCCGGCGGGTGACCCGCTGCACCGCTGCGCCCTCGCCCACTACCTGGCCGACATGTACGACCACCCGGCCGAGGCCCTCACCTGGGACATCCGTGCCCTCGACGCCGCCGACACCCTGACCGACCACCGTCTCACCGAGTACCACGCGGGCCTGCAGGTCGCGGGCTTCTACCCCTCCCTGCACCTCAACCTCGCCGACAACTTCCGCCGCCTCGGCGCCTTCCCGGCCGCCGACCACCACCTCGACGCCGCCCGCGCCCGCATCGACACCCTCGCCGACGACGACTACGGGACAATGATCCGCCGCGCCCTCGGCGAGGTCACCACCGCCGTCGCCGCCGGGGACACCACCCCGCGTCGCACACCCTGATCAAGATCACCAGGCCGTGGTGGCGGCGCGCTCTCGGGCGATGCCCGCCACCATGGCCTGGTGAACGCCTGTCCAGCAAGGGGACGCGGGCTGGAAAGTTGCGGTGTGAGTGCTGCCAGTACGATCGGCTTGCTCGGCGGGCGTCGAGGAAACCGGTGGAATTCCGGTGCGGTCGCGCCACTGTGAACAGCCAGACCCTCTCCGGCGAGCACACGACAACCACCCTGTTGGGCGCGTCACCCGAGGAAGGTCTCACCCTGTGATCCTGCTGCTGTCCACCTCCGACACCGATCTGCTGAGCGCGCGCGCGAGCGGCGCCGAGTACCGGTGGGGCAACCCCGCCCGGCTGCTGGTGGCGGACCTGCCGGGGCTGCTCGACGGCGCCGACCTGGTGATTGTGCGCATCCTCGGCGGCAAACGCGCCTGGGAGGACGGCCTCGACGCGGTCCGCGCGAGCGGAGTGCCGATGGTAGCCCTCGGCGGCGAGATCGCGCCCGACGCCGAACTGATGGAGTGCTCGACCGTGCCGGTGGGTGTCGCCGCCGACGCGCACAACTACCTGGCCGCGGGCGGCGCGGAGAATCTGCGCCAGCTGCACCACTTCCTGTCCGACACGGTGCTGCTCACCGGCCACGGCTTCGAGCCGCCCGTGCAGCTGCCGAGCTGGGGCGAACTCGAACGCTCGGCCCGCATCCTCGAACCACACGCCCCGACCGTCGCGGTCGTCTACTACCGGGCTCAGCACCTGGCAGGCAACACCGGCTACATCGACGCCCTGTGCACCGCCATCGAGGCCAAGGGCGCCCGCGCGCTGCCGGTCTACTGCGCCTCCCTGCGCACCGCCGAACCGGAACTGCTGGCTCTGCTCGGCCGCGCCGACGCGCTCGTGGTCACCGTGCTCGCCGCGGGCGGCAGCAAGCCGGCCACCGCCTCGGCGGGCGGCGACGACGAAGCCTGGGACGTGGCCGCGCTGGCCGCCTTGGACGTGCCGATCCTGCAGGGCCTGTGCCTGACCAGCGGCCGCGCCCAGTGGGAGGACAACGACGACGGCCTGTCCCCCCTGGATGTGGCCACCCAGGTGGCGGTGCCGGAGTTCGACGGCCGCATCATCACGGTCCCGTTCTCGTTCAAGGAATTCGACGAGGACGGCCTGTCCACCTACGTGCCCGACGCCGAACGCGCGGCCAGGGTGGCCGGAATCGCGGTGCGGCACGCCCGCCTGCGCCATATCCCCGCCGCCGACAAGCGCATCGCCGTCATGCTCTCGGCCTACCCGACCAAGCACGCCCGCATCGGCAACGCCGTCGGCCTCGACACCCCCGCCTCGGCCATCCGCCTGCTCACCGAACTGCGCGCGGCCGGCTACGACCTCGGCGAACCCGGCGAGATCCCCGGCCTGGACCAGGCCGACGGTGACGCGCTCATCCACGCCCTGATCGCCGCGGGCGGGCAGGACCCCGACTGGCTCTCGGCCGAACAGCTGGAGGGCAACCCGATCCGCATCGGCGCCGCCACCTACACCCGCTGGTTCGACTCGCTGCCCGAAGACCTGCGCGCGGCCGTGGTGCAGGCGTGGGGCCCGCCGCCCGGCGAACTCTACGTCGACCGCTCGGCCGACAAGGACGGCGAGATCGTCATCGCCGCACTGCGATTCGGCAATGTGGTGCTGATGGTGCAGCCGCCCCGCGGGTTCGGCGAGAACCCGGTCGCCATCTACCACGACCCCGACCTGCCGCCGAGCCACCACTACCTCGCCGCCTACCGCTGGCTGTCCGCGCCCGACGGTTTCGCCGCCGACGCCATGGTCCACCTGGGCAAGCACGGCAACCTGGAATGGCTGCCCGGCAAGACCCTCGGTATGTCCGCCTCCTGCGGCACCGACGCCGCCCTCGGTGACCTGCCGCTGATCTACCCGTTCCTGGTCAACGATCCCGGCGAGGGTACCCAGGCCAAGCGCCGCGCCCACGCCACCCTGGTCGACCACCTCATCCCGCCGATGGCGCGCGCCGAGAGCTACGGCGACATCTCCCGCCTCGAGCAGCTGCTCGACGAGCACGCCAACATCTCCGCCCTCGACCCGGCCAAACTGCCCGCCATCCGCCAGCAGATCTGGACGCTCATGCGCGCGGCCAAGATGGACCACGACCTCGGCCTGGCCGAACGCCCCGAGGAAGACGTCTTCGACGACATGCTGCTGCACGTCGACGGCTGGCTCTGCGAGATCAAGGACGTGCAGATCCGCGACGGCCTGCACATCCTCGGCCAGGCGCCCGAAGCCGAGACCGAACTCGACCTGGTGCTGGCCATGCTGCGTGCGCGCCAGCTGTGGGGCGGCGAGCAGAACGTCCCCGGCCTGCGCGAAGCCCTCGGCCTCAGCGAAGCCGGTGACGAAGCCCGCGAACGGGTCGACGTGGTCGAGGCCCGCGCCCGCGAACTCCTCGCCGCGCTGCAGGCCACCGACTGGTCGGCCGATGCCGTCGACACCCTCGTCGGCGAGTACGCCACCGCCATCCTGGCCACCGCCGCCGCGAAAACCGCCGCGACCGGCGCCGTCCTGTCGCCTGCCGACAGCGCCCGCCTCGACGCGGTCAGGACCGTCCTGCGCTTCGCCGCCACCGAGGTGGTGCCCCGCCTGCGCGGCACCGGCATCGAGATCGCCCGCGTCCTGCACGCCCTCGATGGCGGTTTCATCCCCGCGGGTCCCAGTGGCTCCCCGCTGCGCGGCCTGATCAACGTGCTGCCCACCGGCCGCAATTTCTACTCCGTCGACCCCAAGGCCGTCCCGTCGCGGCTGGCCTGGGAGACCGGTCAGGCGATGGCGGAATCCCTGCTGGCCCGCTACCTGGCCGACCACGGCGAATACCCGAAGTCGGTCGGCCTGTCGGTGTGGGGCACCTCGGCCATGCGCACCTCCGGCGACGACATCGCCGAGGTCCTCGCGCTGCTGGGCGTGCGGCCGATCTGGGACGAGGCCAGCCGCCGCGTCACCTCCCTCGAGGTGATCGCCCCGGAAGAACTGGGCCGCCCGCGCGTGGACGTCACCGTGCGTATCTCCGGTTTCTTCCGCGACGCCTTCCCGCACGTGCTCGCCCTGCTCGACGACGCCGTGCGCCTGGTCGCCGAGCTGGACGAGCCCGCCGAGTCGAACTATGTGCGCGCGCACGCCCAGTCGGACCTGGCCGAGCACGGCGACGCCCGCCGCGCCACCACCCGCATCTTCGGTTCCAAGCCGGGCACCTACGGCGCGGGCCTGCTCCAGCTCATCGACTCCAAGAGCTGGCGCACCGACGACGACCTCGCGCAGGTCTACACCACCTGGGGCGGCTACGCCTACGGCCGCGACCTCGACGGTGCCCCCGCCGCCGACGACATGCGCACCGCCTACCGGCGCATCGCGGTCGCGGCCAAGAACACCGACACCCGCGAACACGACATCGCCGATTCCGACGACTACTTCCAGTACCACGGCGGCATGGTCGCCACCGTGCGCGCGCTGACCGGCAAGAACCCCGAGGCCTACATCGGCGACTCCACCCGTCCCGATGCCGTGCGCACCCGCACGCTCTCGGAGGAGACCGCGCGGGTGTTCCGGGCCCGCGTGGTGAACCCGCGCTGGCTCGAGGCGATGCGCAGGCACGGCTACAAGGGTGCCTTCGAGATGGCCGCCACCGTCGACTACCTGTTCGGCTACGACGCCACCACGAACGTGGTCGCCGACTGGATGTACGAGAAGCTCACCGAGAGCTACGTCTTCGACGAGGTGAACCGCAAGTTCATGGAGCAGTCCAACCCGTGGGCGCTGCACGGCATCGCCGAACGGTTGCTCGAGGCGGCCGAGCGCAAGCTCTGGGAGCACCCCGAGCAGGAGACCCTGGATCGGCTGCGCCAGGTCTACCTCGAGACCGAGGGTGAACTCGAGTAGCTTGCCCTGGCACTGCAACACGTTCTATCGTGAGCGTATTACAGTGTAAGAAAGGGTGGCAATGAGTACTTCCCCGGCGTATTTCACGCACGTAGACGGAGTTTTCCAGCCGACCCCGTTCTCGATGAGTCTCTGGGCGCCGAGCACCCTGTCCGGTCCGCCGGTGTGCGGGTTGATGGCGCGCGAGGTGGAATCGCGGTACTGCACCGACGATTTCGTTCCCGCGCGCCTGACCGTCGACCTGCACAAGGCGGTACCGGCGGCGCCGCTGACCGTGTCCGGCGAGGTGATCCGGGACGGCAACCGGGTCCGCTCGGTGGCGATCGAGCTGCGCGCCGACGGCGCGGTGGTGGCCAGGGGCAGCGCGCTGCTGCTCAAGCGCTCGAACCAGCCCCCCGGTGAGGTGTGGCAGGCCGAGCGTGCTCGGCCGCTGCCCCCGCCGAGCGCGCTCGCCCGGATCGAGGAGGCCATGCACCTGTTCGGCAGCGACGGGCACGCCGACGGCTGGTCACCGAAGATGACCGAGCACCAGAACGACACCCGCAAACGCAAGTGGGTGCGCAATATCCCGGTCGTCGCCGGCGAGGCGGCCTCGCCGTTCTGTTTCGCCGCCATGACCGGCGAGCAGACCAGCCTGGTCACCAACTGGGGCACCGAGGGCATCGGCTTCATCAACACCGATGTCTCGATCACCTTCTCGCGCATGCCGATCGGCACCGATATGGGTATCGAGGCGGAGAGTCATCTCAGCGACGAGGGGATCGCCGCGGGGGCGGCGGTGCTCTACGACGAGCAGGGCGCCTTCGGGATCTGCACCACCACCGCGCTGGCCAACGAGCGCCGCCAGATCCGCGGCGCGGTGATCGACCAGCTCTCCGAGACCATGGTGGCGGAGGGCCTGCTCACACCGGATCGAGGCCGCTGAACGCCAGACCCACCGTGGTCGCGCACAACACCGTGCCGACCACGGTGGTCGTCAGCAGGTAGCCCAGGGCGATGGGCCGGGCGGGCGGCAGCAGCGCCAGCGCCACGGCCGGGACCAGCAGCGTGGCCAGGGTCAGTGCCCAGCTGAGCCAGAACGAGGTCGCGATGGGTTCGAGTTCGGCGAACGCGATCGGCCGTGGCGCCGGTACGTGCCACGCGTGCTGCACCGCGAAAGTCGCTGGTACCAGCACGAAGACGGCGACGAACAATCCCGCCGCGACACCCCAGCCCGACCGCCACCTGACCTGCTCCAACGCCACCCACACCTTCCCGACCCACACCCACACCGACGCGCCCCATGCTGCCTCGAGCGATGCCCGCGCGCCGGGAACCCACGGTCGTCGCGGCCGGGCGCCGCGCTCACACCGAGACGAGCGTGACGATCAGTTCGTCGGCGATCGACTCCGCCTTCACCAGGCCGGTGCCCAGGTACAGCGTCGCCGCCCGGGGGCGGCCGTCGGCCAGCGGCACCACCGACACCGCGTCGACCCGGCGGCCGGCGAGGATGTCGTAGGGCGCCTCGTCGGTGACATCGAAGGCGGTGTATTTGCCCGAGATGGCGACGTATTCGATGTTCACCGGGTCGACCAGCGGTTCGAACGGATCGCGCCAGGGCGCACCGGCGATCCGGAGTTCCTCGCCGTCGACGCCCGCGTCGAGCAGCAGGGTGGACCCGTCGTGGAAGGTGAACTCGATGGGGCCCTCGGTGCGATCGATGTCGTCGCCCAGGACGTAGAACATCCGGCGGACCGCGACGATGGTCGCGTCGACGGCGGCATTGAGCGCGCTGCGGCCGTACTCGTCGTTGTCGGACAAAGGAATTCCTCGATACTGTGGATCGCGGGGCGGATGAGCCATCATGTCGCCGCACCGTCACCGAACGCAACTCCACCCGGCCACCGTCGCCACCGCTGCCTGCGCTGCGGTGCGCTGATGTCGCGGATGACCCGGTGGCTGAAGCGGCAGTGCGCGAGGGTGCGATCAGCGCGCCGCGAACGGTCTATCCGCGGTGAAATCGGCGGTCACATGATCCCTCCCTGTCGACGGCGAACGCGACGTGGGTAAGCTCGGCGCACCAGTGCATGAAGAGTTCCACCCGCGGCGCAATGTTTTCCTCGCAGCGGGGTTGTCGGCCCTCGTGTGGGCCGAATGATCGACCCCCACTTGCCAGCCGATCAGAACCAGGGCTTCTCCATGACCGATACCGTCGTTGCCGAACCACGCCTCACGCACCGCCAGACCCTCACCATCCTGTCCGGCCTGCTACTCGGGGTGTTCCTCGCCGCGCTCGACCAGAACATCGTCAGCGTCGCGATCGTGCGGATCGCGAACAGTCTGGACGGGTTCGACGAACAGGCATGGGCGACAACGGCATACCTGATCACCGCCACCGTCACCACCCCGCTCTACGGCAAGCTCGCCGACATCTACGGGCGCAAACCGTTCTATCTGATCGCGATCGCGGTGTTCGTGCTCGGCTCGGCGGCCTGCTGCTTCGCCACCACCATGTATCAGCTCGCCGGGTTCCGGGCGATCCAGGGGATCGGCGCAGGCGGGTTGATGTCGCTGGCGTTCACCATCGTCGGCGATATCGTGCCCGCCCGCGAACGGGTCCGCTACCAGGGCTATTTCCTCATGGTGTTCGGCATCGCGACCGTGCTCGGGCCGGTGGTCGGCGGCTTCCTGTCCGGCTACGAGAGCCTCGGCGGCATCGAGGGCTGGCGCTGGGTGTTCCTGGTGAACGTGCCGGTCGGGGTGGTCGCGTTCCTGGTCGTGGCCAAGGTGCTCGACGTCGCGCATGTGCGGCGGCCGAGCCGGATCGACTGGTTCGGCGCGCTGACCCTCGTCATCGGCGTGGTGCCGTTGCTGATCGTGGCCGAGCAGGGCCGGATGTGGGGCTGGACCTCGCGCAAGGCGCTGCTCTGCTACGGCATCTGCGTGCTGGGTCTGCTGCTGTTCCTGGTGGTCGAGTACCTGATGAAGGACGCCGCGCTCATCCCGCTGCGCCTGTTCCGCAGCTCGACGTTCAGCATCGCCATCCTGGGCGGGTTCCTGGTCGGTGTCTCGATGTTCGGCGCGATCACCATGGTCCCGCAGTATCTGCAGGTCGTGCGGGGTTTCTCGCCGACCGAGGCCGGTCTGCTGATGCTGCCGCTGGTGCTGGGCATCATGATCGGCTCGCAACTGTCCGGGCTGATCACCAAGGCCACCGGTCGCTACAAGGTGCTGCCGGTCCTGGGTGCGCTGATCCTGGCGATCGGTTGCGCGCTGTTCGCCCGGGTCAGCTTCGACGGGCCGCTGTGGCAGCCGCTGGCCTTCAGCACGATCATCGGCGTCGGGCTCGGCGGCTGCATGCAGACACTGGTCATCGCCGCCCAGAACGCGGTGGGCCGCACCGAGATGGGTGTCTCGACCGCGGCGGCCACCTTCTTCCGGCAGCTCGGCGGCACCCTCGGCGTCGCGGTGTTCCTGACCGTGCTGTTCGACCGGCTGCCCGGTTCGATCCTGGGCGCCTTCGGCGGGCAGCTGCCCGCCGGCTTCGACGCCGGACAACTGGCCGCCCTGCAGAGCAACACCAGCGGGATCGCCGCGCTGCCCGACGAACTACGGATCCCCATCCTCACCGGGTTCACCGACGCGATGCACGGCGTGTTCTTCCTCGCCGCCGACCTGGCCGTGGTCGCGTGCCTGGTGCTGGTGTTCATGAAAGAGATTCCGCTGCGCGAGGATCCGGTGCCCGGCGAGGACGCCGAGAGCACCCTGCTGCGCGATGTGAGCCTGCACGACGCGCAGGAGATGGCGGGTCAGCTGCGGCCCGCCGCCACCGGCCGGGTGATCGCGGGACTGCTGCGCCGCGACGACGCGCGCCCGGTGCCCGGCGCCATCCTCACCCTGATCGAGCAGCACGGACACCAGGTGGCCCGGGGCAGCGGTGACGCCGACGGCGCCTACGTCATCGAGGCGCCGGAACCGGGCAACTATGTGCTCATCGCCGCCGCGCCGGGACATCAGCCCGAGGCGGTCAGCGTGTCGATGGGGGAGCGGGCCCAGCACGTGGACCTGATGCTGATCGGCGCGGGGGAACTCACCGGCATCGTGCGGTCGGCGCGCCGCGGCGAACCGCTGCTCGGGGCGACGATCACGCTCACCGACGCCGAGGGCGATGTGGTCGGGGCGGCGATCACCGGCGAGGACGGGGTGTATGTGTGCCGCGATGTCGTCAGCGGCACCTACACCCTGGTCGCGGTGGCCGACCACATGCGGCCCGCCGCGGTGGCGCTGATGGTGCCCGACACCGGCTCGCTGCACCACGACATCGATCTCGAGCCGATGGCGATCCTGGTCGGTTCGGCCTGGGTGGACGGCGATCGCCCGGTCGCCGACGTGCAGATCACCGTCCTCGACGCCGGTGGCGACCCGGCGGCCACCGCCCGCACCGACGACACGGGCCGCTACCTGGTCCCCGATCTGCCCGAAGGCGAGTACACCGTGGTGGCTCGCGGGTATCCGCCGGTCGCCAGCCAGGTGTCGGTGACCCGCGGCGAGATCACCCACGATGTGACCCTCGGCTACGAGAACGAGGAGTCGATGCACCGCCGCTGACCGCTCAGGGGGCGAGCATCGTCAGGAAGGTGTCGAGGACCGCAGCGCGGGACGGCACCGGCGCCGCACCGATCAGCCAGGGCTGACCCACCCGGAAGAAACAGCTGCTCACCAGCAGGAACGCGGCGGTGTGGACATCGATTCCGGCGCGGATGCGACCGGCCGCCTGCAGGTCGGCGAGGTGATCGCCCACGAGCGCGATCCCGCGCTGCGGCCTGCGGTCCGGATCGGCGGCGAGGAAGGCGTGCAGCCCGCCGCGCAGATCGATATCGGCCTGCGCGGCGAACAGCACGATCACCGCGCGTTCCAGGAATTCCTCGACGGTCGCGGTGAAGGTGTCCAGGGTCTCGGGCAGGCCGCGCGTGCCGATGCCCTGCTCGCGCAGGGCGATCAGCGGGGTGAGGGCCTGCTCGAACACCGCGGACAGCAGGCCGTCGCGACTGCCGTAGTGGTAGAAGATGCTGCCCTCGGAAACGCCTGCCCGCGTGGCGATCTCGCGCGTGGTCAGGCGGGCGATGCCGGGATCGCGGAGCAGTTCGTAGGTTGCGGTGAGGATCTGCTCGCGGCCGCCGGACGGTGGCCTGCCGCGCCTGGGCGTTGTCATACGGCCCAGATTACTTCTTGAGCTGAAGCTCAGTAAAGAGATATACTGAGTTCGTGCTCAATAAATAATCCCCTCGGGAAGGGGCTGTGATGACCACCATCGTGATGACCGGCGGCAGTGCGGGATTCGGCGCGATCGCCGCCCGGCGCCTCGCCGCGGACGCCCGGGTGCTGATCGGCGCGCGCGCCGCACCCGGCTTCCCCCTGGACCTCGCCCGTCTGGATTCCGTCCGGGATTTCGCCGAGAAGGTCCGTGCGCAGACCGGTGACCAGGGCATCGATGCGCTGGTGCTGAACGCGGGCGTGATCCGGCCCGACGCCGACGGCCGCACGGTCGACGGCTTCGAGACGACCTTCGCCGTCGATCACCTCGCCCACTACCTGCTGCTGCGGCTCCTCCTACCCGCCCTGGCCGACGGCGCCCGCATCGTGCTCACCACCAGCGGCACCTACGACCCGGCCACCGGCGCCGGACTGGCCACGCCACGTCATGCCGACGCGCAGCTGCTCGCGCATCCCGACCGCGACCCCGGCCGGGATGCCGTCGCGAAGCGGGCCGGACAGCACGCCTACACCGCCGCGAAACTGTGCACCGTACTGACCGCGCTGAGCCTCGCGGCAGACCCGGGCCTCCGTGCCAGGCGCATCACGACGATCGCCTACGACCCGGGTCAGGTCTTCGGTACCGGCCTGGCCCGCGACCTGGCCGCACCGTTACGCCTGGCCTGGTCGGCGCTGGGCACCCCGCTCGGTGCGCCGCTGCGCTGGTTCCGTCCCGAAATGAACACCCGGGACGCGGCGGGAAACGCCCTGGGGGACTTGGCCTCCGGCGCGGCCGGACCACCCGCGGGCCGGGTGCTGGTCGCATTGCGCCGTGGTCGTCTCACCGCGCCGGAACTCTCGGACACGGCGCGGCGCGACGGCCTCGGCTCGCGCCTCTGGGACGACAGCGCGCGGCTGGTCGGGGTCGCGCCCGCGGTCACACGGTGACAGCGGCTTCGCGCTGCAGTTCCAGGGCGATGTCGATGAGCTGGTCCTCCTGCCCACCGATCAGCTTGCGCTCGCCCGCCCGGACGAGCATCCGCGCGGCGGAGACGCCGTAGCGCTCGGCTTGGCGTTCGGCGTGGCGCAGGAAGCTGGAGTACACGCCCGCGTAGCCCATCATGAGGGCCTGACGGTCGAGCAGGCATTCCGCCGGCATGGCCGGGCGGACAACGTCCTCGGCGGCATCGGTCACGGCGAAGAAGTCGACGCCGGTGCTGATGCCGAGCTTGTCGCACACACCGATGAAAGCCTCGACGGGCAGGTTGCCCGCGCCCGCGCCGAAGCGGCGGGCGGAACCGTCGATCTGGGTGGCGCCCGCGCGGACCGCGTACACCGAGTTCGCGACGGCCAAGCCCAGGTTCTCGTGGCCGTGGAAGCCGACCTGGGCGTCGTCACCGAGTTCGGCGACCAGGGCCGCCACCCGGTCGGTGACCTGTTCCAGGACAAGGACACCCGCCGAGTCGACGACGTAGACGCACTGGCAGCCCGCGTCGGCCATGATGCGGGCCTGCGCGGCGAGCGCCTCGGGTGGCTGGGTGTGCGACATCATCAGGAAGCCGACGGTCTCGAGGCCCAGCTCGCGGGCGTACCCGAAGTGCTGCACCGAGACATCGGCTTCGGTGCAGTGTGTGGCGACGCGGCAGATCGATGCCCCGTTGTCCTGCGCGATCTTGATGTCTTCCTTGATGCCGACGCCGGGCAGCGTCAGGAAGGCGATCTTGGCGTTCTTCGCCGATTCGGCGGCCGCCTTGATCAGTTCCTGTTCGGGGGTTTTGGAGAACCCGTAGTTGAACGAGGAACCGCCCAGTCCGTCACCGTGGGTGACTTCGATGACCGGCACGCCCGCGCTGTCGAGCGCGGTGACGATGTCGCGGACCTCGGTGGTGGTGAACTGGTGGCGTTTGTGATGTGAGCCGTCACGCAGGGAGGTGTCGGTGACGCGGATGTCGAGATCTGCTGAATAGACCATGGGGGAAGCTCCTTACACCCGAGCCGAGAGGATCTGATCGGCCAGCACATCGCCGACCTTGGTGGCCGCGGCCGTCATGATGTCGAGATTGCCGGCATACGGCGGCAGGAAATCACCCGCACCCTCGACCTCGACGAAGATCGACACCTTCGCCAACCCACCCGAAACAACAGACGGATCATCGAACTGCGGATCGTTGAGCAACCGGTATCCGGGCACATACTCCTGAATCGACTTCTCCATGCGGAAGATCGATTCCGAGATCGCGTCACGGTCGGCGTCTTCGGGGAT